>JBNLGQ010000056.1:0-31820 GCA_050306135.1 Gammaproteobacteria bacterium
TTAATGATAGGCTGACCAGCTGTCCGGCTTATACAAAACAAGGCCCGCAATAGTTGTGGGCACCACTTTACTTGCATACCGTACATCATCAATCTTAACGCTATCCCCTTTAGCCTTTCTTCGAATTGGCTCACCAGTAACAGAACTCGGATCAGGAACACAGTCTCCGGTCATGCCTCCTCCGTCAGAGTGTTTACCAATCGGCACCAACTCAACCATTGTGTCACCAATCAAACCAGTGACCTTAAAGTAATCGATATTAGTTTGATCGTAGCCCCAGGATGCGCGCAAAACATCATCAACGGAAAGAGTACGTATAACAGGTTGACGCCCAGTAGTTTTAGTCTCAGATTGCGCGGCCATCCACTCCTGAACCCTCTCAGCCCTTCTTTCATCGGAAGGATAACGATAGTGGAAAGCAGGCTTCTTAGCCCTGCCGCGATATCCAACAGCACACGGATGGCCGTATACGTTTTCATAAATATAAACAACACAAGACAAATCTTTAGCCATGATTTTTGTCCTGCCTATATTCATATTATCCCTGTAAACCTGCACCTTTTTGAATGCATCACTCATTTTCTTAATAGCCATATAAATCACCTGTTTTAAAAATAAAGGGTTGCTGCGTATGCGGCTTGCCCGTCCGGCGAGGAACGGGGAGGCAAGGGGCAAGGGGAGGGGGATCACCCGGTCTGCACGGAGCGAAGCGTAGGAAGATTGGGGACACCCCTTGAGCCGCGCCAGGGGCAGCGCCCCTTAGCAATCAAATGAAGCGGGTTTAAGTGCGTTCTCATGGATGAGTACGCGCAATAGCAGGAAAGGTTTATTGCGTGTGTAACGGAGTGAAACAGGCAATTCCTGCGCCCAGGGAAGGTTCTAATCTAATATTGCCTGAAAGGCGTCAACAATAAACAAGCGGAGCGCGTAGGCGATAGTGATATGGAGGGCTTGTCACGTAACGCAGTGGAGTGATGGAGCGATAGCGGAACCCGGAGGAGAGCGACCATAGGGATCGCGCAATACACCAGACAAATAACTCAAAACCTATAGCAACATTCGGAATAGATGGAGAATATTCTGCACTACAACTAAGAATCTGTTCAGAAGGTTTGCTCAATGATCAGAAATGCTTTCTGAGGTTGAGCTTCAACAACAAGAGCAACCTGACCGTTCACAAAATCTTGTTTTTGCTTTTCTTGATCGTGTAGAGTATCAGCCGTAACTTTGGCAGCGTTACCAACCAACGAATCATTTGCAATGCTGCCGATCACACCGGATACAATCGCATTTTCGCCAGCTGTGGCGGCGCGTTTGAAATCGCGCGGATCTGAAACAATACTAGCGTAAAGCCCAGCATTACCATCCTCTGCCCGTATATTGCCACTGATACTGAATTCACTATTATCTGATATATCGAGCACTTTGGATGCAGTAAGAAACAATCGATCAGATCCAAGCACAGCCTTAGGTCGAGCAAAAACAGTAGAGCCAGCAGGCAATACAGATTTATAACCAGCAACATCTTCCAGTAATTTAACTGAGGTGTAACCCGGTTGAACGCTACTAGCACCTTCAGTAAGTTCAACAGCTATTTTGGTGCCAATAGTAATGCCGTAACGAATTTGGCGGCCCTGCGGCATCTTAACAGAGGCATTATTAGAACCACCGCCTGAATTGGCTCCAGACAGTAACGGAGAAGTATAAACAGGCCTAGACTTCGCTGCTTCACGAATACGCTTTAAACGGGCAGCTTCCGCACGCTGTTTTTTAATACGCGCTGCTTCAGCTGCAGCATCCTTCTGCTTTTTAATACGTGCCGCTTCAACGGCAGCAGCCTCATCATCTGCAGCCTTTTTTTCATCGGCCACGCTATCACTTTTTTTATCCCTATTGCCAGAACCCTGTGCTTGCTGCCCTGCCCCACCAGTTTGGTGACCGTTCCCATTTGCTCCAAGATTCGCGGCTGCACCTGAAGCTGAGGCAGAATCAGGAGCTTCATCACCAACAGGCTTTTTTATCTCCTTCACTTCTTCTGGCACAAGATCCGGTTTTTCCTGCAGGAGCAAGTGAATGCGGTTGTGTGGTAAAAGACGTTTACTGCGATTTACAGTTTCCTGAGCCTTGTTCACTTCACTGTTGAATTCACTAAATTCATTATTGGATGAGGCGGAGGAAGAAACAAATGCTAGAAAAAAAAGGAGCGTTTTATTCATTAAAAATCTATGGCTACCTCGCCAATGTTGGTATTAATAACCAGCTTGCGCTTAATGTCAGCAAGTGGTTCAGTGGTGGTAAAATGGTAATAGCTGCTCTGTTCGCTTTTGAGTGATTTTAAATCGGTGAACACGCCAGAAATTTTCACATCATGGCCGCTGCTGGTGTCATAGACAGATGATCCATTCAAGGTAATAACTTTACTGGATTGATTTTCAAGCTCTATGATTAGTATATCGATACCGTCAAAGCTTTTGAGCTTGTCCACGTAAACAACAAAAGCACCCTCTTCAAACTGAAGTTGTTTTTCTTCATAAATCCGGTTTTCGGAGACGGTAGAAAGCAAAGCCTTTGTTGCCAGTCGCAATGAACCGACTTCAGACGACAGACCTTGATTTGCTTTTTGCGACACGTTCAATCTTGCCAGAGCCAAACGAGCAGCTTCCTTTTTTTTGTCTTCCAGACGTTGTTTTTCTTTGTCTGAATATTTAAACACAATGTTGTTGCAGTGCTTGGTAATATCAGGTTCTGCTACCAATGCGACCGTATAGATATGATCCTCGGTAGCAATGGTGAAGTCCTGGATTTCACCGAACACGTTCTGCATGGTTTTAAAAGTGATCGGCACAATGTTAGTGCCGGACGCACGGACGAACGACCAAACTTTGTCAGATGACAATGAATAGACCGTTGCGCTATCAAAAAGCTTTTCCGGGAAGATAAGATTCACACCACGAAAGGGCGTCATTCTGACAACGGTTTTAGTAATTTCATTGACTTCAACAGTCTTATTGCAGGACATAGCCAGGCTATCTGAAACCTCCACGGCCTGGACGCCTTGGCTAATTAAAAGGCAGGTAAAGAATAGTGTTTTTATGTGCATGATGATTACTCGGTAATTATCGGGTCGATAGCTAAATCACGCCAGGACTTGACCCCGACGCCATAAATAAACTGATCTGAAATATCGACTACCTGAAGGGTGACGATAATTTCAAGCGTTTGAGTAGATACGCCAATGACTCTGTAAGGCACTCGAATATAAATATCAAAGGTGCCATCGCCATTGTTTTCAAACTCAATTTTTGAATTATTCCAGAGAAAAAAGCTTTTAATGCCTTTTTTCTCTGCAGTTGTGATCAGTTGGGTATTTTTTAAATAGTCCGTATGGGTCTCTTTATCCTTCTCATTAAGCATGAACTGAATCGCACAAAATTGATCTTCTCGAACCGTGGCCGCATCCAGGGAATAAAGACAGCTGACAAATTTCTTGGCCGCAAGCTCTATATCAGACTGACTTCGGAAGACTGATTCTTCTTCCTGGTCTGAAAAAACCTGCGAGGCCAGAAAAAAAGTCAGCAAAATAAGCAAAGCAATGATCAGATATAGCGCTCGTTCTTTCCAGACAATGAAAGACCAGAATGAATTCTTCGTATTAGAATTCATAAAGGATAAAGGTTCAGATATATCGTCGCTTTTCATTATTTATCTGTTTTTTTATCTGTAATATCACTAGACGTATCTTGTGTATTGGTTTGAGGTTGCGGAGGCGGAGACTCTTCTTCAGCGACAACCGATTGTTCACCACCAGACGTACTGGTTATATCGCTGATAGATGGAGAGCTGCTGCTATCAGCTTGAGTTTCACCACTACTTTGATCATTAGAATTGTCAGAAACATCACTGTTTGAGTCTTCCGTACCAGGAGCATCATTACTGTTTGATTCTTCGACACCAGCATCTGAAGAATCAGCAGGATCTTGAATAGTATCATCTGTGTTTTGTTGATTCTGAGAATCCTGGGTCGAGTTGTCAGGCGAGTGCGAAGAATCGGCAACACCACCGGATGACGGTGTTATATCGCTGCTACTCTGTGAGCCTCCAGTCAAATGCTGATCGATAGCTCGTGCAGCATTAGCTATACCAGAACCGATTGTACCGGCAGCTTCACGAGGCGTGGAATGAGAAATATCTGATATATTATTCATGACCTTATCTCGCATACGATCCCCTTCAGAATCGGGCTTCATTCCCTCTGTTAATTTACTTGAAGATTGAGAAAGTGTTTCTGTGATTTTTGCGCCCATTTGAGCGGCCAATAAAGCAGCCGGTGCGGCTGTTGCTGCAACGATGGATTGATTGTTAGAAAGAAAATAGGCAATGAATGGAGCTATTACGCGCAGAACAACAGTAAAAAGCATGCAAAGAATAGCGCCAAAATACCATAGTGTGATAGCGGTTTGACCGCTACCAAAGTCCTTATATATGGATAAAACGGTTTGACCACCCATGTAAATCATTGCCAAAGCAAACACCATTAAAATGGCTTCAATGATCAACCAGAGGAATAGAGAAATCATATTTTTGATAAAGCCATCGATGAGCTGGAATTTCTCAGGTAGCTGCATTGATACAATGGCGATAAATCCATAGCCATAAATCAAGGTCAAAGACACAGCGAACAAAACATCAATTGCAGAATTGATGAGCTGATAAAAAAAAGAAGAGATATGAAATAGCAGGTAAAGAATGGCCTGAAGAGGCAGGCTTCCCGCATCAACAACGGCTTCGATAACCATTGTATACCAACTGACCGCAACTTCCTCAGAGGTCTTTATGCTAGCTCTCAATTCATAAAGCGTTTGATTGACCTGTTCAATTGAACCAATGGACGTGTAAGACTCACTCATTCCGTAGAACATAGAAAAAATGAACATACCAGAGGTTGAATAAATAAGTATCCATTGCACGGTTTTTAGTGCTGCGACCACTGCACCCAGCAAATCAGCTTTTCCCGCCATTGCTTTAACCGATTCTGAATAAATTCGAATAACCAGAAATACCAACCAAAGCCCAATCATAGTAACGGCAAAAGTTGATAAATAAGCCATCACTTCATAAATATTTGAGGGATTTAAAAAAGCCCCTAATACACCTGTTAAAACTCCCTGTCCCATGATTATTCTCCTTTCAGGTAATTCATAAAGTCGCGTTCACGATCAAGCATGTCTAGCGTGATTTCACGCCGCCTGATCTCATCCTTGATGCGTCGAGCCTTGCGATCCAGGGCTTCAGAAGCAAGGATAGCCGTGGACGAAGCGTTGATGCGTTGAATATCTTTTGTGCTTAAGTCATCATTTAAAACTGAATCAGATACATCCAGGTATGAATCTGATAACGAAACATTTAGTAAATAATCGTCGGATTCTGTCGGTCCCAACACTGTGTCAGGTAAATTATTACCCTGAGGATCAATAGCCTTGGTACGTCGATTAGCGATAGCGCGTGTAAGCTCAAAACGTGCATAATTATCATCAGTTTCAATTAACTCATCAATCAGAGTGCCGTTTAGATAATGTCGTTTAACATCATCAACATGAGCATTGAGATTAAAATCTTGCCAAAAATCATACTCCTTTTTCATGTCATTCATGAGGTTCATGCTGTTTTTCAAGGTGTCGTTCGTGGTTTTAATTTCATCAAGATTATCTCTTAATGTTTTGAGCTGTTCTTTGGCTTTTATGAATAATTGAGATAAATATGCAACATCACCACCAACCATATCGGCATTGACATTGAACGAAAGGAACAGAAAGGTACTAAATAATATGATTCTCATTGTCAGCACTCCTTTGGGCTTTGAGTTTTCTAAATAATGCGATTCTTTCATAAGGATCTTGTGTCGTATCGTAGACTTTCTCACGGATAGACTTGTCTTTACCGGATGTATTCATCAGGTCGAGAAGCAATTGAGGAAAAAGTAAATAGAGGTTATGCCACTGGTTACGCTGACTGACGATTGCTTGCCGGTAGCCTTTTTGATCCATAACCTCGGGCGGTAGAAAGCCCTCCCAGGCACGTACCATCATTTCTGGCATTAATAATTTATCTCCCAATTCTTGATGACGGTCGGTGCGGCTTAATAGAATTTTATTAGGTATTGCATTAATAGCCCCTGTACCAATGTCGGTAATGTCATCCAGTTCCTGGGTATTTCTTGAAAGACCACAGAGTTCTTTTCTACCCATTCTATCAAGGGTCATGGTAACGGTTTTCATAACAGCAGGTGCACGTTGTACTAATGTGCCATATTCGTTTAATACAATCTGATTGCGGCTACTGGATGCCATAGCATTGGTGATCAGTCGCGTACAAACAAAGGTCAGAAAAAATTCAAAAAGTTTGCCACCAAACTTATCAAAATCGATAGCATTGGCTACCGGAGAAATGATAAATTGATCTTCATTTTTAAATTCCTTACCTATGTCCAGTTCGAGGAAATCGGACAGACTATCAGCTAATAAATTCTTTGCATCTTCATGTCGCTGTTCTTCAGTTTCTACCCGGTCTATAAATTGCAGCAAATCAGGTAGCAGCGGAGATTCAAGTTTTCGAACGGGGTTTTCGTATAATGAACGAATCGCCTTATTCATCACCAGTTCCTGGACGGTAGTAAAATTACCACCTAGCGAATCTGCAAATATAGGCTGAATAATGGCGGTTTGCATGTTGACGAAATCTCTGGATAAGTCGCGGCCAGTATTACCGATTTGTTGCTTGGATCTGTCGAACTCGTCATAACCGGCCAGCGGGTTTATGATTTGCTCACGAGCTTTACAATAGCGGCCACCAATCGCCTCTATGATGCCGCGATAGCTGGTACCAAGCTCAATAATGTCATAACGAATGGCGTGGAATGTTTCACTGATAGTAAGACCTAACTGAGTATCCTTACCTCCACCCATTTGAGCTACGCATAACTCATGCGGTACTTCAAGGTCAGAAGGTGAATAAAATACTGGTGCGCCTGAGCTGGTCATACGCATGCTTTCAGGCCGGTTTGAGCCAGTTAAGTAGGTTGTGAAAGGCATCATCAAAGCAATAGTATCGCTGTGATCCTGTTCGCGAATAAATGGAGCTATACGACCCTGACCAGGCAATCTCGAAAAATACATACCAAGCTGTATATCGATGTCGGTACGCGCCCTGCCCTCTGATCGGTTAACCTGTTTTTCAAAATCGGTAGAATGACGGATAACCTCTTCTTCCGATTCACCCATGAAGGTAGCTATAAAAAAATTACGATGAATCGCGTTCTGTGTCTGAGACACATATTTTTTAAACGACCTGGAATCATTAAGTTTAGCACCGAGTTGGTATTGACCTTTTGCACCCGTTGTTGATTTTTGTTCATCCACATCTTTAGTAGCCGTGGTATCTATCGCGATAGATGTATTTACTGGCTGGTAATACTGGCACACATGGATATTGGTGCTACGTTCACAATATAGATTGGACCACTTGAATTTTAGTTTTGGATAACCCTGCAACACCACTACGCGATAATAGATTGAGCCAATCTGTAAGGTCTTGGAGTTGGTTTTAGGCTTTTCAGTGATTAGCTGTGAAGCGATTTCGTAACGCCAATCTATACCGTGATATTCTGCGAATGGATTATTAACTTTTTGTATCAGCTCAATAAAACGATCTTTTGTAACCAGGTCGGCACCAGCAAACTCATCTTTAAAGTATGACCAGTAGTCATAGAGCTTGGCAGAAAGATCTATTTTTTCCTTTTTCAAGCGGTTCAATTTCGGCAGTATCGCATCCAGTACACCGAATGTATGTGGTTTACCGATAGTGATCACTGAGAATACCGTGTTTTCTCGGGCTAAAGGAATATAGCTATCAGCCAGATTCATTTTTACTTCATGTATGATCGGCGGGATGCTGTGCTTTTTGTTGATCTCCTGATGGAATTTTTTATAAGCCAGAATTTTTCGAGCATCTTTCAGACGAAGAAAATGATTTTCTACAGAGATTCCATCATCTGCAGAAAAACCTTTAAGAAAAGCGACCCGTTTAGAGTGCTCTGCTTGCAGCTCATCAATTGATAAATTGCGATCATCTAAACCGAACCAGGTGAAGCAGATCGATAAAGTGCCGTCCTTATTTTTGATAATATGATCATCTATGAACGTCAAGTAATTGATAATCTTGGTAATCGCCCGGTCTTTTTTCTGAGAAAATGTTTTTAATTTCAAAAGCTCCGCTCCTCTTCTCTTGGTTTCTCTTAAATACCAATCGCTGTAACCGATAAGCACATCAATGGTGTAGGCGGTTAGTAACAAACCACCCACCAATGAAAATAACCTCTTTTGAAAGTCTTCTTCGACAAAACCGACACCTATTAGAATACAAGCCAATATACCAGTGTAAAACGCAGGCTCAGGAATAACCCCTAGCTTGTATGGAGGCGTATTACGCTTTTCGAAAGAATTGAACAAAGATGATTACCAAAACTTGGCTAAAAACGGCAGGATAACCGTGTCAAACAAAACGGCGATAGCAAATACCCAGCCGGAAGCCTTAGCCCCCTTCATACCCATTTCTTTATGACCGATAAATGGCAACATTAGAAATAGACTGATGACTAAACCTAATAGGGCACCATACAGAGACCAGCTCAATAAAGTCTCAACAATGAGCTTAATAATATTGTCCTGTTTAGATGTGTCAGCGGTAGCGCCTTCCAGAAGCTGCGGTTTCTTAAGATCAATAGCATAGGCTGTTGAAATACTGAAAACGAACATTACAGCAGTTTGATAAAGTGATTTAAGTTTCATGTGATAATTCCCTTGTTTTCGGTTTATAAAATGATTACACAAAAGGGGCGACTTGTCACCCCTTTTAGATTATTGGAATAGGATTGAGTTTAATTTGTTGTTCCCTCTGTTTTTGATTATCTCGCTTCCTTTGAATTTGTTGATTTTGCGGTAGCTCTTGAGTCCGTGCTATTGTATTTTTTCCAGAACGTAAATCTAATGAATTCTTCAATTTTGAAACATTATCTGTCACTAGTGTGACTTTTTCAGTAGAGCGAGTCATTGCAACGAGTACTGACTTTTGATTAACCGTATTTTTTCGATGGCTGTCTGCCAGAACGATAGAGTGTTTAACTGTTTCACCCTGGACGCCGTAAGCGGTCTTAGAGTAGTTATAAGATAAATGCAACAACGAGGAAGAGCCGGTTTCCACTTTAATACTTCTATTACTGTGCTTATCGCGCAACCGCACAAAATTTTCACTGACCCTTTCAACAGTCATCTTAGTATTACGTTTGAGTCCATATTTATTATTGTTGTCCATCCAGCGCACCGAATCACCAGCAGCTAAGGACACTTTACTTTGCGTATAGTGGTCAATCCTACCTTTAGTATTAAGATAATCTGCTGGGTTGATCGTGATAGTACTACCGCCTTTACTTGGCTTAAGAATCAATTCATTGGTATTGATGTTTTTACCTTGCACCTGGTAATAAGTTTGAGCCTTAATAGCCGCACTACGTCGATCTTTCTTCAGTTCGTGCTTTGAAAAACGCACCACATCACCCAGGCGATATTCATTTACCATTTTTTTCTGCTGCGTAGTCGTGTAAGTGTCTTCAAGGACAGTTTTAATCACCGACTTTTTATCGATCACCTGTTCCTGGATCAAAGCAGAGCGGATAATATTATCAATAGCCTTACGCTGTTCGTTTGCTGGCGCAATAATAACAGTATTTTTACGACCTTCTGCATCTAGATCTATCCACAGCTTCGCGGTAGCTACAATTTGTTCCTGTTTATCATCAACTACTTTAATACCGTCCATAGCGCTAAGGTCGTTCAATGCAGCATTAAAATCATGAGCAACCACCTTATCTACCACACCTTTAAGTTGTTGATCTTTCTGGCGCATACGCTGATCAACAACCGAGTATTTCATGCCCGACATTTGCAGTTGTCTAAAAGTTCGACCTGCCCCCACTGACTCTAGCTGTTTATGATCTCCGACAACTAAAACCCGCGCTTTTTGTTGTTCTGCCAGCTGCAAAATCTGGTCCATTTTATTGCTATCGATCATACTGGCTTCATCTATAATCCAAATGTTTTTATGGTTACGCCCCTGGTTATTCTTTTGTAGTTTTTTATCAACAAGAAATCGATCAATAGCAAAACCTTCGACACTCAAGCTTTCAGACAACTCAGAAACCGCTTGATAACTCGGTGCCATTGCAACCACATTAAAACCCTCCTTGTTGGCTAATTTTTTAAATTCAGCTAACAGCGTGGTTTTACCAACACCTGCATCGCCCTGGATACCGTTAATGCGATCTGTTGAGCGCAGCGCATTAAAAACAGCTGCTTTCTGTTGTTCATTCAGTATCGTTTTATCCAAAGCCTTTATAAGCCTTTCTTCTTTCCCTATCCCCCTAACAGTCCCTGTGGCACGTTCAATGTGACCCTGTATGATGGATTCAAGTTCGACTGCTTGAGGGGTTGTATATAACACTTCTTTCCGATCTTTATCAGGGTGTTGCGGTGCCGCAATCAGTGTGCCTTTGCTGATACGAGCATCTATTTTGTCGAGCAAAAGGGGCGCTTTCAACCTGGGGTTAAAGCGCAAAGCTGTATTAAATAATTCCTCTTTACTAAATGCAGCTTCGCGTTCACTTAAATGTTCGATGGCAAAATCTATGTATCGATTAATCCCATAATCGTAAGGCCGGTTTTTTTGGAGCTGGATATCCAGGGTGTGTTTTCCAGCCTTTTCCAGCCAGAATTTTTTTAAGGTTTCGCGCTCAACGTGGCGTTTTTTCTTGCGTGTATGGAGTGCAACCTGTTTGGCTTTGTGTGGATAATACTCAATATTATTGTCTTCAAAATATTGCATGATCTGATTCCGCCTCTGCGAAAATTCATCAATCAATTCTTGAGGCACACCTTTGATTTCAAATAAGGTTTGATCCTGTGTGTTGCGGATCAGCTGATAACCGAGATCGGTTAACCGAGTCGCTAGATTTTGTCGGTACACTTGACCGAGTAATTTTTGATTTTTGTATAACTTATCGAGAGTCAGAGATTTGTATTCATCCGCAATCTTTGTGGCATTAACAAGCACCGCATGAGTATGCAATTGCGGGTCGAGTTCGCGCGATACATCATGAGTAAAAGCCGCAAACAAGGCTTTTTCGGTGGGAACCCGAACTGTCGTTTTGCCCTTGGTAATACGTGTTTCAATAAAATGTTTTTGGACGTATTGAAGCGTTTCCTTAACCGCTTCAGCGTGAGCCTTTTTGATATCACTCTGGTTATAGACCTCGGTCATAATGGAAACTGATTTAGGAGCGGAAAAGGTCAAATCATAGCCGGGAATATGCTTGAACTGACCCTTTTCCATGCGCCCAAGCTGTGCCCCATCAATTTGACCTTTCAGTAAATCATTGAAAATCTTGGGGTCAATAGTGCCAGATAATTTTAGCTCTTCAGCCATATCACCCAGCCATTCACTGTAAGCAATACCTTCCTTTTTCGAATAGTAGTTATCTTTCGAAAAATAGCGCGTAGCATCTTTGGATGTCTTAATTTGACTGAGTGTAAACATTTCCTTACTGCTTTAGAGAATATAATCCTTTACATCTACCTTCTGATTTTCTTCTTGGTACCAGGGATCTTCAGGATCGTATTCAGGGCACTGGCCAGGGTCTTGCTCAACATATTCGTTGTAACTATCAAGATCTTCTTCAGTGTGCTCAGGTTCACTCACAAGGGCTTCCGCTCGAACCGGAACAGGTAGGGTTCTTTTAACAAAATGTTCGGCAACAATGGGCCGATCTTTCCATTCATTTTTTATTTTAGTGATGGGCCAATCACCAGAGAAACGAACATACGCCTGCAGATCGGGGAGCATCTGGACTTCAGCAGGCATAACGACATACTGCTTAGTACGATTATCACCCATACTGATATTGTCGTTAGTACCGGCTGAGATGGTTTGATTGTCGAGCTTAACATCTTCTTCACCCAGTACCTTTGCACACCACTCTGCCGCATCAGGTTCAGATGTTAAGAAAATAACTTTTGTGTTCAACATACTGAGAATTGCCTTTATGGAGTGTTCGCCGTATTTACCAATTAATTCCATTACAGAAGTAAATCCAAGCATCATACGCAAGCCATGTTTACGGCCCTCAAACACTGCTTTAGATAAAGTGTTAATCTTATCGAATGATTGCAATTCATCGATGACGCAATGCACAACACGAGATTGTGATTTAGGTAATGAAATAACAGTCTTTATAAATGTATCAATCCAGGCTGTTATCAACGGGTTAACCGCATCGAGTTGATCTTCAGAAACACGTACAAATACCCAACCTTTTTTTGTGTCGTCATTAACCCAGTCACGTATAGAAAATGGCGTTCTTTTTTCAAGACCTCTAAGATAATAAAGCGCTCGTATTTTTGGTGTAATAGAAGCAATAACACCATTTGTATGTTCTGGACTGGATGGATCAATCAACAATTCTGCAAGAGTGCCGGATAACAATTCGTTAAGTTTTCTAGTTTTAACAATGACCTCATCACCCAGCAAATTTTCTTTTACATCTTCTGATTGAAGCGTCAAAATGGAAATAATATCATCAATGTCAGGATTTGCTTTTTTATTGTTAAGCTGAAATAAAAGCCAGGTCAAAACAGTTACTGAGGCTTCAGGCCAGTGATCATTTTGAGTATCATTGTTTACAGTTGGAATAAAAGAACGCGCCAGACGTTCAAAGTCCTGTAGATCGTAAGCCTCATAAAATGGCAGCCAACCGGCAGAGCGATCATCAAAAGGAGATAGAATAATATCCGTTTCTGGGTTGTAGTAATGTTGAATAAATTCACCGGATTTATCGACGATGAATGCCTTTTCATTTTTCTCACGAAACACATCAAGCAATTGCATAATGCTTACACTTTTACCAACACCTGTATCACCGAATAAACCCATATGTCTACGCAGTTTTGATTCGGGTATCGGTAAAATAGAAATAAAATAATCGGTAATCTCATCCCTTCTTTTGATCAATTCAACCATCTGTTTATCCAGAATAATGGATGCACCACGGATAAATTTTGAATTAGTTGCTGAGCCTAAAATTTTAATAAAGTACTTGAAAAAGAGAACCGTTAACAGAACAGAAAAACCGGCTGCTGAAAAAACTATAATGATTAGATCTGATTTCTCAGTGTCGAAAGCTGCTTGCAAATAACGATTGTTTTTGTACTCACTGGCGATATATTTGATCGTTTCTCCACTGGGAAGATCAAGCGGTAATTTTACCCCAGGTACATCAATTGGTAAGGAATTGAGAATCGAAGCAATACCGTAAGAAATCATGTTAAAGCCATGATATGGCTCAACCAGGTAATAAACACCTACTGACAACCCTACCAGGAATGACACCAGCATAACAAAAAAAACCACACCCCACGTTTTAAGACTTATGGATATATGCGATGAAAAGCTAGAAAAGTTTTTAAATAGATTATGTTGCATAAAAAACTCCTTTTTTCAAAATATGTTCTTTCAGATTAGGCAATTCATTTTCAAAACGATTATCAATATCTTGCACGAATTCTTCACCACGTAATTTAACCAACTCTCTTAAGATGAACATGGACTGCAAGGAAACAAGCTCATTCATGTGCTTGAGTTCGCTGATCTCTTTTTCAAGTTCAAACGCCCTATTGAGCAGGTCATGAATGACTTGTGTCTGATTGGGATAAGGACTTTGTTTTGTTCTATTAATAATTTTCCCATACACAGCGCTATCAATATAAACAGTGGTCTTGACGGATTTTTCTTGTATTAGTGACATTCTTTAAACCATTGATAAATTTGGATAATGTCAGGAGCTTATCATATATGCTGATAGCATACAACAATAACGCTGACAGCATATATAAATCTATAATAGATTCAGTTACTTAACTTCAGTTAATACCGCAACGCAGTTGCTAGAGGTATGTAGTCAATAGGGAGAACCGAAGGGCCGGACTATTGACTCCTCAGCCTGTCCGACCAGGCCAAAAGGGCGCGCCCTTTTGGCTGGCTGGCCTGTGGAACAGGCCAGCCACGGGAGGACAAGACCAGCACAAAAGGGCACGCCCTTTTGTGCTGGTCAAGGCAGAACTCGAAAAGTTCGCCAATCCTGAGAAAGTCACACTTTCGAAGGATGCCGCTCACGCGGCGGGGCAGTAGGGGAAAAATTATCGCGCCGGAATTTAGCCAGCGCTAGTTTTATTTACCTATTGTTAGCCAACGGCGGTCAATAGGTAAATAAAACTAGTGATGGCGTAGCAGAGCATCAAAACCTAGCACTCGGAAAGATCGCAAAAGGCGGGGCAATAGGGAAAAAATAATAAGCTACTTTTTGACACTTTGTCGAGGTTTTGCAGTATACCGAAGAAGAGGCAAGCGGAGCGCGGCAGGCGATAGCGATATGTAGGGCTTGTCACGTAACGCAGTGGAGTGATGGAGCGAAGCGGAACCCGGAGAAGCGCGGCCCGCAGGGATCGCACAACTCGGGATTCCAATGCTTCTGATTATTTTAAATCTGGAACATGATCCTGAAGATCTTCAACAAGATCAGTTGCTACGGTGAATTTAAGTATTTCCCTTGGGGTCTCAACCTCAAGAATGCCTTTTGCAAAACGAAATGATTTCACTGATAACCTGCGAACAGGTTTTTCCTTTTTAGCTGGCTTGACAGAGCTGGAAGCTGGTCTCTTCTTCTGCTTCAGCACTCGGGCATGATCAGAAAAATACTTCCGAGCGGGTTTGCCTTGCAAACCATTTTCTATGTAATCCCTGGTCACCGAAGAAAAACCATCAACTCCACCAGCTTTAACGATTTGAGACATGGAAGAAATGACTTTTGGATCATCAATTCCCTTATCTAAACAAAAAGTTTTAACATCATCATGCACATTAGCAAGTTTAACAATGCGATAAAAATCAGCGATATCTTTGCCAAGCGTGTGTGCCACGTATTCCGCATCACTGGCAAAATCATGATCCTTATCAGCGGCCAACTCAACCAGCGAGTTATAAGTAATAGAACGCTCAAAATTTGTGATTGCGGCAGACCCATCATCATTAGATAAAAGTTGCGCGACTCGAATTGCCATCAAGTCATTAGGATCACCACGAAAGATTTGTGCATAAAGACTTTCAAATTTATCCGACAGACAAGCGGAACGCCAACGGCATTCACCATCAACTAACGGGTAAAAAAGTTCACCATCCTTCTCAATTGGAGGCAAAACAGTAACAGGCTGTTCCTGACCATTTTCCTCAAGCTGAATTCGACGTTCATCAAGAACCTCATCAGTGAATAATTTACGCGGCTGATTAGGATCAGGAATAAAACGGTTTAGTGGAATAGAAAGAATTTCTATTCCAGATTGCTTAGCACGATTGGGATCAGCTGCGGCAAACTCAAGCGAGGTATCGAGCTTACGGCCTGACGGTAAAGCAAAAGGGTTTTTATCATTCATTAATTGCAGCCTCCAAAGCTGAAGCCCATTTCATAAGTGATTGATGAGCCTTATTCCCAGTAGTCAAAGACAAAGGCGTTTTACCCTGCCCTGTCGTTCGAGGATATTCAACATCCAAAGGAATGTAGGCATCAAGCACAGGAAAAGGACATTGGTTTTTAATTTCAAGGAAAGCCTTCCATTCGTTAGTATTTTCGCGCACACGCGCACCATAAAGATATGTATATGGCTTGCCATCATTCAACGCCTGGCGTTGTTTGACGATAGGCGCGAAAGCTTCAATAGCCCAGAAGTCAAACATATTTGGCTCAGTGGGAATGAATACATAATCACTAGCCACAATGATACCGGCAATCATATCCTGGCGATTGGACGTAATAAACGAGCTCATGCCATCCACAAAAATATAATCGTAATTTTCCTTGAGCTTTTCTATTTGTGCACCTGCCCCGGCGGTAGAATTCGCGACCATCAACGGTGTCTCAATACCGTTATGTTCGGCCATTGCTGACCATTCCAGGCATTGGTGCCGAGGGTCGATATCGACCACAACAACAGACTTTTTCAATACCCGGTAATAGTAATCTGCCAGGCAGATACATGACGTTGATTTCGTCACCCCACCCTTGTCATTAATAAAAGCAATTGCTTTGCCCATTTCATTTTCTCCTGATTAGTGAATTCCAATCGTTTATGCCATCTGGCGGTAATTGTCGATCAATCTGAGATTGATTAAGAATATTAGAAAGTCTTTCGAATTGACGAGTGCCGCCAGCATCGTTATTAAAGGCGGCTTTGATAGAATTCGGCTGATGTTTTTTAATCAGCCGAATGATGAGTTGATCAGCTTTTTCCGACCAGTTACCCGAACCTGTCACAAACAGCGTATTTTCTGGCTCATCGAAGTACTGGAAATAGCTCAACGACTCAATTGATGATTCAACAAAAACAACTGAATACAATTGATCAGGAGTACGACTTACCCAGAGTGACTTTTCCCCGAAGTCTGGAAAATGCTTAAAATCCTGGTTACAAACCTCGTAAGAACAAAAACCTTCCTCGTTGATGTGTGGAAAAATCACCGCTCCTTTATAACCATCGAGTATGCGACCTGCGAAAGCTGGGTGCCTGATCGTCTGATCGGTGATTCCACGACTGTTTAAATAGGCATTTGATTTACAACTGGTGCGATGCTTTAGGAATGCCTTAACCTTAGGAATATTGATCTGCCTTTGAGGTTTTGAGTATGTTGGCCGTGTCACAGGCTGCTGTATATTACCAAAGAGGCGCAATTCTTTACGCACCTGGCCGAGGTTCAAAGATCTTCGCTGTTGCAGGAATTCAATAATGGTTCCTTTATCGTCCTTATCCTGGGAATTGAAATACTGCCAGACACCATCACGACTAACCGAAACAACCAATACATCAGAGCCTGATTTCAATACGATGTGATTTTTAGAGCTTTTAACCTTATCCACTTCATAGCCAAACGTGGTTGCATAATCAACCAGGTTAAGCGAGGTTTTGAAATATTCCAATTCTTGTTGTCTATCCATAAGACTATCCTGTTAAATTTCATTTATTTTAAAAAATTAAATTTAAAATTACAACAAAAATAATTAAAAAGGGCGCGTCCTTTTGTTAGAAAACTCAAAACTCATTGAAAATTAAACCAATTAATACCATCCTCCTCACCTGCAGCTGCACCAGGCACAAGCGATTGATACCAACAAAGCGGATCCAGGAGCAAGTCACCCGGTGCACTTAATACCAGTCGATAGAAACCAGCGTACAACATCGCGCAGGTTGAATTTAAAAATCACCAGCACTAGCGATGCAAGCGGGGCCAGAACCGAAAGCCACAGCATAACGTCCCAAAATTTCGGCAGTAATTTAAGCTCGGTTTTGAGTTATCCACAGCTCGAAAAACTCTTTCTTGTTTTTATCTTGTTTTTAAGGACTAAAAAGTCTATTAATTTCAATAACTTAAAGCGCATTGGTGCTACAGATTTGCGGTTTCATGTCTACACATTTACGGTTAACTGCTACAGATTTGCGGTCATTTATCCACAGGCCTTTTCCTGCTACAGATTTGCGGTCACAGCGTGTCAAGTGATAGATTATTGTTGCATTTTGCAACAAAAGGCGTATTATATACACATCAATTAATTACTGCCGGATAGGCAGCGTAACTTCAAATCAACTCTGAATAGGAGATAACAATGGAAGAGCTTCCAGTAGGCGCTACTGATGCGCAAATTATAGAAAAAGCTAATATACTTGGTTTAGAAATTTTAGATCGCGGTGACGGTCTGTTTGATATGTGGTCGGATCAAAAGTATTTAGGTACAGGGGGCAGCCCAGCTGCATTTGTCTCTGATATAAATAGTCGTATCAGTATCAATAATTATAATCTAGAGCTTAAGAAAGAAGCTGAAGTAGAGGCCAGGAAAGAGGCATTAAAAAAGCAGGCTGAAGAGGATGAATTCAGGGAATCGATTGCTCATTTAACTGATAAATTTTCAGAAGCTGTGCTTATAGATGATTTTGGGAAGGTTTGCGGAATATGCGATACCGACATCAAAGGCGGTGGATATATCCAGCGATCAGGTGCTAGAACTCAAAGCGGCGCACCCATCAACGTGACTCGTTTGAAAGTATCTAGATCAAGAGAAAACTTCAAGAAAGCTGAAAAAAAGGGCGCGCCCTTCTTCAGTTACTATTTCTTCAAAAATGAATTTTATTATCAATAAGGGAGGCTTAATAAAATGAAAATTATCGTACATCACACTTGGTACCGCTCACTATACAATTACGACAATGTTACTTCAGTAGTTATTCTTGAAGCTGAGCAATCAAAAAAAGGCGTTACCCAGGCTATTAGAGATTGGGTTAAGGGGTGGACAGGAAAGGGCCATGTTCTTGTTTCATCCGTTGATACTACCTTTGCTGACGATCAGAAATACTGTGAAATCAAGCAGGAAAAATTTAACTTCAATAATAAAACACAGGAGGGTTCGAAGTGAATCAGCCTGACTATTTTTCTTATTTCACACAAGGCGAGAGCCCATATTTTGATTTGTCCTGGATTGAAAAGGAAGATTTATCCTGGATTGATGATTTGAATCAAGCCAGGGAGCTAAGTAAGCAGCAGGAAATTGAAAACAACATTGAAGATGGGGGTGACCCTGCACCTTTCCATTTCTCTTTCAAAGAAGAACCCGCTTCGAAGGATTTCGAATCAGTTTATTTTCCCGGTTATCACGAATGGCCTGATTCATTCCGATCTAAATATGATTCATCTGTTAAAAATTCAGCCGATAAAATAGCTGAAATAATTAAAACAGCAGACGAGAAGTTAACATTTGATGAACTCACTATTTATGTTGAGTGCGACGATGGTAATCATTACATCAGCACGAAATATTACGATTATGGCAGTGTTACTATTGCTGTTATCGATGAAGATAGCGATTTCGACAGCGTTGATACCGCTGTTTACGCATTTATTAACGATTATAGGGATTGGGAGAGTGAGCACGGCGATGCATATAGAAAAGCGCGTTTACTCTCTGAACTGGAAGCTCTGAGAGATCCGCAACCCTTTGATGACTTTAACCTCGACTGTGATCATGGGGATCTCGGTAGTCTTGGATACAAGCATGGTGAGGTAGTCAAATGCCCGCACTGTGGAAAACCGGCAGAGGTTTGGTAGTGGCAAGGCGTGATAATGTGACAGGTATCCCGATGCTGAGCATCGGGACTACAAAGAACAGTAAAGGGCATCTGTTGACTCGCTATTGTGTGAATTACAAAAAAAATGATTGCTCGCCGACCTCTGCTTCTTTCTATTTCGGTCAGAATAAAAATCAACTGGATGCTTATTTAGAAGCCTGTAGTTTTATCATTGAACTTGGTTTTGAAATTGGATCTGTCTCAAAACAAAAACGTATTTTTTATAAATACAAACATGAATCGTTAATATGAACAGAAATAAAAGCACAGTTCATAAAATAGCAACTAATGACGTATTCCAGGATTTATGTCTATTGCTTCGAATACATAAAGATAAAGACTATCTTATTGAATTATTCGGTAAAGCAGGGTGGGAGGTATCCAGGAAAAAGATTAAATCCTGGACAGTTCGGGCAGGCCCTTACAATCCAGATTTTCGCTCTATGCCCGAGCAAGCCCTGAGAGATTTTATTCTTGTTCTGAAATCTGAAAAAATTATTAGCGATGTTGATGATGGCGAATAAAGAAAGAACAGAGAGAATAACGAAACTGGTTAGCCAGGCTGGGTCGGTACGCGCTGCCGCAGAATTAATCAAACAAATCCGTGGTGTCGGGCCAAATTATACATCAATTTCTCGTGCTACTTCAGGGGCTGGCACAGACTATACTGTTGATTGTTACATTACAGATCTAGCTGAAGCTCTTGACAAAAAAACATAGCGCTCCTACCATAAAAATACTTCTGCGCAAGAAGCTTGGAAAAATAGATAAGTTATGTGAACTGCTGAACAAGCAGCTCAGGAATATATAGTATTACCAAGTAGTCTTTACTGCCGAACAGGTAGCCCTAAAAACTGAAGCAATTTCCTGCATTTGGTTATTTTATTCTCAAACCACACTAATACCATCCTCCTCACCTGCAGCTGCACCAGGCACAAGCGATTGATACCAACAAAGCGGATCCAGGAGCAAACCACCTGGTGCACTTAATACCAATTGATAGAAACCAGCGTACAACATCGCACAAATAGAATTTAAAATTCACCAGCACTAGCGATGCAAGCGAGGCCAGATCCGAAAGCCACAGCATAACGGCCAAAAGATCTCATCGAGCAATAAGACCCAAAAGCATGAGAGCGAGACCGCGAACCCCGGACAGAATAGGAACCACAATAGCAAGCGTGCAGGCCATCATAAAAACAAACAAACACCATCACCTCCTTGCCAAACCAAAAAACAGAATGCTTGAGCACACTTAATCACGGCGAGAGCCAGTCCCAGGAAAGAACAACCCGGTACGAAAGGACAGGGCGGGGCCAAGGGCAAATCGACATAACGAGCTAGTCAGACCCACCCAATCTTCTTTCCCCTATAGCCCGAAACATTGGATTAGAAAATAAGCGGTTAAAAATAATCAGAAAGTTCACAAGGATGTTCATACCCATGCATGGAGGCATTCCTTATGCGAGCGCAGCGAGTGCAAGGCATGGATGCCGCGCAGGGTGCGACGAAGGAGCGGGTGCCTACAGGATGTAGGAGGCCGGTGAAAACGTCCCAAAATTTCGACAGTAATTTAAGTTTGGTTTTAAGTTATCAACAGGGCTTGAGAACATATTCTTATTTAAGGATATATAAACAAGAATACAAAAGACTATTATAGTCTCGCGTAAGCCATTGATTTCATTCTATTAAGTGATTTTGAAAGTGGAAACTTTTAGGGTTTTACATCAGTTAAGTGGAAACTTTTAGGGTTTTACATCAGTTAAGTGGAAACTTTTAGGGTTTTTGAGGGTTTAAAAGTGGAAACTTTTAGGGTTTTAGTCTTTAGGTCTGTTGATAAGTATGTATAATAGGCTAAATACCCGCTTTGTTGGATCTCAAAGGCGCGTTAGGTGGAAACTTTTAGGGTTTTTACAGAGACCCGCCATCTACTTGCCTTTCAGAAGCGCGTTAGGTGGAAACTTTTAGGGTTTTTGCAGAGACCCGCTATTTACTTGCCTTTCAGAGGCACGTTAGGTGGAAACTTTTAGGGTTTTTACAGAGACCCGCTATTTACATGCTTCTCAGGAGCGCGATAAGTAGAAGGTTTTGGGGTTTTTATTTCTAAGGACTGAATTATGGAATTTGATGAATTAAATAGAGAAATGAGAGTAGTTAACCGGAATTTCAGCCTGGCTGAATACGGTAGCACCTGGACAAAAATGGAACGGTATCTATTTATCGAATTCTATAATGTCATAAAGGAATTTTACACATCCAAAAATGATGAGAATATCAAAGCCTTTAACTCTGAAAATATAACAATCAAAGTTCCAGTTGCTTTATTAAGTTCTAAATTATTCAATAATAAAAATAGATCACAGCAGCTAATGGAAGCCACAAAAGGGCTGATGGATAAAACGATATGCACTATTAGCATTAACGAAGAAGGGCAAACAGGATTCTACTTCGTCAATATGTTTACGTTCATTAAGTACGACCCAAGGCAAGATAAAAAAAATATTGAAGTGAAAATACCAAAAGAAATTTTCAGTGAGATGATTCCAATCGAATCATTTTGCCAATTAGATTTAAAGCTCTTAAACGAGTTTAACAGCGGCAACACGATAAGGTTATACGAAGTATTCAAGTCGTACGCATTCAAGAAAAAGTTTTCCATTTCATTTATTGAACTCAGAAAAAAGTTAGGTTTTCATAACGAAGGAAAATATGAGGAATGGAAATACTTCAATGCTAAGGTTCTAAAACCAGCGATTTTAGATATTAATAAGCATAAAGAGTTAGATATTGAAGTTAGTTACAAAAAAGCCAGAGGCTCATTTGAAATTGAATTTGAGGTCATCCAGCACAATATTCAATCCATAGATAAATTCTCAATTCTTTCTTTAAATGAGTATGTGCGCCCTGATGACAGAAAGTTGAATATGCTACAAAATAAATACATCGATACACTCATTAATAACTGCAACGATGGAACAATATCCAGCCCTGATGAATTAAAAGAATGGATCATTTCTGATTTGATCTCGCAGCAAAAAAAGCAAGGTGATGAGTTCGATTGGAAATATTCATGTAATGCAATTTCTAAACAAATAAGGAGCAAGGTTTACATGAGACCATTTTCACATACACACTTAATGGAAGAGCACGGATAGCTCAGCTACAAGTGGTGGGAGTTCTTCAGCGCGGGCTAAACCTACCACGGCGCCAAACCTAAAAACAGAAGGTTTGGAAATGCAATCACTAGACAGAGCTGCAGCTGCACGATCTGGCCAACACCGGCGAAAGAATGATTGCATAATTCCTCCTGGATCCGGGCTTCAGCAAAACCAAATGCAATCAATTGATTAACCTGGCCAGCTGCGTATCCGGGAAAAATGCAATCTACGAAACAAGCACTCCGATGGGCAGGGCGAGGCTCAGGGAAAAATATTGCAATTTCTCTTTCCCCTATTGCCAAGTGCGGGCCAAACCTATCACTATCAAAAACGTAACCAATTGTATTTAAAGGAATATATCAGCGGGAGTTCTTCAGCGTAGGATTTTCTAGTTAAAAATACAGGGAAGTAGGGAAAAGCAAAGTGTAGACAAGTTGCCACTTTATGAATACAATCATGGAGAACAACATGCCAGAGAATTTAAAGTATAATGCCGATCTTCACAGACGAAAATCAAATCCTAATGAATGAAAAGCAATTCGAGCTGGCAACCAAAGGAACACGTATATGCCAGAAAAATATCAATGCAGTAAAGCGAGTACTCGTTGATCAGTTGACAAGACAGCAAGTTCAGGAAGAAGAGGGCATTACAAAACAAAAGCTGTCACGACTAATAAGCAGCTTAGAGGCGAACTATAAGAAAAACCTGGAAAAAAACAGGCTATGCCATATGGAAGTTGTTGTACCGGAAGAAAAAAAGCAGGAGCTAGAAGCTCTGGAAGCTGAAACACTAAAAGAGTATTTGAAGAAACACATATGAAAAAGAAATTAATAGCAGTCTGTTGCTTAATAACAGCCACGACAGTACAAGCATCAGATTATCAAATCGGCTTTGCGCCTGGGCTTAATCTTTATCACATCACATCAGATCAAGGTGATTCAGAAACGATAAGTGAATTGAGTTTAATCAAAGCTGAGATCATCAAAAACCTGGACAGCAAGTCCAGAGTAAGCTTGCAGATCGAAATTCTGGATACTGAAGCTGGAGCCAGCCAAAGTGAAGTAGGGCAGGAGATCAAAGGTAATGTTTCAAGCATCCAATACCAGCATAAAGTGAATTACTCACGCAAATTAAAGCTATGGTTCGGTGGAGGAATAACCCTACAGAATGTAAAATATAGCAATCGAGCATACATAGATGCTGACGGATACAAAGACACTTCAAGACCACTGTCAGACATTGAGGATACTGAAATAGGATTGGTATTAAGTGTCCATAAAACGCAGTTTCTCAGTGAAGAAACAGACGTTTCATTAAATTACTACTTATCTGAAAACGGCATTAATGGATTTTCAGTAAACCTTAATTGGTATCCCGAATATTTAAACTTTTAAGCTACAACAGAAGAGGAAAACGGAAATGAATGGAGTTTATAAACTGACGGCCTCAACATTGATACTAGCCACATCAGCAATACTATCGTCATGCGGTTCTTCCGACGGAGTGAATGGAGGGAATGCGCCGGTACGCACAGCAGGGCAATTTAGCGGTGTAGCACACGATGCCCCATTAAAAAACGCAACAGTAAAAGTATACGATTGGTCTAACGGTGAACGAGGCGCATTGATCGCAGAGACAACAACCGATAGTTCAGGTAATTATCAGCTACAAATCACCACCAGCGACAAGCCAGTAATGATTACTGCAGGCGATAAGGGAACCTACACCGAAGAAGCCAGCGGCAGAACGATAACATTGACTGAAGGGCAATACATTTCAGCGATCACCAATTACCAATCAGGCGAAATACTGACATTACAGGTGTCACCATTCACACACTTAGCCAGGTGTTATGCAGAATACCTGATTGATAATGGTGAAAGCGTACCTGATGCATTAAACCTCGCTAACTCAAAAATGGCCTCTGTTGCGGGTGTAGAAATCATCAAAACCAAACCCGTTGATGTCACTGACATTAACAGCGCAAATATTGAATTAACGCCTGGGCTGAAATATGGGTTTCTGACTGCGGCGATATCTGCATCAATGGTTGATGTCTCTGAATCAAATGGTCTTGATGCACACAGCGAACGTTTTTTAACATCGATGCAATACTCACGAGTTGCCTGTAACGATATAAAAGCAGATGGGTTATTAGACGGTAATGGATACATTGATAACACGACTATAGGCGCTTTGTCGTTCGGGACTTACAACATCACGCCCGCTTTTTATCGTAATCTCTTAGCTCAAAGAATATTAAGTTTTGCAAAATCAGATGAAAATAAAACTGGTCTGGATATTTCAAAGTTACTGATCTTTGCAAACTCCTTATCTAACAACACAGACAGCATGTGGGCAGGTTTACCGGCTCAGTCGGTAGATATCACAGGGCCAACTGTTGAGGCGCTTACAGCGGCTCACAGCTTTATTGGTGGCACTGCTGAAATTCCGTTTTTAATAACCGATCCAATCGGCGTACAGGAAATTGAATTTTATGTTGATGACGCCCTGGTATCTACCCAGGCAGGAGATAGTCAAACGCTCAACTTGAACACAAAGAACTACCTCGATGGGTCGCACGAGTTCAAGATTATTGCGGCGGATTTGATCGGCAATGAAACGACCTTCCTGGTCTCTTACAATATTTCTAATACTGGGCCTGCGATCAATTTAACGTCTAATACGATTACTGGTGAAGCAAATTATTTAGCTCAGGGAACCTGGGTAAGCTCAGGTGCTGATATTCAAACTGTTACAGTTGATGGTGAAACAGCTACTATTAACCCCGATGGTACATGGTCTGCTTTAATTGAGTTAAATAACGGCAGTAATACTATTGGTGTTACTGCTGTTGATACATTGAACAACTCAACTACGCAAAGCTATATTGTCGGCCTTGATATGAACAACCCGCTTATCACTGAGATTGTAAGATATGTTCGTCAGACAACGTATAACGGTCAATATAGTTCATGCAACTATGTGAATTTTGTGAATGTATCTACAGACCCTATTTGTATCAGATCAGATCGCGTTTCACTAAATGGATTTGCGGCCGATGGCGATTTAGATGGAAATGATTTTATGTATATCAAATTCCGCGCCGAGGATACCGTAGGGGCTGGTGTATTTTCTGAGTTTGATGACCTTACGATTGAATACCAGTATTTAAAAAATGCGGAAGTAGTAAAAGATTGGCAAGCTCTTACGACAGGATATAAAAGCACGATACCTGGAGCACTCTACGGTACGGTTATCATTCCTGTCACTACAGAATATCTAGGCGATGATTGGTTCAATACCGATATATCCGATACTCATGTAATTAATATCCGTGTGACTGATAGCGTGGGCCACTTTACTGTCAAACCCTACACCATGCAGTTTGATGTATTGGTTTATAATTTAGCACTCAATAGCAGCACGAACGGTGAAACCGTTATGGCTCAATCATTTGAGAGCAGAGCATCATTAAACGGTAGCGTGGTAACAACTAAAGCGATTATTGAAAATCCAACGGATAATCCTATCTATTTTGAGTTGATATCTGGTGATAACCATTCTGTTGAGCAGGTATATGAGAATGCTGTTCGTGTTAATAAAATGGCGGTTAAATCAACAGAAACGTGGAGAACTACTGATTACCAGTTCAAATACATAAATATAACTTCGGCGGAAGCTTACGATGGATCTAGCTGGATACCTATAGAACCGCAAGTAAAAATGTCTGATTACGTTAATGTTTATAAAGACGTTATGCCTGATACACCTCCAGACGACTGGTCTGAAAACAGTGATTTTACTTGCCCAACTGGCTCTGGTTTTTACATGGGCATACTGACTGGTTTAGAAGGCGGATTACATATGCAAATGTGGGGTAATTACAGATACACTGAACAGACTGGTGCATATGCAAAATATGCCTGTAATTCTAAGCGCATTTTTAACCCTATCAATCCAGCCTCATATGATGAATATTCGGTTGTTAGAATGATGGAAAAATATGTCGAGTATGAAAACGTTTACAAGCCTGGTTATCCTCGTAATGAATCTGTAGAAGTAACTTTAAACCATGCTGTTAATGATTCTACAGTTTCTGTTTACAATCAAAGCGCGTCTCTCGGTGTTGAAAAAACCAATGGTTACTATGTCATCCCAGCTGGACAAACCGTGGAAGTTATAAAAACTATCCCATTGCCTAATGTGCCTCACCGTAATGATTTAATCGTTGCCGATCTCGACGCACTGAGAGTCTACGAACCCAAAGAGCTGGATAAAACTATCACTTATGATTTAGACGAATCGATAAATTTGAAGATCTATGCTGTTCTTGGTGCGTCCGCCTTTTCACAACAAATCGGCACAAAAAATACTTACACAATTTCTAGATAAGGAGCATCTAAATGAACCGCATAAAACTGTACCTTTTTTTCACTGCATTTATCTCAAACATTGCTTTTGCCGAAGGCATCAGGATCGATGATAACAATGCATTTTTTCTATATGAATCACGTGCTGACATTAAAGCATCGGAAGAAAACCTAGCTTCTTTCATGTCTGTTGAATATAGAGCTGCAAGAGACGAATTCACTAAAAGGGACTTGTTTAATAAAATTAAACCTGTACTAGATAAGAAAATGAAGGAAGCGTCAGCTCAAGACACTGTAATTCTCAATGTCAATGCAAAATTAGGAGAATACAATTTTGACCTGAACGCATTTAAAACAGGACTCAGTGAAAATACATACATTGAATTTGATTTTGGATATGGCGTTATTTTTGATAATGCCAAATCAATAAAACATCTGCCTGTTTCTTTCGACAGCGCTAAATCTCTAGCACCAGCTTTGGGTAATAGTCGATCTGCTACATATCATTTAACAGCTAAAATTTTAACGGTTAAGGAAGACACTATTAATTACAGACCAAAAAAGTTAATAGTTTTAAAAATAACTAATATGTCGGCTAAACTTAAATCCGGTGAAAATGTAGGCTCTATATCCTTTTAATAGCGCTGCAGCAGCTGGAGAAGAAGTCACAGAAAGGCTTAAAAAATATGGCGTAAATAAAGGACGAATTCAGGGAAGAAAACACTCAAAATAAAAACTCCGATCACAACCAGAAGCAGCTCAAACCAATCGAGGTCAAACTCAATGGTTTTATTCTTTCCTGTGCGTCTATATCTCATAACTCAATACCAATAAATTTTTATAAACAATACATCTGCGGCCAGCATTTGAACCCATAAACTAACAGTTCTGGTTAAAAGTGGAACCCGGTACCAGTTCCGGGTCAGGTATTAGTTTCAAACACTTCCGTCGATAAAATAAGGGACAGAAATATTTAAAAGGGAATTTATATCTATTTGCGAGGGGCTGCCACCAAGTACAGGAACTTTGCGGCAAATATGCAGCAAAAGAGAACGGAGGGGGGGGAATTGCTACCAAGCACAGATCCAAGACCTGGCTGCGGTCGCAGAAAATGGCAGCAATCAATAAACCTGGTCAGCTGCAGATCTTCGATGAATGCTACCAATTGAAATAATGGAAGCGTCACTCATCAAATAAAAATAAACAGCAAGGTTGCTCCATATATGCCGCGTTTATATAAATGAGATCCTGAAGGGCGTAGAGTGCTCGGGCCTGATGCCCGAGCGGTGGTGAAATTGTTAGTCGAAAAGTCCAAGCTGCGTGTCTGGCACAGTCCAGTAAAAACCAATGAGATCTTTCGCTGTGCATTCAGGGTCGCCCTGAGCAGAAACTGAAGCGGAAGGCTCAAAGTGAGACCGATATCCAGTATCTCCCATGAATTCAGAACGCAATTCAAAAAGATCGTGCGGGGCCGTATTACCGCCGAACGCGCGGGATGTGTATGAAACCTCTACACCTGAAATTGTGAATGTTTTAATCATTGTAAGATCCTCAAAAAGGGCGGCTCTTTGCGAGCCGCCAACCAGGAGATTTATTTGCCTGATTTTTCTTCCACCAGGCTGATGCGGAAAACGCCGTGGACGGTTATGAGATTGATTGATCCATCGCTGTTTTTGAATCCGACCCCGACGCTGTAGAACTTGGCTTTTGAGCGACCTGGTATTTCCATGATCTGTGAAACGTTGAAGTCTGGCACTTTTTTACCTGTTGAATTTGAAGGCATTTTCTTTTTCCTGTTTTAGTTGATAACGGCCCTGATAAAACTTGAAGTAGGGAGGCGGTCAAGGAAACAAGAAGCCACTGGCGCGGGCCGGAACGGAGCAGAGCGAAGAGACTACACGGGTGGATTCGCCTTGACCGGTGAGTGATCAAGTTAAGGTCCGCATCCCTATCAACTTACAGGAGTAGAAGCAGGCTTTAGAACAGGAAGGATAAATTGCAGAGCTGTTTTACACGTCAGGAAAGGGAGTTGCTACCACATAAGCTGCCGGAACCTGCCGGATCGGGAAAGAAGCGGATGGAGAATGCTACCAAAAAACGCCCCGGGCCAACGCACCTGGTTGAACGAATACTACCAATGAGTCAACCTGGTTGTCCGGATCCGCCGCACAAGTGCTACCAATGAGGCGATTAAACAGCCGCATGGAAATCACAGGAAAATATTTCATTGGTCTCATGCTCGTCGTTGTCAGGATTGCCACATCGTCCAACAGCAACACCGCGCTGTATGTACTCAAAATTCCAGTCTGAGCAGTTTTTACAGATCGGGGAGCCTGGATCCACTGCAACCAGGAAAGGTTGAAGCGCGGCACTCAGACGCGCTTTGTCATGGTTGTAATGGTCCAGCCGTTGCGTAAGATTTTGAATTCGCTTTCTGGCCGCTGCCAGCTCAGTTTCCATTTCCGCATAATGATTGACAATATACTCAATCGCCCTGGAGTCCGCTGAATAGATTTCAGGGTGTTTGTTTTTGAAGTCGTCCAATGCTTCTCTGATGACCTCAACACGGCGTATTTGTATTATGGCCATGATTTTACTCCTGGAAATATTTGCCGGTTTTAGCAATCTCAAGCGCTTCCCGGAAGTCGCCAACCTGGGCCCAGTTGGTGGAACGATCCCACGCACCGCCATCGAGACAGCGTACATCGTAGCGGACACCAGAAGGCCAGGATTCGAACCATTTTTTCCGGAAATCGTTCTGTCCCTGGTCGTATTGTTCGCGGCTATCAGGCTCAACATTTTCGAGGTCTTTAATCCTATTGAGATAATCACTGTAAGAGGTAGCCATATCGAACCAGGTATAGATTCGAATAAATGGCCTATCCCACCAATCATTGATTTCACCGTCATCGCGATCATCATTATTCGTCGCGTCAAATCCATCACGAAGCACCGGATTAACCGGCACACCTTCAACTAGGATCTGGTTTTGTGGCCAGTGCTTTTCTTCGTATTCAGCATAACTTTCGTCGCTATCCTCATCCTTCGGCCAACTCTGGCGAACTTCACCAGTGAAGGTGATATCCAGGCTTACAGAGCTAGGAGCGCCATCAGTTGTAACCAATTCCTGCAACTCAATGGATGAATAATCAAGACTGAATCCTTCTGCGTCCCACATCATTACCTCGAATGGAACCGATTTATCATCGACCGCCTGCAGACGGTCAAGGACATCCTGGACGGTTGGTTTAATCAGTTGATTTGTATTTTCGTCAGTCATAACAGGCTCCTAAAATTCAACGTTTGCCATATCGGCGTGGGTTTCCCCGGTGAAGATCCGGGTATAGGTTTCGGTTTCTTTAATGTTCGCATGGCCGAGATAATCACGGATATCTGAAAGCGAGATCCGATTAATCAGACAATGCACAGCGAACGAGTGCCGGAATACATGCGGTGTCAGTTTCACTGGGAAAGTCAGTCCGTCATCGGCCAGATCGGTTTGCAGTTTCTCCAGGCGTTTGTTGTACGTCCACCGTACCCTGGGGAATAATAATTGGTCGCCAGTGATGCGATTGGCCGCGCAGTACGTCAGCAACTCAGACTTGAGCGCATGGCTGTACACCGGAACTACTCGGGATTTTGTCGAGGGTTCAACGGGCCGACCAAGCTTAGATTTCTCCGCAGGCCGCCCACGCTTCGCTTTCTGGCGCTTTTTCAGCGTGGTCAACTTGACTACCGACGTGTCGGGATCGTCCAGCAGGAACGCACTGGGCGTGAGTAACAGCGCTTCGGTGATGCGCGGCCCACAGTGCCACATAGTGTTAATCAAAAAATGAGTCTCCGGGTTCGTGGTGCGATGGAGCAGGGCGCGGATCTCAGGCATCAGTAAATAAGGCGGAATATCATCAACGTGATCGATCAGGAAAGACCGGCGTTTGATCAAGTGCCGCCAGTCAATCATGGATTGTGTAGCTTCCCTGGGTATGTAAGATTCAATAACAGACATTATTCGAGTCATCCGGTAACGACCAGGCCAGCATCGACGAGGAATCGGCCATCATGTATAAACGCCATCGCTTGACCTTCCAGCACCTCAAACAGGTCAGCTTGCGCTGGCTGGTGTTCAATGCACTCCTGCTTCCATTGCGGGAATGCCTGGAGAAACGTTGATTGCTGGAAAGTAAATATTTGAGTTTGCGCAATGAACAGGGTGCTAAACCAGGAGCGGGTCATAAAAGCCTCCATCGATGGGACAAAGTCTACTGTGGCACTATTAAATTCAGGGTGCGACTCAAGCCACGCGGTCGCAGCGCTGAAGAATTGTTTTTGCGTACAACAAATAACAATAGCCATGATTATTTTTCCCTCTTGCCCATTAACCACTCATATACCCATAAAGCCAGCAGGCCCAGACTGATTACGCCAATCAAAGCAAGCGTAAACAGAACCGTTAAAAAATCCATTAAATCCACTCCTATTAAGTCAATATTACACCAGAAAGTATAATAAGTGTAATGTTGAAGTGGTGACAAGTCAACACTTAAATAGCGTGTGTTATAAAAAAACCCGCTGTAAAGCGGGCGATAGGGAAAAGATAAGCGTTACACAAAAACGGGGTTTTGTGGAATTTATACGGTGGATACAGTCATTTGAGCATATGAACGTGAAGTTGGCTTTTTATGAATAACTATCTCCACATCACGATCTAATTTCAGCACATAGGAAAGCAGACGCTCTAAGGAAAATTCCCGAAGCTGACCCCGAATCAGTTTAGATACTTTAGGTTGATCAATACCTAATAGCTCGGCGGCTTCGGTCTGTTTTAAATGTCGATGCTTGATAATGCTGGCAATCCTGGATGCAATTTTAGCTTTAGCCAGCGCTTCGACTGGATCGGGCATACCAAGATCCGCAAACACATTCCCACTACTGGGCTGATGTTGAATATTCATAAGTTTTCGTTTCA
>JBNLGQ010000057.1:0-4647 GCA_050306135.1 Gammaproteobacteria bacterium
ATGGCTGCGGTTGCCGGAACCATAGTGTGCATCAGAGCCTTTTCACCAAAGCGCCTGTTCGACCTCGTTGAGCAACACAGGGTTACCCATTTTGGAGGCGCTCCAATTATTCTCAATATGCTGGCGAATGCCTCTCCTGAAGAGCAGAAAAAATTTGAACACACGGTACATGTTATGACCGCAGGTGCTCCACCTCCAGCCAAGGTGCTCGAAAGTATGAACCAGTTTAATTTTGAAGTGATTCATGTATACGGATTGACTGAAAGCTATGGCCATATCCTGCAATCAGCGGTTCAGGATGACTGGGCTGAGCAAAGCATCGAAAAACAGGCCGAATTAAAATCACGGCAGGGCGTACGCTTCGCAATGACCGAAGCAGTAGATGTCATCAACCCGGAATCTGGTGAATCAGTACCCTGGGATGCGGAAACCATTGGTGAAATCGTGATCCGTGGCAATACCCTGATGAAGGGTTATCTAAAAGATATCGAAGCCACTGCCAAGGTATTTAAAGATGGCTGGTTTTTTAGCGGAGACCTTGCTGTTATCCATGAGGATGGTTACATCCAGATCAAGGACAGGGCCAAGGATATTATCATCTCTGGCGGCGAGAATATTTCATCGGTTGAGATAGAAGGTACCCTGTATAAACACCCTTCTGTAGGAGAGGCGGCAGTAGTCGCCATGGGTGATGAAAAATGGGGCGAAGTACCCTGCGCATGCGTCGAACTCAAATCAGGACAACAGGTAAGCGAGGAAGAGCTGATAGACTTCTGCGCCGACCATATGGCGCGTTTTAAGAAACCCAAGAAAGTGGTGTTTGGAGAATTACCTAAAACAGCCACAGGCAAGATCCAGAAGAATGTATTACGTGAACGTGTGAAAGATACGGCTGAATAGATTGGGCGAAATCTTTTTAGGTGTATTTGGATCTTTGCGATGTGTTGCCATAAGGTTGAGCTGTCAAGGATTCCTTGACAGTTGCCTTATCTAGCAATTCACCATTGTCAAAATTGTTGGATGGCGATTTGCTTTCCTTAACGTCGGAAGGCGCTCCGCTCGGCTCTGGCTTCCTGCTTCGCCCTACCACCTACGTCCATGTAGGCGTCGGCAACTGCTCCTGCGTTGCTCTACTCTCCGGCATCCCTGCCGGGATTTCCCGACCTACGATTCCAGGTTACAGGTTTTACAACTCGTCCAACTGCGGATTCCAGGCTAAAGAGCCCTATGCATTACGCCAAAGTCATTACTATTTTATGTTTTTTGGATTTCTATCGATTTTAGTCAGGCGGCTGCTTCCGAGTGAGGCGCGTTGGATGACATCAATAAAACCTGCCTGATCACTCTAATGATCTGGTCAATTTCTTCAGCGGTAATATTAAAATGAGGTGTGAAACGTAAAGCGTTTTTTCCACCATGAATAACGCCCACGCCCATTTTACGCATCCTTTCTTCTATTGAATCCTTACCAAAACACTTTAAGCCCGAATGCAGCTTAAAGGATACTAGTAACCCTGTTCCCTGTACGTCAGTAATCAATCCATTCATTTCCTGTGATAGCTGTTGCAGGCGATCCACAAATTCTCTGCCTTTGAGCTTTATATTCTCTCTTACATCAGGCGTTATCATAGACAGAACCTGCGTTGCTACATCCAGAGCACGCGGGTTTGTGGTCATGGTGTTTCCATAAACGCCTTTTTTATAAAGTGCCGCAGCTCGTTTGTTCATGGCTAATACGGATAAAGGATACTGACCCGCATTCAGCGCCTTGGACCAGGTTTCCATATCCGGAACCTGTATGCCTTCAAATCCTGGGTAATCGACAATAGACAGGCAACCATGAGCACGCAGGCCAGCCTGTATGGAATCAACAAGCAATAAAGCCCCATGCTGGCGGGTTAATTCACGGGCCAGATCATAAAAATCTCGCTCAATGGCCAGTCCAGGGTTGCCTTCACCCATGACCGGTTCGATGAACATGGATTCAATAAAAACGCCATCCACCCTCGCCTGTTCAAAAACCTGGCGTAACTGCTGTTGATTATTGGGTTCAACCGTTAACAGGTTGTCTCGGTCTCTAAAGCTGGCCAGATGTTTTTTATAAACAGATTGAGATGAGTCTGAGTATTGAGCAGGCCTGTCGGTACGGCCATGAAATCCGCCTTTAAGGGCAATATGTTTAATGATCTTTTTGGCATGTGGACCATCGTTTTCAGTAGACAAAGCGGCATGAATATCAGAGATTCTCGCAGCAACTGAAACCGATTCCGAACCCGAATTAACAAAAAGAAATCCCTCGTAAGGGCAGCTTCCAGAAGAATGTCCGACTTCATGTTTCAATGCCTCAATCAAGCGATACTGTGAAAAACTGGCCGTCATGACATTGGCCATTACCTGATGTTGATTCATGGCCTGCAATACGGGCTCTGGAGAATGTCCAAACCCGAGCATTCCATAGCCCCCATTATCGTGAATTACCGCGCCTTTGGCTGTAATAATCCAGGGACCGCGAGCAGCTAGCGCAACAAAGGGATTCACCACATCTTCATCATAAAAATTGACGATCCCTTTTTGCATAGCCCTTACCTGCATAGACTCGTCCAGTCTCATCAATGCAGGCTGTTGTTGATATAATTCCAGAAAAACCTGATAAGCATCATTAACGGCATCAACCAGAGCGGGATGGCTGACAGCAAATCGACTGATCACCGCATCATCCAGACCGACCGTTTCCGCTTGCCCGGAAAAATCACGCATCGCTTTTAATTTTTGTATTACATCCATATCCGGCTCACATTTGTAGATTGAATGCTTATTAAATCATTATTAGTAGTCTATTTTTAGTTATATACTAACCAAAGTTTATAGCTAAACTAATCTATTTAACTATATTAATAATCATAATGACTAAGTACGATAAAGATAGAGAGCTTCTTGCTCTGCTCAAGGATAATGCGAGAATGCCCATCAGCGAGCTTGCGCGAAAACTAAATGTATCGCGAACGGCTGCTCAAGCCCGCCTTAGCCGGCTTGAACGTAGTGGGGTCATTAATGGCTATACCATCAGGCTATCTGACAGTTATCAGGAAAATAACATCAAGGCCATTATCATGATTAAATTACCGCCTAAAAGGCGCCCTAAAGTTGAACAGACCTTGAAAGCCATCCCCGAATTAACCTCACTTTACTCAATTAGTGGCACTTTTGATTTGTCTGCTATCGTAACCGCGCGATCGGTACCTGAACTGGATAAGATCATCGATCAAATAGGTGCTTTGGAAGGCGTAGAAGAGACTCAATCTTCAGTGATTCTTTCAACCAAGATCGATCGTTGAAACCCTCTTCTAATGGCTCATGGAAGCATGGCTCAGTAGTATTGAAGAGATTAAACAACAGCCTGCTATAGATGGATTCTATTTCTTATAAAACGAAATCTCATCATTAGTACATGACAAAAACTCATACCTATCAACATGAGCATCAGTTATATTAGAGACTTCTGTTCACCTTTACTAAACTGCTCATGGGTATGAACCAAAGAAGGCTACTGCCGTCAACCAGTATGCTGTCCGCGTTTGAATCAGCTGCCAGGCTGGGTAGTTTCTCGCGCGCCGCGTCCGAATTAAACCTCACACAAGGCGCTATCTCTCGACAGATTCGAGCCCTTGAAGATCAGCTTGAACTCGAACTATTTGATCGTACTCCTCAACATGTCTGCCTGACACACGCAGGGATTCAATATGCAAAAGAAATCGCAACAGCCCTGAATATTATCAGAACAGCCACCCTTAACATTATTACCAATCATGACGGTGGTGAGTTCAGGCTCTCAATTCTACCAACCTTCGGCACCAAATGGCTGATTCCACGACTTTCAGGCTTTCTTACACAAAACCCGGATATCAACATCAGTTTTAAGAGTCATTTCGCTCCATTTGATTTCAACACAGAAAATGTGGATGCCGCTATTCATTATGGACAACCCGACTGGCCCGATGCGGAATGTAGCTTTTTAATGAATGAAACAGTGGTTCCTGTTTATGCTCCGTCCTTGGAGAGAAAATATACGATAGCCCAATTAGAGGATTTCAAGAATATTCCTTTACTGCATCTGTCCACTCGCGATGATCACTGGACAAAATGGTTTCAGTTAAACGGCATACAAAATGAGATATCACAGGGTATTACGTTCGAACAGTTTTCTTCAGTAGCGCAAGCTGCCTGCGCAGGCCTGGGGGTTGCCCTTATGCCCAGACTGTTTGTTGAAAATGAACTGAAATCAGGGGCTTTAAAAACATTTGAGGCCGGAGACTGTAAGAGCTCATCGTCTTATTATTTCGTCACTCCGAAGCACAGAAGTACCTACGCCCCGGTTAAAGCGTTTCGAGAATGGATCGTAGAAACCGCCAGGGGGTATTACATTTCGTAATACCTTTTTGAAAATCTGTCGTTAGCGCCTTGTGCGCTTTTTAGCTTTACTTGTCATACATTCAGATCGCAATCAATGGTTGCGTCCTTTTCACCCGGCGAGGAAAAACGATGTTAGACAAGGTAAGCGCTCAGGAGATTAAAGTTGATGAAGTCATGCGTAAAGCTGACTTATCCAGTGAATCAACAGGGATTGATATTGAAACAGTCATGCGTGAA
>JBNLGQ010000058.1:0-66233 GCA_050306135.1 Gammaproteobacteria bacterium
GTTAACAGCAGTTGCTGGAGAATGACTAGGGCCTGCCCCGTGAGCGCAGCGAATGCTTTGGGTACAGCGGCCTGCTGTTGCCTTGCCGTGAACCAGTGTGCTGCGGCTGAACATTACCTATATTGGTGCCGGGTTAATAGAAACAACTCCATAATAATAAAAGTTATGGATTTATTTCTGCACAAAAAAAACCAGCACGAAGCTGGTTTTTTATAAACGAATATAAAAATCTAAATACTATACCCAACCTCATCATGGGAGACCAGGTCAAGCCCTTCAGTTTCCTGTTCTTCACTCACTCGAAGCGAAATAAACATGCCTACAACTTTCAGGATGCCGTATGTAACTACAGCAGTCCAGGCGGCAACTGCCAGTACACCTATGATCTGCACCATCATCTGAGATCCGATAGTCATGCCATCAGCAAGGCCTGAGCCACCGAACTGATCAGCTACGAACACTCCTGCAAACAGGGTACCTATAATTCCGCCAACACCATGTACTGGAAACACATCCAGAGAATCATCAATACGTAAACGCTGCTTGATAAACATGGTTGAGGTAAAACAGATAATACCTGCACTTAGACCAATAAATAACGCAGCCATAGGACCAACATAACCAGAAGCGGGAGTAATAGTACCCAGCCCAGCTACCATACCGGTAACTATGCCGAGTGCCGAAGGTTTTCCGAATTTGATCCACTCGATCATCATCCAGGTAAAAGCTCCGGTTGCAGCCGAGATATGTGTGACCAGCATTGCCATACCAGCATCCCCATTAGCGGCAACAGCACTACCTGCATTAAATCCAAACCAGCCTACCCATAACATACCTGCACCTGTGACGGTCATGGTTAGATTATGAGGTGTCATCTGGTGAGTTAAAAACCCTTTACGATTACCCAGCACCATTGCCGAGACCAGAGCACCAACGCCAGCTGTGATATGTACAACGGTACCGCCTGCGAAATCGAGTAGCCCTTTTTGCGCCAGCCAACCGTTACCCCATACCCAGTGACATACGGGTAAATACACCAGTAGAAACCACAGCAGGCTAAAGATTAACATGGCAGAAAAACGCATACGCTCTGCGAAACCACCTACGATAAGCGCTGGTGTAATAATCGCAAAGGTCATCTGGAACATCAGGAAAACAGAATCGGGAATTGATCCATTCACTGAGCTGCGAGATACATCAGCAAGGAAAAAATTACTGCTGCCACCTATCCAGTCATTAAGTGAGCCTCCGTTGGAGAATGCCAGGCTATAGCCTGCTATCACCCATACAATAGTCACAATACAGGTGATCGCAAAACATTGCATGAGGACAGATAACACATTCTTGGCCCGTACCAGACCACCGTAAAACAGGGCCAGACCTGGCAGGGTCATAAAAAGTACCAGAGCTGTAGAGGTCAATATCCAGGCAGTATCACCGGTATCTATAGCATCAGCTGCGAAACTGGATTGTGGCAATAATAGAAGGGAGATAAGAGAAAGATAGGTCTTCATCTGATACAGTCCTCCCTACAAAGCGGTTGAGCCAGACTCACCAGTACGAATCCTGATCACATTTTCCAGCGTGGTAATAAATATTTTCCCATCACCAATCTTTCCGGTGTTCGCTGCATTGGTTATCGCTTCAACAACCTGTTCTACCATTTCATCATCAATAGCAATTTCCAGTTTCACTTTGGGGATGTATTCAACCTGATATTCAGCACCACGATATAATTCTGTATGACCTTTTTGACGGCCAAACCCTTTAACTTCTCCTACTGTCATACCCTGAATACCAATTTCGGCTAGAGCGGAACGTACATCGTCCAGTTTGAAAGGTTTAATAATTGCAGTAATAATTTTCATGAGACCTCCTATGAATGTGTGCGGCACATTGTAAAAGCCTCCCTCATATGGAGCAAGGTTTGTATATATGCCCCATATAGGTGCAAAATCACCTGCAACCTCACCAATAGTATGAATTACTTGATTTCTATTATTTCCTGGAGAATACAGCCATTGACTCAATATGAGCAGTTTGCGGAAACATATCCATCATGCCCAGATGGGTTAAACGGTAGCCTTTATCGCATAATAGCCTGGCATCACGTACCAGACTGGATGGCTGGCAGGATACATAGACGATGGTTTTAGCCTGCATCGCGGGCAAGTGCTCAGCAATCTCAAACGCTCCAGACCGGGGCGGATCAAGCAGAATTTTATCGAATTTCTGCTTCATCCAGACATCGGATGCATCAATTTTGGTCAAATCTGAGGCAAAGTACTCAGTATTGACAAGACCATGTTCGAGTGCATTTTCTTTCGCCCTTGCCACCATGGCTTCGTCTCCTTCGACTCCAATGACCTGTTTTGCCCGCTGGGCCATGGGCAGTGTGAAATTTCCCAAACCACAAAAGAGATCAAGCACCTGATCGTCCGCCTGTATATCCAGAAATCCCAAAGCCTGTCTGACCATCTGTTGATTGATATCGGCATTTACCTGAGTGAAGTCGCTGGATTTGAAACGAATAGAGAGATCATTGTCCTGTAAAGGTTTGAAGCGCAGGATTTGCTGCTCTGGATAGAGTGGAGTCACCGAATCCGCGCCACCAGGTTGAAGCTGCACCCAGAAACCACTGTCCACTGCATATCGATACAGCTTTGCACGGTCTTTCTCTGACAAGGGCTTTAAGTGACGAAACACCAGCATGCAGTTTTCATCGTCTGCAGCTACTTCTATCTGCGGTATGCTGTCACGTGCTTCCAGCCCAGTAATCAATTCCATTAATTCTGGTAAATGCTGCCCTACCCGCTCTATCAGGATGGGACATTGCTGCATATCTGCAAGATAGGGTTTGTTGCGTTCACGAAATCCAATCAGCAGACGTTCTTTTTTGATCACGTATTTCACGCCCAGACGAGCCTTGCGTCTATATCCCCAGGGTTCGGTGACTAAAGCGGGTAGCCATTCACCCACTTCAATACCGGCATGTTCCACCATTTCTCGCACCGATTGCTGCTTTAAGCGCAGCTGGGTTTCAGAACTCACATGTTGCATGCTACAACCACCACAAACGGTAAAGTTTGGACAATGTGGTTGAATTCGATCTGGTGATGCTGAAATGACTTCTGTTACGCTGGCTTCTGAATATTTTTTGGTGGTATTGTTAATCTGAATCTTAACCACTTCGCCAGGTAATGCGGCAAATACAAATACGATTTTGCCATTGTGATGACAAATACCACGGCCTTCATGCGATAGACCTTCAATAGTAACTTCAAACGGCTCGGGAAGCTGCCGCTTGCGATTTCGTCTAGACATATTTTTTTGCCTGAATTAGTAGTCGATCCAGTTTTTTTCAAACTCGATCAAATGAGGGGTTTCAGATTTTGTTAATTCTGTTCGAACTAATGAGCAACGTGCATCATATTCATCAGAGGTAAGATGACCACGATTTCTTTGCCAGTTAAGATAAAGCAAATAAGTATTAAGTACCTTAATTTCTGACTGCTGACACAGGGCTGTAAAATCATATTCCAGTAGTGAGTCATCGTCCCTGTTTTCTGCATGACTCAGATTGCCTGGAAAGCCGCAAAGTATGGCTATCTCATTCAGCCCGGCAGCTGTATCTTTTCGATAAGCCGCCAATACATCCATTAAATCGGTATGCCGCTGATGATAACGCGACAGATAGTTATCTTGCTTAAACTGACTATCGTTTTCTCCGCTTTCCCAGTACCTGGCTGCATTTATCGGAAATTTCAAAGAGCGATAATGAATCACGGGCATTTCAAACCCCTGCCCTCCCCAGGTAACCAGGTGCGGAGTATAGCGATCTATGCCATCGTAAAAACGTTGTAGTAAATCCTGCTCCCCTGACTGCTCATTGCCCAAAGACCACACAGTAAAGCGCTCATCGCTAGACCATACTGCCGATATAGCTGCAATTTTCTGAAGATGTAGCGGAAAAGATTCCTTATTTGATAACTGCCTGCATTTATGCAATACAGCGCGTGCTACATCATCATCCGACAGGCCATGCAGATCATACAGTCTCCTTGCACCATCAATATCAGGGATGGTTTGTATAGCAAATACAAGTATATTCATATCAAGTTACTGGAATGCTTAGGCAGGGAAAACATCTGTAGACAGATAGCGGTCACCTCTATCGCAAACAATGCTGACGATGGTGGCGTTTTCGAGTGTTTGCGATAATCGTAAAGCAACGGCTGCAGCACCACCTGATGATATACCACAGAAAATCCCCTCTTTCGCAGCCAGGTCACGCGTGGTCTGCTCTGCTTCCTGTTGGGTCACATCGAGTACCTGATCGATATTGGTTGGATCATAAATCTTTGGTAGGTACTCTTCCGGCCAACGCCTGATACCGGCAATAACGGCACCTTCAGCCGGATGCACCCCAATCACCTGAATCGCTGGATTCACTTCCTTGAAATACCTGGCACAACCCACAATCGTACCTGTAGTACCCATAGAGCTGACAAAATGGGTGATACCCTGAGCAGTCTGCTGCCAGATTTCAGGGGCTGTATTTTCATAGTGGGCGAGTGGATTATCGGGATTGGCAAACTGGTCCAGCACCTTACCCTTACCTTTCGCCTGCATCTCTAAAGCCATATCACGTGCCACCATCATATCTTCAGCAAGGATAAGTTCAGCACCGTAGGCTTTCATCACAGCACGACGTTCCTGACTCATATTGGAAGGCATGATAATAACCATATGGTATCCCTTAATGGCTGCAGCCATAGCCAGTGCTATACCTGTATTTCCGCTGGTCGCCTCGATTAAGGTATCCCCCGGTTTAATATCACCACGCAGTTCAGCACGCTGAATCATACTCAATGCCGGACGATCCTTAACTGAGCCGGCCGGATTATTGCCTTCCAGCTTTAGCATGATTTTATTGCTGGAATTCTCAGTGCCTAAACGCTGCAATGTTACCAGAGGGGTATTTCCGATATAATCTTCAAGTTTCATGAGTTTTAATGATAAAAAAATTTATGCATAGTTTACTAGATTCACCAGGCTTAAACTATCGCAATACAGTTTTGATATAGGGGTTTAAGTTGAAAACACATGTATTTCTGAGTCTGGCGCTATTAAACGTCATCCCTGTTTTTGCTGACAGTACTCTAGCGACTAACTATGAGGCCGGAAGTGACTTCTTTGGTGAAGCTCCTGTCGTACTCACTGTATCACGCATGCATAAGCCACTGGATGAGTCTCCTGCTTCGGTAAGTATCATAGACCGCCAGATGATTCGGGATTCTGGAGCACGTCAAATTGCCGATATTTTCCGCATGGTTCCGGGGTTTATCGTTGGCTACTTTTCGGGTAATGAACCCGTGGTTACTTATCAGGGCTTAGGTAATAGATATCAGCGACAGTTGCAGGTATTGATCGATGGTCGATCGGTCTTTATACCATCATATGGGGGTGTGCCGTGGACAAACCTGCCTCTACTGTTGGAAGACATTGAACGAGTAGAAATCACCCGTGGCCCCAATGCTGTTACCTATGGTGCTAATGCTTTTCTGGCAACCATCAATATCATCACCCGTCATGCTGCCGAGGATGCTGGTGGCGAGGTGATAGTTACTCAGGGTTTAGGTGATGATAGTTCTACCAGCGATGTATATGCCCGTTACGGTAATAACTATGGTGACCTGGACTGGCGCATTTCTGCTGGTCGGGAAGAAGACGATGGCTACGACGACCTCCATGACTCCAAGATTCTTGAAAAATTTAATATTCGTGCTGATTATCTATCTGATTATAATCAGTTCTGGACAATTCAGGCTGGTCTAAATCAAACAAAAGCTGGTCGTGGTGATGGTGGATTTCAGGACATTTTTCGTGACGAGGATGTCAGTAATAGTTACCAGAACATAAAATGGGAAATGGTGGGAGATAATGCGAACACCACAGCATTATTCACACACACTCGACAGGTTGTTCAAGATAAATTCAAATCAGGTGCATTAAATGAATTCGCCGCAATTCTTGAAAATGACCCCATAAACTCACTGACAATACTTAGTCTACCTCCATTTTTTACAGATATTGATTTCGGCCGAAAATCGGACAGACTAGATTTTGAGATATATCAAAGCTTGAACCTTAACTCGAAAACCAAGCTGCTATATGGTGGAAGTCTTCGTAAAGACAAGGTTGTTTCTAATTTCCTGTTCAATGATGAACTAGAACATACCGTTGATACCAAACGATTATTCAGTAGTGTCGAATGGAAATCACAAAATGATCTTATTTTAGATTTTGGCATTATGCTGGAAGATACGAACTATACTGACAACGAGGTTTCACATAGAGTTTCTTTACTGAAAAAAATCGGTCAACACAGCTTAAGACTAGTGTCATCAACTGCTAAAAGAAATCCTATTTTGTGGGAACTGACAGGTGAGACCCAATATATCGTACCAGTTCCCGAACCAATCAATCACGATCTTCCTTATTTAACATGGCGTGCCAATAAAAATCTCGACCCTGAAAGCATTAATGCAACAGAAATAGGATTATTCACAGAATATTTAAATGGACAACTAACATCCGACTTGAAGCTGTTTCATTATAAAATCAGGGACCAAATAAATGTTAAGGGACTTACACTTGCCGTTGATCCTTCTAATAACATTAACATAGAACAGACTTATGGCACCGCGATAAATGATGGGGATACCATTGTAAACGGGCTGGATCTATCCTTTAACCTTAGTCCTGAATATAAACAGTATCGGGTATTTGGCGGGATGAGTATTGTTGAAGCAAAAGAGAGCATTGATGATTTTGCAGAATCATACCCAGAGCATACAGCATACCTTGGAGGTCATTATAACTTAAGGCCATATCACCAAATATCTGGCACTTTATATTTTGTGGATGGCATGTCCTGGACTGGTGAAAAACACCCAATAGATGACTATACAAAACTGGATTTACGCTATCAATACACTATTGAGCCATCGCACGATGTCACCCTTGAATTAATAGGGCAGAATTTGCTCGATGACTACGTTGACTACAACAATGACAGATTTCATAGTAAGACCTACCTATTAAGATTGGCAGGTAAATTTTAGCAAGGGCATGAAAGGAAACCCCACATATTCACGGAGGGTAACTTCCCGGCTTATTTTATTCTGGCTATGTCTATTGCCACTAGTAGTAGTCGCCAGTAATAACACAGTGCTCATCATTAAAAGTAGTGAGAATAAGTTTTTTAATCAAAGCATAGAAAAACTCATTAACCAGACGGATCATAATGTAAAGTTTAAAATCGTCAATGCAAAAATATTCGAAAGAAAACCTCAACATTATAAGCCCGGAGTCATCATCACTCTGGGCTTCAAGGCGGCAGAGTTAACGACCTTAATAGAGGATGACATTCCAGTTATTCACAGCTACGTTACGGAGTTCCAGCTAAAAAATCATGGCATGGAAAAACCACACTACAGTATTTTACTGGACCAACCCATTGAGCGCTATTTTCACTTTGTTAAACAATTACTAACTATTGAAAGTGTAGGCATCATCAATACGCCAGCTAACAGCTACAGCCGAAAAAAATTAAAGCAACTGGAAAAATCTACTGCTCTGAAAATTAATCAATATTTATTCAACCCAGATGAAAGCTCAAATCCGGTAGCGACTGTGCGCAACTTATTACAAAATAATGATGTATTGCTAAGCCTTCCAGAACCCGCGGTTTATAATCACCAAACACTAAAAGGCATTTTGCTAGCTTCCTATCGACTCAACAAACCGGTGGTTAGCTATTCACCCGCACATGTCAATTCTGGAGCACTAGCAGCTATCTATACCTCACCCAGTCAAATTGGCAAGCAGATAGCAGATATACTGGATAAATTACTGGAAGGAAAGCTAGACCGTAAAGACCAGCTAAACTACGCCAGTGATTTTGAGGTTAAGATCAATCGGCAGGTAGCATATTCATTGAAAATAGATTTACCTTCTGATGCTGAAATCATCAAAAAAATACGCTCAGGAGCAAAAAATTGAGACATCACAGCATCAAGTTACAGATTCTGCTAATCATGATGATCCCTGTCTTTATGACTGCCGTTATACTGAGTTACATCCATGTTAAAAACAGCATCAGCCAGGCTGAAAAGATTCTCCAAAGCAAAGGAGAAATTATTGCTAAACAGATAGCCGGTGCATCAGAGTTTGACTTGTTTTCGGGTAACTTTGATCATATTCAATATCTTTTGAATCGATCTATTAATACGAATGATATTGTTTTCACTGCTGTATACGATAGCGAGGGCAATCAGATCGCAGAAGTTAACGGCGCTGATTATTCAGCTGCAGACAGTTCACAATATTTATATTACCGTTACCCTATCCAAACACAGAACCTGGAAGGATCAGATGTATTCAGTACCCAGATAACCTCGTCACAGGAGAGTTTCCGCAACCTGGGTTGGGTCCATCTTTATATCTCACGTCAGCGTCTACATGAAAGTAAAATCTCAATATACCGGGAGGCAATGATTGTTTTCTTCGCTACCATGCTGTTAGCGGTTATTCTTACTTTTTTTATCAGCCGAAAAATTACTCAGCCAGTATTTACACTGATTGATTATTTGAAAAAAATTGAAACAGGACATCTGGGAGAAGTCATCAAACCGGTTGAAAACAATGAAATCGGTGATGTACAAAAAGGCTTCAATAGCATGTCACAATCCTTGCTTGCTAATCGTATGCAGCTGGATCAAAAAATAAAAACAGCTACCCTCGACCTGATGAATGCGATTACTGACCTGGAATATAAAAACCGTGAAATTTCACTGGCCAGAGACGAAGCGCAGAATGCAAATAAGGTTAAGTCTCAGTTCCTGGCCAATATCAGTCATGAAATCCGCACACCCATCAATGGAATTAAAGGTTTTGCAAACTTACTGACACAGACAGGATTAAGCCCTCAACAACGCCGTTATACCGAGATAATCAATCAATCCACCTCTGATCTAAGCAGTATCGTAAATGAAGTTCTCGACTTCTCCAAGATAGAGTCCGATAAAGTCGATATTATAGAAGGCCGCTTTGATTTATATGAACTGGTTGAATCAACCAGAGACAGTCTGTTTACAGCAGCAATGGATAAAAATATTGATCTATATCTCACCATATATAGTGACACCCCTCAATACCTGATTGGCGATAAACTTCGACTAAAACAGATATTAATCAACCTGATTGGAAATGCGATTAAATTCACCGATACCGGTTATGTTGAAATTCTGGTCCATATGGAGGAACAAAACGAGCAGCAGATAGTTATTAAATTCAAAATCAGAGATTCTGGAATCGGTATTTCCAAGGATGACCAGAAACAGTTATTTCAGGCTTTCAAACAGATTGAATCTGACAGCAATCGACGCTTTTCCGGTACCGGACTGGGACTGGTCATATCAAAAAATCTCGCCCGGCTCATGGGGGGAGATATTATTCTGGATAGTGTTGCTAACTTTGGCTCTTTATTTACGCTCACACTCCCTTTCCATCCCTGCGGAGATAATGAATCAGAAATCACACTGCCTGATGATACTCAAACCTGTTTGTTAATAGCCTTTGATCAAAAAACCCTGAATGAAATTCAGTCCCTTTATAATCGCGCTGGATTCACTACTGAGTTTATACTAATAGAACCTGAAATGGAGCTGCATCGAATTCAGTCTCAAATATCTCAGAATCTGGTATATATTGATTGCATTGTACTTGATTTAAGGCATTCAAGTCTTAAGCCTGACGATCTTTTTGACAATATCATTCAGAATGAGAAACGCATAATTGTCATGCATTACGATCTCTCTATGGCCCAATTACCGAAACAAGGTAACTATGAATTCATCTCGGTTATTAATACCTGCAAAAATTTATATCGCCTGCTTTCTCAGAGTGAGCCACTTCTTGAAGAATACAGGAAACCTGAACGTAAGCCTGAAGTTATTCCCCACAGTGTGCTTATAGTTGACGACAACCCCATTAATTTGGCTTTAGCCGTTGAGCTGGCTCAAATGTGGGGACACCACCCTTTTGAAGCCAGTAATGCGCAACAGGCCATGCAATTATTTCGTATCAAAACTTTTGACTTAATTCTACTTGATATTCAGATGCCAGAAATAGATGGGGTTAAATTAATGCAGATGATGAGAGAAGAAAAACCCAACTTGAAAGCACCTATTGCTGCGATTACTGCAAACATACTAAGTAGCGAGAAAAAACGATTACTCGATCTGGGTTTTGATGCCTATTTTAGAAAACCCATAGAAGAAAACAAGCTAAGGGCCCTGCTTGATAACGCAGAAGTTGATGATGAAAGAACACTGGAAGAAATACCTGCTGTGAATCAGGAGTTGTCCGTAGATCAGGCTTTAACCCTAAAGTTATCTTCTAGCAACAAAAAGTTAATGAACCAGGTATTCAGTATGCTGCTAAAGGAAATACCCACTTACCAGCAAAATATCCAGCAGGCCATAGAACAAAAGTCACTGACTGATTTTGAAAAAATCATGCATAAACTGCATGGTGTAACATGCTATGCAGGCTTACCCAAGTTGAAACAGCTGTTAGATCAATACGAAGTGGCTAAAAAGGATGCTGCTCATAAAATCCCTGATATTGCACAAAGCATCAGTGAAGAGCTGATAGAGATCGATAAAATCCTTTCTAAAACATCGACCATAGACAGATCAGAGTTGGCTTAATCACTTTCCATAACAACAGTTGCTACTGCATAATGCTTTTCATCAGATAAACTCAACAGGCTGCGAGTAACTTTTTGCTGTTGACTTAAAGCCAGTGCAACATCATGAAGGCGAAGTTCTGGTTTTCCCCTCTCATCATTAACTACTTCAATGGAGTGAAAACTCACCCCAGCAGAGATACCTGTACCTAAAGCTTTGCTAGCAGCTTCTTTTGCAGCAAACCTACTGGCTAAAAAAGTAGCAGAGCCATGACGTTGTTGAAACCTGTCAAATTCCTGTTCAGTCAGCAGGCGGTGTGCAAACTTTTCACCATAACGTTCTAGCAACTTCTGTATTCGTGAAATTTCAACAATATCTACACCCAGGCCAGTAATCATTTTAACAATCTGGCTTCAACCATAAGTCGCTTCATCTCTCTAACCGATGCAGCCAGCCCGTTAAACACAGCATCGGCAATAATGGCATGTCCGATATTCAATTCAATGATTTTAGGATTGCACGCAATAGCTTGAACATTATGGATATGCAGTCCATGACCGGCATTCACCTGTAGTCCTTTTGCATGGGCATAATCCACCGCATGATTTATTTGCTGTAATAATTCCTGTTGTTCATGACCCGTCGCATCAGCATAATGCCCTGTGTGTATTTCAATACAGGGTGCTCCACAGTCGACAGCAGCATCAATTTGCGCTTCACTCGCATCGATAAATAGAGATACTCGCGTACCCTGCTTTGCCATGCGATCACAGGCCTGTTTAATACGTTCAAACCCCTGGACAACATCCAGACCGCCTTCGGTAGTTAACTCTTCCCTTTTTTCTGGGACCAGACAACAATCCTGAGGCTGTAGTTCCTCGGCGAAATCCAGCATTTCATCAGTGACAGCCATCTCCAGATTGAGCTTGCTCTGCACCATCTGCTTTAACAGGTAGCAATCTCTTTTCTGTATATGCCTCTGATCTTCGCGTAGATGAAAGGTAATTGAATCGGCTCCGTTTTGCTCAGCAATAACAGCAGCAGTGACTGGGTCTGGGTAAGTAGTCCCTCTGGCCTGACGTAGTGTTGCAACATGGTCGATATTTATCCCTAGCAAGATACTCTGTATATTCATAATGATACTTAGCCTTTTTTACTATGAAACATTTGTTGATAGATCAAACGTGATTGTAACGCTCGTCCCTGCAGGTTGAAATCAATAATCGTGCGCATCAATCGTTTTGCGGCCTGTAACGTAGATAGAGCTGAAAAATCACCGCACTGTATGGCAAACAATTGTTCGGCAGTAAAAGTGTTTTTGTCATGCTCATGTGCTCGACACAAGCCATTTGATGGATTTATCTGATAGTGTAAACTTTCCTCAACTGGCTGACCTCCTGCTGATTCTATATCCAACGCGGGCATCAAACCCAGAGAGGTCAACAGCTTAAACTCAAAATTTCTGAGTAAGGGTTCCAGGGATTCTTTATCAAGTTGTAGCAGGGTGCTTTGATATAGCTCAAATAGATCGGCATAAGCATCCTGTTTTGGCAACAGATATATCAGTAATTCATTCAGATAAAAAACTGCAATCAGGCAGGACTCGGTGACCTGTAATGATCGGCTTTCGATATGGGTTAATAATTTGAGCTCAGAACGCCCAGTCCAACCCAGCTGTAAGCGATTAGCAATCTGAAAATGCGATACATCGCGTCTTTTTCGTGCACCTCGAGCTATCAGACTCATACGCCCAAAATCACGGGTAAATAATTCAAGAATCAGGCTGGAGTTTTGATATTCGCGACGATGGAGCAGAAATGCTGCCTGATCATTAACGTGCAGATCCATGGCTTAATTCAGAACTGAGCGTTTAGTCGAGTTCATTCATTTGAATAGCCAAAAGCAGCTAACGAGCGTTCATCATCTGACCAGTCTTCACGTACCTTGACCCATAACTGAAGATACACTTTGCTATCGACAAGACGTTCAATATCTTTACGCGCTTCTGAGCCAATCTTTTTCAGCATACGTCCCTGATTCCCAATGACGATACCTTTTTGAGATTTTCGTTCCACCCAGATAGAAGCGGAAATTCGTACCATGTCTTCCTCGTTAACATAATGCTCGACATTAACAGTTAATGCATAGGGTAACTCCTGAGTCAGCATACGAAACAACTTTTCTCGGACTATCTCAGCCACAATGAAACGCATAGGTTTATCGGTTAACTGATCAGCAGGAAAATGTGGAATACCAATGGGCAAACGCGAACGTATTTGTACCATTAACTGTTCAAGATTCTGCATTTCCAGCGCAGAGATCGGGATAATATCAGCATCAGGAAGCCACAATGACACTTTTTGCATCAGCGGTAATAGATCCTGCTTTTTAATTTGATCGATCTTATTGATAAGGATCAGTACATTTGTATGCTTTTGAAGACGTTGTAGAATTTGCTCATCATCACCGTTAATACTTCTGGCTTCTAGTAATACACAGATTAAATCGACGTCGCTAAGCATACTGGTTGCGGCTCGATTCATGTATCGATTGATAGCTTTTTTCTGGTTCTGGTGCATACCGGGGGTATCCACAAAAATACATTGAAACTCCTCAGTAGTGAGAATTCCCAGGATCTGATGCCTGGTAGTTTGAGGACGATGCGCAGTTATGCTCAACTTCTCGCCCACCAGAGCGTTCATCAACGTCGATTTACCTGTATTGGGCTTACCAACCAGAGCCACATAACCACATTGAAAGCCTTCAATGTTCATTTTTTGGCCTGGCCTAACGCTCGCGATGCGGCCATTTGCTCAGCCTTTTTACGACTGCTACCTTTACCTTGTGAGATAATATTCATTGCATCAATACGACACTCTACGGTAAATGTCTGATCATGAGATTTGCCTTCAGTTTGCACTACTTCATATTCAGGCAAATCGTGTTTATGGCTTTGCAGGTATTCCTGCAATGTAGTTTTAGGGTCTTTCAAGTCACCAGGGGAAGGAAGCGTGACCAGATAGTCTTCGTACAGGAATAGAATGGTTTTTTTACATTGCTCAAAGCCGCCGTCCAGAAATATCGCTCCAAATAGTGCTTCCATAGCATCTGATAGAATTGAGGCTCGTCTATAGCCACCGCTTTTAAGTTCTCCACTACCCAGTTGCAGGAAATCACCCAGGTTGATATCACGCGCTACGGTCGCCAGGGCATCTTCCTTTACCAGACTGGCTCGAACCCGACTAAGCTCTCCTTCTGTTGCATCGTCCAGGCGGAGATACAGGTGCTCGGAAATAACCAGGCCCAAAATACTATCTCCAAGGAATTCCAGCGTTTCATTATTATTATTTTTTGAAAAGCTTCTATGTGTCATTGCAGTCTGCAGTAATTCATCATCTTTAAATTGATAATGAATAACTACCTGCAATTGTTGCAGTGGTTTCACCTGTTAATCTCTACCGAGTAGTTGAATTTTGCCACCAGATATAATTGGGCGATGTAAGGTTTTTCAACCTCATAATCTATGGTGATGGTAGTGATTCCATCTTCTCGCTTAAAGCTCAAATTATCTCTCTTCATAAATCGAACTGAATTGATCACCAGGCGTGTACTAATTGCACTCCATAAATCTTTTTTGGATTTGGGATCTATTTCTGGATCATTTGCCACAGAATCAACGACTGATTTCACATTATAATAGTCGAGATACATAGGTAAAATTTTCAACCCGGTAAGCACAATACTGCCAAAAATGGCAATTACTAAAATCCATCCAATTGTAGTTAAACCTTTCTGTGAATGTCTGTTCATAGCTCTCTCGCTTATATTTTCTGACCAATTCTTGATAAGTCTAGACCACTACCACCATCTCGCCAATCCCAATGCATCCAGACTCTCACCGCTTTACCTACCAGATTCTGCTCAGGTACAAACCCCCAGTAACGACTATCATTACTATGATCTCGGTTATCCCCCATTACAAAGTAATGCCCTTCAGGGACGATCAGCTCGCCTTCCGTACTAAATTCAATGCTCGGATCGGTCATCATAGTATAGGAATGATCGCCCTGTTTTTCGCTATAGATCTCGTTCCCTTTCATATTATCCTTGCCAGTACCCTGACCTTCATACACTTTTTGAAACTCGACTGGTAATGGCTTATCGTTAATCATCAGGCGTCGGCCATAATAGCTCACGTGATCCCCCGGTAACCCAATCACGCGCTTAATAAAATCTACAGATTCATCTTTGGGAAAACGAAATACCGCAACATCCCCGCGTTCAGGTTTTACTCCATCGGTCACCTTGGTATGTACAACAGGTAAGCGTAGACCGTAGGAATATTTGTTCACCAGAATGAAATCGCCCACCAGCAGAGTAGGCATCATGGACCCTGATGGAATACGGAAGGGTTCATAAATAAATGAGCGTAATATCATCACGGCCAGTAGAACCGGGAAAAAAGATTTGGAATACTCAACCAGTAGCGGATCCGGTGACGCTGTACCACTGGACTTAAGCTGCCGCTTAGAGGCCAGAAATAGCTTATCTATCAGCCAGATAACTCCTGTAATCGCAACAGCAGCAACCAGCACAAGTTCAAAATCAAAATGAATCATATTTCATTCAACTCTTTTTAATTAAAATTTGGGGGGTTCGGTATAAACCAGAGATTACTTATTTATCTACCTGCAAAACTGCCAGGAAGGCATCCTGAGGTATTTCAACACGACCTACCTGCTTCATGCGTTTCTTACCCGCTTTTTGCTTCTCCAGCAGTTTTTTCTTACGCGACACATCACCACCATAACATTTTGCAGTCACGTTCTTGCGCAGGGCTTTCACATTGGTACGAGCAATAATATGGGCACCAATCGCCGCCTGAATGGCCACATCAAACATTTGTCGAGGAATCAGGTCTTTCATTTTACTGGCCAACTCACGTCCACGATAATCAGCATTATCTCTGTGCACAATGATAGATAGCGCGTCTACACGCTCGTTATTAATCAGCACATCCAGTTTAACCAGGTTAGCTGCCTCAAAGCGGAGAAATTCATAATCGAAAGAAGCATAACCCCTGCTCACACTTTTCAATCGATCAAAGAAGTCCAGAACCACTTCACTCATAGGAATTTCATACACGATAGAAACCTGACTACCCATGTATTGAATCTGTTTCTGCACACCACGCTTTTCGATACACAGCGTAATTATTGCGCCTATATAAGCCTCAGGTGTCAAAATATTCGCGCGTATAATCGGCTCACGAATCTCATTAATTTTATTTACGGCCGGTAACTCAGCCGGGTTATGGATTTCTAAAATTTCACCCGAGGTGCTTTCCACCTGATAGATTACCGTTGGAGCCGTGGTGATCAAGTCCAGGTCGTACTCGCGTTCCAGGCGCTCCTGTACAATCTCCATATGCAGCATACCCAGAAAGCCGCAACGAAACCCAAAGCCCAGAGCCTGAGATGTCTCGGGTTCAAACTGTAATGCTGCATCGTTTAATTTGAGCTTCTTTAATGCTTCACGACAATTTTCATAATCATCCGAACTGATCGGAAATAATCCTGCGAAAACTCGAGGCTGTACTTCCTTGAACCCTGGTAATGCCTTATCGGCTGGTGTTTGAGCCAGGGTAATCGTATCACCGACCTTTGCAGATTCAATATCCTTGATACCTGAAATAATATAGCCCACTTCTCCACTTGATAATTGTGCAGTAGCTGTACGCTTTGGAGTAAATACACCCACCTGGTCAACCAGAAATTCATAACCAGTTGACATCATTTTGATTTTTTGTCGGGGTTTGACACTCCCCTGCATAACACGAACCAGCGTGATTACACCCACATAGCTATCAAACCAGGAGTCAATAATCAGCGCCTGACAGGGTAAATTTTCATCGCCCTGTGGGGGCGGAACTTTAGCTACCAGTTGTTCTAGTAATTCATCGATACCGACACCTGTTTTTGCGCTGACTTCAATGGCTTCACTGGCATCCAGACCGATAATATCCTCGATTTCCTTTTTAACCTTGTCAGGATCTGCTGCTGGCAGGTCGATTTTATTAAGTACCGGTATCACTTCCAGATTCATATCTATCGCGGTATAGCAATTGGCAACTGACTGCGCTTCGACCCCCTGAGAAGCATCAACGACCAGTAGCGCCCCTTCGCAGGCAGCCAGAGAGCGTGAAACCTCATAAGAAAAGTCCACATGTCCAGGAGTATCGATAAAGTTGAGTTGATAGACCTCTCCATCGCGTGCTGTGTATTTCAATGAAACCGATTGAGCTTTAATGGTTATGCCACGTTCACGCTCAAGGTCCATCGAATCCAGCACCTGCTCAGACATCTCGCGTTCGGTTAAACCTTCACAAACCTGTATAAAACGGTCTGCAATAGTAGATTTACCGTGATCGATATGAGCAATAATGGAAAAGTTTCGGATATTTTGCATCCGCATAGATAAAGGCCCAAGTTGAAAAGCCTGCGAATTTTACGGGAAACTAGCGCAAAGAGACAGGGCGAAAACGAATTTAGCCATAAAATGACTCAATAAATTTATCAGGTTGATAATAGATCCAGGATCGCCTTCTCATCGATAAAATAGTGACAAACCTCTTTTCCATCCAGTTGTAACACTGGAACCAGAGTATCGAACTGGAAAATCAGGTCAGTATCACGATCAATATCGATTTCAGTCCAGCTGAAAGTCGCCTTTTTCTGTAGTTTCACCAATGCGAGCCTCATAGACTCGCAAAGGTGGCAGTTTTCTCGATAATAAAGCGTAAAGCTTTTTGGGACAGTAGAAGTCACTCGAATCAGGACTTGTCAGGTTTAATGGCCAGAAACACAGGACCACTGCTACGCTGAATCAGAATGGCCACTGATTTTTGATCTTCCAGTCCATCAACAACCTCTTCAAATTCATCCACAGAATTTACACTGTGGTTATCGATCATGCTAATCACATCACCCTTTCGGATACCTGCATTACTGGCTGGCCCCTGTGCATCGATATCCATCACCAGAACACCAGAAGACAGGTTCAATTTGTCTCGGGAAACTTTATCCAGTGGTGTAACGCTCATTCCAAGCACGGATTTTTCTACCTGTTTGGGTTCTTCCACTGACGCAGCCGCCTGGGTAATGTCGGTTGGTAACTGAGCGATCTTCACCTTAATGGTTTTTTGCTTATGATTACGAATGATAGTGACATCGGCATACTTATTAACTGGAGTTCTACCCACCAGAGGTGGCAGACTACTGGAACGAGTCACTTTCTTACCATTGAACTCAACTATCACATCTCCCACCTGCAGGCCGGCCTGCTGGGCAGGGCTATCATCCATTACCCTGGCGACCAGAGCACCATGAGGAGTCTTCATGCCAAAGGTTTCAGCCAGATCGCGGGTAACTTCCTGAATCAGTACACCTAACCAGCCTCGAGAGACCTTTCCGCTATCCTTGATTTGCATAGCCACATCTACAGCCATCTCGATAGGGATCGCAAATGACAGTCCCATAAAACCGCCAGAGCGACTATAAATCTGTGAGTTGATACCAATCACTTCTCCATCCATATTGAACAGTGGACCACCAGAGTTACCAGGGTTAATAGCCACATCGGTTTGTATAAAGGGGACATAATTATCACTGGGCAAACTACGACCCTTTGCACTCACAATACCTGCGGTTACCGTATGATCAAAACCAAACGGTGAACCGATAGCCAGCACCCACTCACCTACTTTAAGCGCATTCGAATCGCCGAATTCGAGCATTGGAAAATCATCGCCTTCAATCTTGATCAGTGCGACATCAGAATCCTTATCTGAACCAATCACCTTAGCTTCATACTCTTCCCGATTATTGAGACGTACGATAACCTCATCTGCACCATCGACTACATGGTGATTAGTCAGGATATAGCCATCCTTAGAGATAATGAAACCCGAACCTAATGAACTAGTTTCTCTGTCAGGGATACCTGAACCATCTGGATCTAGAAATTTTTTGAATAATTCGCCGAATGGCGAACCTTCTGGTAGTTGAGGAATATCGAGATGCTTACGCAACTGAGTACTCTTAACAGTTTTAGAAGTACTGATATTAACTACCGAGTCTTTCGCATTCTCTACAATGCGCGTAAAGTCAGGTAGCTGATTAGCAAAGGCTATCTGCGTATTGAAAAAAAGTATGCTAAAAGCAATAAAAAATAGCGGAACAATTTTTTTCATTTCTTTATCTCTTAAATAAAATAACGATTAATAAGACTTGGAGAATATGGTGAGGTTCACAAGATTTTACGCATAATTTTTGGTTGTAATATTTTTGCATAACGACGTCGAGACAATCTGCCTGAAAACAATAGCCCCGCAGTTAAACCAGATATAGAAAAAACAACGGTTAGCCATTCAGCTTGCCATAGCAACTCAGCAATCACTGCAGTTAAAAAGAATGTTAATAACGGTAGCAGATAAATCAGAAAAGAACTTAACAGGTAAGATTTATCAGGAATAGACAGCATCACCTTATCGCCTGATTTAAGCCCCATAGTATTTGGGAAAACCCACTCAGTATTTTTATACCCCATTAACTTACCAAGACTTCCTGTGCCACAGCCTTCATTCAAACTACAGTGCTGGCAACCTGATTGACGTTTAACTGTCATCCAGACCTTATCACCTTTAACTGAAGTTACCTGAGCCTGTTGTTCAATCATTGGATATATACTGAATTAATTCTGGTACACCACTGCTTCTGCAATTTGTCGTACAGTAACAGCCGGTACTTCGCCAATTGCTGTTATATTAAATTCTTTATAGCGCGTGCCGAAAGCATTCACTGCTCCCATGGATGATTCACCCGCAAGCTGTTGATCATGAGCCTGCTCGATAAACACAGAAACAGAAGCCATACCATCGGTTAAAATCATTTGCTGGGTAAACTCATCAGAAACTGACATTTTTTTGCGAAAAGAAGTTTCCAGCCAGAAGCCACCAGGAACTGAATTGAATTGCCATTTATCATCAGAACTTATCCGATTACCGTCAGCACCATCGTGGGATCGGATCAACGCATAACTATCATCGATTTTAGGTAACACTGAAAAAGCTTTTTGCTGTTCGCTGTCGAGTAAGGTTAATTCAGTAAACATAACCTGCTCTACACTTTCACCATTCCCATTTATCACAGAAGACTGGACTAGCAGGCCGGTATCCCGATCAAGCCAGACCTTCATTCCGTATCTGAATTCATCCTTCGGCAAAATTGAAATAATGACAGCATCATGATCAGCAATCCTGTCATAACCTAACATCTTAAATTCGTAATATTTTGAAAGCCTCTGTACATCCTCTGGAATCCAGATAGGAGATACATTATTCACCTGCTTAACCTGATCAACGACTACCTGTTTGCTGGATGGCCAGATACAGGTTAGATTCTTATTGTCGCGTAGAATTTCACGAGCCTCTCCATTAAGTGATACCAGGCGCTCGCGATTACCAAGCTCATCTTTCACATGAACGATGGACATGCTCTCCAGCTGTCCATCATGCAAATACACGAAATGCCCCTGATAACTATATTGCTGCATTGCATGCGACATTCTCTGAATCCATTTCATCGCATCATTAGTGGTACTGTCGGCAAAAACAACAGACCCATTAAATATCAATGAAGTGAATAAAAGTATCTGAATAAAAAATGCCGGGGGATACGACCCGTTTTTATTTCTGGTCATCAAATCCTACTACTCTAGCCTGAGGAATAATTCCACTCATGGAATTAGAATACTCATTATGATTGATCAAATACAGGTTCAATTTATTTTGTACCGCTGGTTCATTGCGTTTGATCTTCCAGTTCATACCATTCACTATTTTACGAGGAGAAGCTGCAGTTGAAACCAGCTGAGCATTGTTCTGCATCACAGGAATCTGAGTCAACATCTCGACCTTGGCCTTACTGGCATCTGCATTAGCCAGCTGATCTGGCTGAATATTTGTCAGCTGTGTAGACTGAAAGGTAGAAATAGTAATCACCGCAACTGCTGCAGAAACCGCGAGACCAGCAACGGGCTTAAATAACCAGCTCCATAGACTCGAAATCTCAGGCTCAGTTATCCGTTTTTTCTTGGCGGAGGATTTAAGCGATGGTTCCTGGGCAATTTGAGACATCACATCTGCAGCAAACCCCGGCCTTATTTGAGACGGAATTTCATTGCGCATAGCATCACCTATCAACTGGTAACGACTGAGTGTGTTTCTTTGATTAATGTCTGCCAACAACTCATTTAAAGCTTTCTGCTCTTCTTCGTTGGCCTGAAAATCATCCATCACTGCAGATAGCTTTTCATTTTGCTCATTCATCTCTTTATTCCGGTATTATCATGGGTAGTTATTAGTCACTCCAACAACGGTCTTAGTTCCTTATCAATTGCATCTCGAGCACGAAATATTCGTGATCTGACCGTACCAATCGGGCAATCCATCACCGACGCAATCTCCTCATAACTTAAACCTTCGATTTCTCGCAACGTAATCGCTGATTTCAAATCATCAGGTAAGGCTTCTATAGCCGTATAAATCGTTTGTTTTATCTCATCAGTCAGCATTAAGTTCTCAGGGGTTGTAAATTCCTTTAACCCGCTTTCCCCGCTGAAGTGTTCTGCATCATCGACATCAACTGAATAATTGGGTGTCTTACGACTTTTTGATGCCAGGTGATTTTTGGCCGTATTAGCAGCAATTCTATACAACCAGGTATAAAACTGACTATCCCCTCTAAAATTGGGTAAAGCTCGATACGCCTTAATGAAGGTATCCTGGGCTACGTCATAACATTCACTATGGTCAGATACAAAGCGGGAAATAAGGTTTACCACTTTTTGCTGGTATTTTAGTACCAGCACATCAAATGCTGCTTTGTCTCCCTGCTGGACACGCTCAACCAACTCGATGTCTAAATCTTTCGACCCCATTAAATAACCTTGTTTTGATTTTCTTTTTACTGGTTTTAAAAACCAGCGCCCTAAAATGCACACTATGTGACAGGCAATATATCAAAAGATTCTGTTGAATATAGATTTTTGTATCAAATTTTCTACAGACATGGCGTTTTTTGCTGAATCTCTGCATACTCACAGCTATCACAGACATTTCATAAGAACCTCTAACTGATATCATGAGCAAACAATACCACTTTGATGTAGTCATTATCGGCAGCGGTGCCTCCGGTTCATCCCTCGCGTTACAGCTACCTGATAACCTTTCCATCGCGTTATTTGCCAAGAATGGTTTTGAACGTTGCTCCAGTAATTATGCTCAGGGTGGTATTTCTGCGGTATTAGAGCCGGAAGATTCTTTCGAATTGCATAGTATTGACACTCAGGTGGCTGGAGCCGGTCTATGTGATCCCGAAACGGTGAAAACTGTGACTGAAAGTGGACCAGAGATCATTAACTGGCTGTCAGGACTTGGCATGCCCTTTACCAAAGATCGCCAGGACGTTTCCAAAAGCGGGTACCACCTGACCCGCGAAGGCGGTCATAGCAAGCGTCGCGTCGTGCATGCGGCAGATGCTACTGGCAAAGCCATGCAGCAAACTCTGCAGGCACATGTGCTGGAAAAATCTAACATCACTATCTTCAATCAACACCATGCGATAGATCTTATTACGCGTCATAACAAATGCGTGGGGCTTTATGCCTATAACAATGCCAATCATCAGGTGAATGTTTTTTCAGCCCGCAAAGTCATTCTGGCAACTGGCGGGGCCAGCAAGGTATACCTGTACACCAGCAATCCTGACGGCTCCACTGGTGACGGCATAGCCATGGCATGGCGTGCTGGCTGCCGAGTAGCGAATATGGAGTTCATGCAATTCCACCCCACCTGCCTGTACCACCCGGAAGCCAGAACATTTCTTATTACTGAAGCATTACGTGGTGAAGGCGCAAAGCTGTTACTACCCAATGGCAAAAGATTCATGCAACATTTTGATGAAAGAGCGGAACTGGCTCCACGCGATATTGTAGCGCGCGCCATTGACCATGAAATGAAAAGACTGGGTGCTGAATGCGTCTATCTGGATATCACCCATAAGAGTCGTGCTTTCATTAAGTCACATTTCCCGATGATTTATAAACGCTGTAAAGAATACGACATCGATATCACCAGCCAACCGATTCCCGTGGTACCCGCAGCGCATTACACCTGTGGAGGGGTGATGATTGACCTGCATGGTCAGACCGATCTTGAGAACCTTTATGCGATTGGAGAAACCTCTTATTCGGGCTTGCATGGAGCAAATCGCATGGCAAGCAATTCTTTACTGGAATGCCTGAGCTATTCACGTGCGACAGCTCAGCATATTACACAAACCATTTCCAAAACACCGAAACCAGGCAGACTCGTTAACTGGGATGAATCAATGGTAACCGACTCGGATGAAGAAGTGGTAGTTGCACATAACTGGGATGAACTGCGCCGATTCATGTGGGATTATGTCGGCATAGTACGCACCAATAAACGCCTGGAGCGAGCACTCAATCGAGTGCATTTACTGAAACGCGAAATTAACGAATATTACGGCAACTTCCGTGTTACCGCTGATTTACTGGAGTTGAGAAACCTGGTGGTGGTAGCTGAATTAATTATACGTTCAGCCATGTTGCGCAAGGAGAGTCGAGGCCTGCATTACACACTGGATTACCCGGATATGCTGGAAGAAGCCAGGGTTACCATCCTCGAACCTGAGACCAATAATCGTAACGTTAAAAAGGTCACTCTGATCAACAACTGAAGTTGCCTTTAACCTGAATCCCTGGCTTCAGGTTTAATCTATGGTTTTATCCAGCCATTGCTGGATGGCTTCAAGTAACATGGATTCTTTGCCATCCCAGAAATGAGTTACACCCTGAAACACCTGTTGCTCATAGTGTGCATTATGCGCAGCAGATTGTTTGCGTAACTCACTGGTATCCAGCACGCCCTGCAGATCTTCAGTGCCATACATATCAAATACCGGAATATTGATCGATTTGAGTGAGTTAGCTGAGTTTAAATGACTATCTTTTTGCGTTGCACCCATACCAATAGCGACAAATGCCTTCGCCTTACCTGGATTCCGCGATAGATAATAGCTGGACATAGTAGCCCCCTGACTATGCGCAACAATCACAATATCAGTCATACCTTTTTCCAGTAAAAACGCTTCTGCAGCCTTCAACCGAGGGGGAACTTCAGGATATAGAGGCACATAATCAGCATATTCTGCTTCGTTTTGAAGAATTGGCATCTGAATAGAGAGTGTATTCCAGCCATGTAATGGCATATCAACACGTATCGGTTTAACCACCTGATCCCAGTCTGGGTGAACACCTGTCCCGTGAACCACAATCATGCCTTTTGTGGTTTCCTCTTCAGCTTCGGTATAAATAGCAAGAAATTTATGATCCCCCGCTGCTAACCATTCAGCTTCACCATCTATTAATGAATCGACAATTTGATCAGCCCAACGCTGTTCCTTGGCCAGATCAGATGCATAAACGAATTGAATGGTTGCAAACAGCATTAAAAATAATAAGATGAGTTGACGCATAGCTGGAGTCCTGTGTTCGTTATTATAGAAATCAAAATTGTTTTTATTCCTAAATGATTCAATCAGGGCGAATATTATTCCATGATAAAACAACAACAGATAAGCATCACCACAGATGGGCGATCTACTACCAATATCACCCGAGAAATCAATAACGCCATCAGCGAAAGCGGTGTTCACAATGGGCTTTGTCACGTATTTATCCAGCACACCAGTGCATCTTTGATCATTACTGAAAACGCCGACCCTTCAGTACGTAAGGATCTGGAGTATTTTATGAGCAAGCTGGTTATGGATGGGGATCCAAATTATATCCATGATCAGGAAGGTCCTGATGACATGTCAGCACATATAAGAAGTGTACTAACCCAGACTGAAGTGACTATACCTATCCATCACGGGCATAGTGGCCTGGGTACATGGCAGGGTGTATTTGTTTGGGAGCACCGCAACATGTCGCACCATCGTCGGCTTCTGATCACAATAAATGGTAATTGAGGATTCTCAGCTTTAGACCAATCTCAAACAAATAAGGATCAGGGTACAAACTGATGTAATCCTGATGTGATGAAAAAGGTTGGGTCTATCATTTTGATAAACTCGCGTGTTTGAGGACTAAGGAATTTACCGCGCCGGATAACAACACCGTAAGAACGTTTGGGAATATGTTCAGCCATGTTTCTTTGCGCCAGCGGTTCATTCCCGGTCAGACACAGTCCGCTAACAATAGAAATCCCCAGCCCCATGGATACATATTTCTTAATAATTTCATATCCACCCGCTTCTAGCGCAACCTGGAACTTAAGCCCGGCGCGACTAAAAACCCATTCAAGAAAACGCCAGGTAGCCAGATGTCTGGGTGGAAGAATTAATCCATAAGGGCAAATATCTTCCAGAGAGATATAGTCTTTGCGAGCTAAAGGGTGATCTAAAGGCGTAATCAGCGTTTGATCAAAGGAAATCGATTCCTTATAGATAATGTCATCAGGCACCTCCATCATGGATCCTACAGCCAGATCAGCTTCATCTGCACGTAACATCGCCATACCGTCACGTCCCGTTACATTATGTAGTTTGATCTCTATACCCGGGTAGGCCTCAGCAAAGCGTTTAATATACTCTGGAAGAATATATAGCGTTGTGGATTCACCCGCCGCAATATTGATCACTCCTCCATCTAACTTGCCAAAATGTGCCTTAAAGGTCTGTTCGATACCATTCACCCCATCCACCAGAGGCTGAGCAATCCTATACAGAACTACACCTTCCGGCGTCAGTGTAATTCTCTGCCCACGTCGCTCAAACAGGATGACATTCATATCTCTCTCAAGCGCTTGAATTTGCAGGGATATTGTTGGCTGACTCAAAAACAGGCTTTCTCCCGCACTGGAAATACTGCCTGTTTTAGCAGCCATACAGAATGCTGTCAGTTGTTTTAAGCGGTTTTGTTTGTAGTAAAACCGACCTTTACTTTTCACCGCCATATAGCTAGCTCCTACAGCTTTATTAACATTGTTAATATGATAGATTAAACATATTAAATTGATCAATACGAATAATCCATACATTCTATATCAGTTATTATTCTGAGGTTATTTAAGTAGATGGGTCTAGATGTATCTCACATCGTTGTAACAGTAAGCTTCATGCTTGGTCTGGGATTGATACTGTCCAGCGTACTAGCTATAGCAAACCGTAAATTATGGGTTTTTGAAGATCCCAGAATTGATGAGATTGAAGAACTGCTACCCAATACTAACTGCGGAGCCTGTGGCACAGCGGGTTGCAGAGTATTTGCCGAAACCTTAATCGCTGGAGAAACCCAGCCAGCTAATTGTACCGTGAATTCCTCAGCAGCGACCGAAGAAATTGCCGATTATCTGGGCATTGACGCTGGTGATGTTGTGAAACGAGTGGCCAGGCTGGCCTGTGCGGGTGGCAGTAATGTGGCCAGAAATTCAGCCAACTATGCCGGTATGGATTCCTGTCGTGCAGCCTCTGTTATAAATGGTGGGCCCAAAAATTGCTTATGGGGCTGTATTGGGCTGGAAGATTGCGCAAAAGTCTGCGATCAGAATGCCATCACCATGAATCGTCATCACCTGCCGGTGGTCGACCCTGAGAAATGCACCGCCTGTAACGACTGTGTAGAAATCTGTCCCAAAGGCCTGTTCTCCCTTGAACCTGTTACCCAACAGCTCTGGGTAGCCTGTAAAAATCTCCTGCATGGTGATGCGGCTGAAGCCGAATGTGAAGTTGCCTGCAATGCCTGTGAACGCTGCGCCGTTGACTCTCCCGAAGGTTTGATTGAAATCAAAAATAACCTTGCAGTCATCAACTACGAAAAAAATCATCTTGCATCAACTGTTGCTATCGAACGTTGCCCAACCGGCGCGATTGTATGGCTAGACAATGAAATCGCCATCAAAGGCAGTAAGGCAAAAAAAATCGTGCGCACACAAGCGTTACCCATAAATTAATAATTATCAACTTAGGTAGTACACATGAACTTTCGTAAAAAACCCGAAACCACTTTCAAGTACCCCGGAATCCGCATGGCTATGGATGGTAATACTGCCGTCATTATGTGCGAACGAGAAGCGTCTGACGCCGCCGGGGCCTACCCTATCACTCCATCCACTCAAATGGGTGAGTACTGGGCAGAAGAAACAGCGAAAGGTCATGTGAATAACTCAGGTCGTTCGCTTATTTTCGTAGAACCAGAATCGGAACATGCTGCCGCTGCTGTTACAGCAGGTATGGCCATGACCGGTCTACGTGCAACCAACTTCTCATCTGCACAGGGCATCGCCTTCATGCATGAGTCGCTATATGCCGCTGCCGGAAAGCGCCTGCCTTACGTGTTAAATATCGGTTGCCGCGCCATCACCAAGGCCAGTTTGAATGTACATTGTGGTCACGACGATTTTCACTGTATCGACGATACTGGTTTTGTTCAGTTGTTCGCTCGAGATGCACAGGGAGCTGCCGACCTTAACCTGATCTCGCGCAAGATTGCTGAGCTATCTTTAACACCTGCGGCTGTCGGTCAGGATGGCTTTCTGACTACACACCTGATAGAACCTTTACAGGTACCAGAACGTGAATTGATTGCTGAATTCCTCGGTAATCCTGATGATCAAATCGAATGCCCTACGCCTGCGCAGAAAATGCTGTACGGTGAAACCCGCCGTCGTATCCCTGCGATCTGGGATGTAGACGAGCCAGTACAGTCTGGCGTAGTGCAAAATCAGGATGCCTATATGCAGACACAGGCTGCACAGCGTCCTTATTTTTATGATCATATTGAAGCAATCAGTGATCAGGTAATGGACGAATTTTACGATCTCACTGGTCGCCGCTATGATCGCATCAGTGGTTTTGATCTGGATAAAGCCGATTACGTGATTGTGGGTATGGGCTCCATGATCGTACAGGCCCGAGGTGTCGCCGAATATCTACAGAAAACCCGCAAACTTAAGGTTGGTGTACTGGATATCACTATGTATCGCCCCTTCCCTGGCGACCTGATTGGTCAGGCGCTTAAGGGCAAAAAAGGTGTTGTTGTGCTTGAGCGTACCGATCAGCCACTGGCTGAGGATCTACCTCTAATGCGCGAAGTCCGTGCTGCCATCAGTAAATGTATCGAAAACGGCCAGTCAGACGGCAAGGCTTACCCTGGATATGAAAGCTACAAAAACTTCAAAGATGCCCCTCGCCTGTTTTCCGGATCCTATGGTCTGGGTTCACGCGATCTGCAACCCGAGGGCCTGATCGGTGCGGTTGAAAACATGCTGCCAGAAGGCGCGCAAAAACGTTTCTTCTACCTGGGTATCGATTTCGTACGCGAGGCCAACACTCCCAAGCAGGAAATCCATATACAGAAACTGCTTGAAGCCTATCCAGATATAGCCGACATGGCGGTTCAGGGTTCGGAAAACCCCAACCTGATGCCTAAGGATTCAATCACTGTACGCATGCATTCAGTGGGCGGCTGGGGTGCGATTACGACTGGTAAAAACCTGGTAATGACGCTGTACGATCTACTTGGTTATGAAATCAAGGCCAACCCGAAATATGGTTCCGAGAAAAAAGGCCAACCGACAACCTACTATCTGGCAGTTGCGCCTACCCCTATTCCACTTAACTGTGAATACAATTATGTAGATGTGGTACTCAGCCCTGATCCAAACGTATTCGGACACTCCAATCCCTTAGCCGGCCTGATAAAAGGTGGCACACTTATTATCCAGTCTGCGCTGGAAAGTGAAACCGCTGTATGGAACAGCTTCCCACGCTGGATGCAGCAACAAATCATCGATAATGATATCCAGGTGTACTACATCGACGGCTTCAAGATTGCGCGTGAAGAAGCATCCAATCCAGAATTACAGCTACGTATGCAGGGCAATGCCTTCCAGGGCGCTTTCTTCGCCGGATCACCCCTGATGAAAATCACCGGCATGGATGACAAGAAACTGTTTGCAGCCATCGAAGATCAGCTACGCGATAAATTCGGTAGCAAAGGAGATTCAGTGGTTGCCGATAACCTTCGAATTGTTCGTCGTGGTTTTGAAGAAATACATAAGATCACCCAACGCGAAATACTCAAAGATGCCGCACTGAAAATCGCCAAAAGCCCCAGCCTGCCAATCATGCTGAAGCAACTCCCACACTCAGATGGCTCCATCTCAGATGTGCATCGCTTCTGGGAGCAAACCGGTAGCTTCTATGCTCAGGGACAGGGTAACGATAATCTGGCTGATCCTTACCAGGCTTTATCACTGGTGCCTGCTTTGACCGGTGTTTACCGCGACATGACTTCGATCCGCTTCGAATACCCTGAATTCATCCCCGAAAACTGCACCGCCTGTGGTGACTGTTACAGTATCTGTCCTGACAGTGCTATTCCAGGACTGGTGAATACCATCTCGGAAATCTTTGCCAGCGTGATTGATAAGATTGAAACCGGCGGCATGCCCACGGTATACCTGCGTCGTGAAAGTCGTAAGGTAGAAAAACGTCTACGCGAATTACTCAATGAACAGGGTGAAAACGCCAACGTGCGTGAAAACCTGGATCGTGCGATTCTGGAAACCGTGAAGGAATCTGATCTGCAGGATAATCAACGCAATCAGCTGGAAAAAGAGTTTGCACTATTTATGGAAAAACTGGGCGACTTCCAGCTTGCTGTCACCAAGCCCTACTGGAGCAACAAGGAAAAGAAGACAGCCAACTCCGGCGGCCTGTTCTCCATTACGGTAAATCCTTATACCTGTAAAGGTTGTATGGAATGCGTTGACGTATGTGAAGATGGCGCTTTATTAACCAGAACTCAGGATACTGATGCGGTTAAGCGTATGCAGCAGAACTGGGAATTCTGGTTAGGTCTACCGACCACCAACCCAGATTTCAGCCGCATCGATGATATCAATGAAAAGATTGGTGCGCTAGAAACCCTGCTGCTGGATAAATCTAACTATAACTCAATGAGCTGTGGTGACGGAGCCTGTCTGGGTTGCGGTGAAAAATCCGTTATCCACCTGTTTACCGCCACTGCTACTGCATTGATGCAGCCACGCGTACAACAGCATCTGAGAAAACTGGACGACCTGATCGCACGTCTGGAACAGCATATCCGTCTCAAACTGGCGTCAGGTATTGATCTTAGCGACCTGTCTGTAGTTTCACAGGCAGCACAGCAGACAGAGGATGATCTAAGTCTGGCCAGTCTGTCACAACATATCGACCCACATCATGAAAATACTCTGGTCGATAAAGAGTGGCTGCAAAACATGACCCGTCTGCTCGATCAGTTACGTGATCTACACTGGCGTTATCGCGAAGGCCCAACCAAAAACGGAAGAGCCGAGATGGGTATAGTGAATGCCACCGGTTGTACCTCGGTATGGGGCTCGACCTATCCCTACAACCCCTATCCTTTCCCATGGACCAGCAACCTGTTCCAGGATAGTCCATCTATGGCAATGGGCCTGTTCGAAGGCCATATGGCGAAAATGGCTGATGGTTTTAAAGCGATCCGTCAGGCCGAGCTGGAGCTGGCCGGTAAATACAACCCATCCGAACACGAAGCCCTGTTCCAGAAATTTGGCTGGAAAGACTTTAGCGATGAAGAATGGCAGCTATGCCCTCCGGTAGTCTCTATCGGTGGTGATGGCGCCATGTACGACATCGGCTTCCAGAACCTGTCACGTGCTCTGGCATCAGGTATGCCGATCAAGGTACTGGTACTGGATACTCAGGTTTATTCCAATACGGGTGGCCAGGCCTGTACCTCAGGCTTTATCGGTCAGGTTGCAGACATGAGCCCCTACGGCAAGGCCATGAAGGGTAAGTCAGAGATTCGTAAGGAAATGGGCCTGATCGGTATGGCGCACAGAACTTCGTATATTCTGCAAAGTTCACCCAGTCACACTACGCATCTGATTGAAGGTTTTATCGATGGACTCAATAGCCGTCGTCCAGCGATGTTCAACATCTATGCCACCTGTCAGCCCGAGCATGGTGTAGCGGATGATGCGACTTATCGTCAGTCAAAACTGGCGGTCGAATCACGCGCCTATCCATTACTGAAATTCGACCCGGATGCGGGCGAAACGCTGGAAGAATGCCTGGATCTTGAAGGCAACCCTTCACAGTCAGAAGACTGGACCAGTTACAGCCTCAACTACGAAGATGAAAACGGTCAGCCAGCAAGCATGAAACTGCCGATCACCTTTGCAGATTTTGCTGCTAGCGAAGGTCGTTTCCGCAAGCATTTCCGCAATGCGCCCAGAGAAATGTGGGGCGATGAAATGATTCCTTTCCATGAATTTCTTGAAATGGATGAAGATGATCGTGATGGCAACTACCCCTTTGTGTGGACAGTAGACAGTAAAAACCGCCTGACCCGAACTATCTGTTCACAGGAAATTGTTAACTCTGCCGAAGAACGCCAGCACTACTGGCATCAGCTGAAAGGCATTGCCGGCCAGATGAATCAGGTGGATATCAAAGCGCTGGTGGAACAGACCAAGATCGATATGGCCAGCCGCCTGTCTTCAACCCTGTTATCACTGACCTCATCAGGAGATGCCAGTGTATTGACCAATGCCGTTAAAGCGAATGGTAATGGTGCCGCAGCCCCTGCACCATCAAACTCAAACGGAAACGGAAATACAGCAGCCAGTGGTTTTGAAGCGGTATGGATCGAAACCCCTGAATGTACTGCCTGTGATGAATGTACCGAGATAGCCCCGGATGTATTCGCCTATAACGCAGACAAACTGGCCGAGGTTATCAATCCAACGGCTGGGAGCTACAAGGACATCGTACGTGCGGCTGAGAAATGTACCGCAGGTTGTCTGCACCCTGGAACCCCCTGGGACATGAGCGAGAAGGATATAGATAAATGGATCAAACGCGCTGAAAAATATCAGTAATCATATGCAGCGTTTTTTAATCATTCAATCCCGGGAAGTATAACAGTGGGTATATTCTCTCTCTTTAAAAAGGGCAGCTTTGCGCATGGCATTCACCCGCCTGCGCATAAAGCACTGACTGCTCAAATTCCGATAAGGCGGCTGGCATTTCCGCGTGAGCTGGTATTACCACTATCCCAGCACATCGGTGCGCCGTCGAAGGCGATTGTCACAAAAGGTCAGGAAGTAGTGCGAGGCGAACCCATCGCCATCGCCACCAGTGATCTGTCGGTGCCCATTCATGCACCGGCAACCGGTCGCATCAAGGATATCAAACTGGTCACCACCTCACGCGGCACCAAAGACATGTCGATCATTCTGGAAGCCTATCAGGCCTCAAGTCAGAAAGTGCTGTGGAGACACGACTGGCATGTGGACAGCCTTAATCGTGATGAAATGCTACTGGCGATCCAGGATACCGGACTGGTGGGTCTGGGTGGAGCGGCTTTTCCTTCGCACTTCAAGCACAATAATCCCGACGAAAAACCCGTCGATACCCTGATTGTGAATGGCTGCGAATGCGAGCCTTATCTCACCTGCGACCATCGCATGATGCTGGAATACCCCGAGCAATTGATTCTGGGTGTTCGCTATGCGATGAAGGCAACAGCCACCAGCAAGGCGATCATCGGTATCGAAGACAATAAAATGGATGCCGTTAAGGTACTGCAAAAACTGCTGGTCAATGACAGCCAGATAAGCGTACAGGCGGTAGAAACCAAATACCCTCAGGGCTCGGAAAAGATGCTGATCAAATCGCTGATCAATCGTGAAGTTCCTGCCGGTGGTATTCCTGCGGATATCGGTGTCGTTGTCAACAATGTCAGCACCCTGTCAGCACTGGGGCATTTGCTACCATCGGGCGAAGGCCTTACCGAAAGGGTTGTCACAGTCACCGGCCCCGGTATCAAACGTCCGGGTAATTATCTGATTCCTATCGGTACCACTATTGGATTCGTACTGGAGCAATTGGGCTACGAAGGTACGGCCAATCAATTCATAATGGGTGGCGCGATGATGGGACCTGCGGTTTCCTCTCTAGATACTCCCATAACCAAGGGCTGCTCTGGACTACTGGTTCTGGATGAACCGAATATCCAGAATGAGAGCAAGCAAATCTGGCCTTGTATAAAATGTGGCCGCTGTGTGAATGCCTGCCCTATGCACCTGAACCCTTCACAGCTAGGATTGCTTGCAAGCGCAGCAGATTTTGAAACCATGGCCGATAGCTACAACCTGAATCACTGTTTCGAATGTGGCTGCTGTTCTTATGTCTGTCCTTCCAACATACCGCTGGTGCAATATTTCCGTATTGCCAAAGCGATCAACCGGGAGAAGGCAGCATGAGCAGAAAATCTAAAGTAGAACTCAGAACCACGCCCCATCTGCATGCGCCCGATGATGTGGTAGTGATCATGCGTACTGTCGCGCTGTCGATCCTGCCTATAGCTGGCTGGTCGGTGTGGCAGTTTGGCTTAAGCGCCTTGATGCTAATCGCCACGGTAACCTTGACCTGTGTACTCACCGAACGCCTGTTCAATTACCTGAGTCATCAAAGCAACACTCTGGGCGACTGGTCGGCCATTATCACTGGCCTGTTGCTGGCATTAACCTTACCGCCCGGCTTTCCATTGTGGATGGCATTTGTCGCGGGTTTTATCGCCATCGCTATGGGAAAGGCCATGTTCGGTGGACTGGGGATGAATATCTTCAACCCGGCCTTGGTGGGTCGAGCGTTTGTGCAGGCGGCATTTCCGGTTGCCATTACTACCTGGACACCCTCCCTGTTCGAGGGTCGTTTCAACCAGTTTATTCCATCGACATTTACTGTGCCTATGATGATGCCGCCCGCCATGAATGAGTGGAATGCCAGCGTCAGTTTTGATGCAGTAAGCTCGGCCACTCCCTTGGGTTTGCATAAATTCGAACACGTCATGACACCAGTGATGGATTTATTTATGGGTACCTCTTCCGGGTCGCTGGGGGAAACCTCCTCGTTGATCATTCTGTTGTGTGGTCTGTTTCTGGCTTTTCGTAAGATGCTGGACTGGCGTATTCCATTCTATGTATTACTGGGTGCTGCGCTGACCTCTGGTATTCTTTATCTGATCGATGCGGAGAAATATCCAGATCCCTTATTTATGCTGTTTTCCGGTGGCCTGATGCTAGGTGCCTGGTTTATGGCCAGTGATATGGTGGGCTCTCCGGTAACGCCTCGCGGTGTGATGATTTATGGATTATTCATTGGTATCACAACGGTTGTTATCCGTCTGTTCGCGGGTCTTTCAGAAGGCGTTATGTACGCTATTCTACTAGCGAATGCCGCTACCCCATTGATCGACCAATATACCCTGCCCCGGGTATTTGGCGGGAGTAAGTCGTCATGAACAGCGAAGCTCAAGCTATCAATCAACCCGATACACCATCGGCAAAAATCATTGCAGTTCTCAGTAGCATTGCCATGTTCTCCGGTTTTCTTGTCGTGCTAACCTCACAGCTAACTGCGCCTTTCATTGAAGAAAATCAGCGCATAGCCATTGAGCAGGCAGTATCTCAGGTCATCCCCGGCACAGTCAGCCACAGAGAATATATGATCCAGAATAAGCAGTTAAAGCCAGTCGAAAAAGGCACCGACAATCCCATCATCTACGCGGGTTATGATGCCGAGGGCAAACTCACCGGCATTGCAGCCAATGCGGGTGCACAGGGCTATGCAGGTATGGTGTATCTGCTGTATGGCTATGAACCCGCCTGTGAATGCATACGCGGATTCAAGGTATTAAAGATGGCGGAAACACCGGGGCTGGGTGACAAGATCATCACCGACTCTAACTTTCAGGCCAATTTTGACCAGTTGGATGCCACACTTAATGCAGAGCATAGCGCACTGGTTAATCCCATCGTCACCGTCAAGCATGGCAGCAAGAAACACGACTGGGAAATCGATGCGATATCAGGTGCAACCATTTCATCCAAGGCAGTGGGTAAAGCGCTGAATCAATCTGCACAGTCATTACTGCCTCTGGTTCAACCTCTTCTAGCGCAGTTAAACGAGGCCGGTCATGAGTAGACCCCAAGACAATAGCATTACCTGGGAAACCTTTAGCGAAGGCCTGTGGGCGAACAACCCGGTATTTGTCATGCTACTGGGCATGTGCCCGGTACTGGCGGTAACCAATTCTGCCATCAATGCACTGGCAATGGGACTGGCGACTACCTTTGTGCTGGTTGCATCCAGTGCGATTGTATCGCTGCTGGGTAAATACATCCCCAAGCAGGTACGTATCGCCACCTATATTGTCATCATCGCGACCTTTGTGACCATGGTTGACTACTTAATTCAGGCCATTTCACTAGATCTATATAACGCACTGGGCGCTTTCATCCAGCTCATCGTAGTGAACTGTATGATACTGGGTCGCGCCGAAGCCTATGCCTCCAAACACAGACCGCTGAAATCTATTATCAATGCTCTAGGAATGAGTGCTGGCTTTACCTTCGCCCTGTTATGCCTGGGCGTAGTGCGCGAAATACTTGGTGCAGGCAGCCTGTTCGGTATTCAATTATTTGGCGATAACTTCCAGCCCTGGGTGGTGATGGTACTGCCTGCTGGTGGTTTCCTTGTTCTGGGAACCTGGCTACTGATATTCGACTGGTTTAAACAGCGTCAGCAGGCAATCGCCCTGACGGGAGAACAATCACATGCAAAATGATTCGCTCAGTTTTATCTTTTTAAATACTGTGCTAGCCAACAATTTCGTGCTGGCCATGTTTCTGGGTCTTTGCCCTTTCCTCGGCGTTTCAGGCAAATTGAATACAGCAATCCCGATGGGCATAGCCACGCTGTTTGTCATGCTGGTGAGTTCGGTTTCTGCCTATGCAGTTAATATTGTTCTGGTTGCATTGAATATCGAATTCCTCAGATTAATCGCCTATATCGTTATCATCGCCAGTGCCGTGCAACTGGTTGAGATGACCCTGAAGAAATACAGCCCGGCACTTTTTCGTTCGCTGGGTATCTTCCTGCCATTAATCACCACCAATTGCGCGATTCTGGGCCTGGCATTGTTCCAGACCTTTAAAGGTTACAACCTGTCACAATCGGTAACCTACGCCTTCGGAGCGGGATTTGGTTTTACCCTGGCGATAGCGCTGATGGCTGGATTACGCGAGAAACTCACTCTATCCAAATTACCCGGCGTAACTCAGGGAGCCGCACTCAGCCTGATGTTAGGGGGCTTACTATCGCTGGCATTTATGGGCTTCGCAGGTCTTGGAGGAAGTCACTGATGTGGCAATATATCGTAGCAATGCTTTTTGTTCCTGTATTGTTAATCGGGTGGTTGTTGATGCAGCAGTGGGGGAGAAACTTTGCCCGCGCTCATCCCGAACTGGGGGAATTCCGCGAAGAAGGCGGTGGCTGTGGTAAAACCTGCGGCTGTAAAGGAAAAACCGCGTGCCAACGCAGGGAAACCACAGATTAAACCACGAAGCACACGAAGGGCACGAAGAAGGTTATGTTAGTCAAATCTATACATAACGAGTCTTTCGAACCCTGCAACAATACGAATAATTACAGTTACACAGCGTTCTATCAACGCAATAATAACCTTCGTGCGCTTCGTGTACTTCGTGGTTAATCGAAAATCCTTCAGTGCCCCCCAGTCTCCCATTTATAACGGGGTAAATAAAGAATTTACATTTATAAATTACATTGATCATGGTATTTTCCAGATCCATTATCTAATAAATTACTTTTGATATAAGCTTGGCTACTAAGTAATAAGCCATTGCTTATTCAGATATAAATAGAATAGAAGAGGAAAACATGGCCAGGTCTGAGCAAACTTTTAGACGTTTCAAAGATGGTGATTGGAAATATAGCTCTATGGGCGAAGCAATCTTTGAACAGGACACCACATTCAAATGCCCCACCTATGTCAATCGTACCCCTCCCTGTCAGGGAAGCTGCCCATCGGGTGAAGACATTCGTGGCTGGCTGAGTATTGTTCGTGGCACTGAGAAACCACCCGCAGGCGTCGATAAATTTGAATATGCTTTCTACCGCTCGACCGATGCAAACCCCTTCCCTTCTATCATGGGACGTGTCTGCCCTGCCCCCTGCCAGGAAGGCTGCAACCGCAATGAAGTTGAAGACTTTGTTGGCATCAATTCCATCGAACAATTTATCGGTGACTACGCACGCGAAAAGAATCTGAAGTTTAAATTGCCTGAACAGGAAACAGGCAAAACCATCGCCATTATCGGTGGCGGTGTTGGCGGCCTGGCCTGTGCCTATCAATTACGCCGTAAAGGTCACTCTGTTACCGTTTATGATAGCCATAGCGAACTGGGCGGCATGATGCGTTACGGCATCCCCGGATATCGTACCCCGCGTGATGTAATGGATCATGAAATCCAGCGTATTCTGGATATGGGTGTGAAGACACAAATGAATACCTTTGTCGGCAAAGACATCACCATGGAACAGCTGCGTGAGGACAATGATGCAGTCGTTATCGCCATCGGCGCTCAGGCCGGTCGTAATATTCCCATCCCTGGAGGCGACGCACCTAACTGCATCACTGGTGTCGCTTTTCTGGATGCCTATAACGATGGTCGCCTGAAATTCGTTTCCAAGCGCGTACTGGTTATCGGGGGTGGTGACACAGCCATGGACGTCGTTTCCGTTGCGCGTCGCCTGGGTCATATCACCCACACTCACGACAATGAACGCACAGAAAATGTAGTACTCAACCAAACCGCACAGGATGTCGCTTCAGCGGCCAATAAAGAAGGTGCAGATGTATTACTGGCCTATCGTAGGCCGGTAGATCAAATGCCTGCAGCCTTACACGAAGTCGAAGCCGCTGAACGTGAAGGTGTAGAAATCCGTGGCAGCCTGGTACCGATTTCGGTAGTGACCGATGCCGATGGCCGAGCTACCGCTCTGCGTGTCGCCAAAGCAGACTGGAGCTCTGGTGAGATGGTCATCATTGAAGATTCCGAACATGATCTGGAATGCGACCTCATCGTATCCGCGATTGGTCAGGGCGGTGACCTGACAGGAATGGAAGCGCTGGATAATGGACGCGGACTAATCTCTGCTGACAAATACTTTCAGGTCCTTAATGAACAGGGCCTGTTTGTCATCGGCGATATCGTACGCCCTCACCTGCTGACTACGGCTATCGGCCAGGCTTCTGTTGCTGCCGAAAGTATCGACCAATACCTCTCCAGTAAAGTGTTTGGCAAACGCCCCAAGGTAGATGTTCACCACTTCGATTTACTCGACAAGCTGAAAGAAAACTCACTGGAACCCAAAGCCTATTCTCACCAGGATGTCTGGGGCACCAGTGAAGCAGACTTCGCTATCCATAACTACGAGGACCGTTCACAGCAGGAAATCATTGCTGCCGACAAATTATTCCTCGGGCATTTTACTGACACCCCACGTAACCTTCGCCCTGAAACCTTCATCAATGCCGATGAAGTCATCGACTCATACGAAGAACGTTTTCAGGGTCTGGCACAGGAACAGGCAGAACAGGAAGCCGAGCGCTGTATGAGCTGCGGCATGTGTTTTGAATGCGATAACTGTGTCATTTACTGCCCACAGGATGCCGTGTTCCGCGTTAAAAAAGACAAGGCTACAATGGGCCGATATGTTGATACCGATTATACCCGCTGTATCGGCTGTCACATCTGTTCCGATGTCTGCCCTACCGGTTATATCAATATGGCTATAGGCGAACATTAGCCACTAATTACAGGATATAAATGCCGAGCATAATGCTCGGCATTTTTGTGTAAGCGATTTATCAACACCCCTGGGCTGACAACCCAAAACTGCTCACTTCTTCTTTACTAATCCACAAATCAATAAAAGTAATTGGATTTCAATGGCTTGAACACACACAATGCCGCATAAATTATAAGCATATAAATTTTTAACTGAGGAAAACAAATGAAACTGATTTTATTAGGCGCACCTGGTGCGGGAAAAGGAACTGTAGCCAAGCTACTAACCCAGATCGATGGTTCAGTACAAATCTCTACAGGAGATATTCTGCGTGCCGCAGTTGCCGCAGGAAGCGAACTAGGTAAGAAAGCTGAAGCAGCCATGAAAGCTGGTGATCTGGTTTCCGATGACCTGATCATGGGCATCATGGGGGAACGCCTGACAGAAGACGATTGCAATAACGGATACCTGTTGGATGGTTTCCCTCGTACCATCCCTCAGGCAGAAGCTTTGAAGGTATTACTCGAAGGCATGGGTGAGAAACTCGATGCTGTCGTCAATATCGATGTGCCACGTGATGTCATCCTGGATCGCCTGACCACACGTCGTACCTGTACTGATTGTGGTGCTATCTATAACGTTAAATCCAACCCACCCAAAGAAGAAGGCAAATGCGATAAATGTGGCGGCCCTGTGGTACAACGTGATGATGAGACTGAAGAAGCTATCAGTAATCGTCTTGATGTATACAACGAGAAAACTGCGCCACTAGCAGGCTTCTATGAAAACGAAGGCATGCTACTGACTGTCAGCGCTACTTCTAGTGAAACTGTTATTGATGCGATTAAGAACAAGATTGGTATCTAAAGCCAACTCACTTAACTGATATATTGAAGCCGGCTTTTGTCGGCTTTTTTTATGGGTTTTGATTACCACGAAGGACACGAAGGAAATTATCACAGATCATTTGCTGATAGTTCCTTCATTTGAAATTTTCTCAATCTCCCGATGAATGCATGAATTCGGGTATAAAACCGGGGTATAAATAAACTATCCTCGGAATTTCTATCAATTTACTAATATCATGGAAATATGCGTTAATATTCCAGGAGTTAAACTAGGTATAAAGGGACTGCGCAGTGTTTAAACACCGCAATTTTCTGCTTATTCAAACTGTTATGTGATTTAGGGAATCAAAATGACGCAAGCTGCAGCTCAAGCAAGTGCTTTTTATATGGAAGTAGCAGATACCGCAAAAGTCTGGGCAATACGAGACGCAGGTGGCTTCCCTGCTCCCGTGGGTGGTGAAGGCAAAAGATCGATGCCATTTTGGTCCTCTAGAAATCGAGCAGAAAATATTATTAAAAATGTACCTGCATACAAAGGATTTATAGTTGTGGAGCTGGATTGGGAAACATATAGAGATAGATGGCTTGTGGGTCTAGATAAAGACGGTCTTAATGTCGGTGTAAACTGGTCTGGGCACAAGGCTCTTGGTTACGATGTTTCTCCTATTAGTGTAAGGCAGAATATTGAAAGCCTTATATCAAAACGCACATAACCAGATGCTCCACCCGACCAAAAACCGCTACGCGGTTTTCGGTCAGGTGAGCTTGGACCTTAGGACATAGAGTGAATCCTTTTCTAATCATAATTTTAGTGGCAGCATTTTTGATGCCGCCGATCTCGATTCTGGCTGCTGAACCAGATCCGGATCTGATCCAGATCGAGTTTCCGACAAAAGTGGGAGAGTTTGGGAGATACAAAACCCATCACTACGATGAGCGTGCTTTTGGATACCAAGTCAAGTATTTAGCACGCAATAGCGCTGACGTTCTTGATGTATAGATCTACCCTGTTGACGAACAATATAGAAATTTACCACACGAAACACTTGTCGCTGGATATTTCTCTGAGGCGGAAAAAGGAATTGAAATAGCAGTATCAAGAGGGATGTATACGAGTGCACAGAGCTACGGGGCAGTAGAATACCAAACCGGAAATGGAAAAATTAAAATTCTACGCTCTAAACACATTATTGTTACCGCGCGTCACGAATTGCTTTCTCATACCTATGTTACTGAACACAATGGAGTCGTGATTAAAATAAGAGTTTCAGTACCAAACAGTGCTGTTGCAGCGGTGTTAGAAGAGTATCAAGATGCGGCTTTTATCTTAATCGAGGTAGCCTTAAATGCAATACCAGAGCCCTAACAAGAGCAATCAGTTGTTCGCTGCGCTGACTAGGATGCACGAAAATTGCGCGCATCTCTGTTGCTGTTGTTTTGTGTCATGAGAATGAATAAGCAAGAAGCCAACGCTTGGTGGAAGCAGAGCTAGAGAAAACCAGGGACGAGTGCAGTCATATCGATTGTGCAGTCCTCGAAAGTGAAACAATTGAAAGGCCTTGGGGCTGGGTGTTCTTCTATGAGAGCAAAAAATTTATCGAAGCAGGTAATTTTCGTGAAATGTTAGGAGGTAATTCTCCGATAATGGTAAATCGAAATACCGGAGAGCTTACCTTTACAGGCACTGCTTACGATATGGAACACTACATAAAAGACTATGAAGCGACACTGTAACCAAACACAAGTCGCTTGTTCGGACACAAACTACGCGCTTCGTTTGCACCGCACCGGCACAGCTTCAACGTTAACTGTCTATGAGTGAATACGCACCGGAATATACGAGAAGAGAAAGAGTGGCTTTGCTTGTCAAGCATCTTGCATGGGCAGCCCCTCTATTTGCGGTAACCAAGTTCTGGTTTTTACCCTGGTTCAAAGCCTATGCCCAAAACGCACATTGCCAAGACTACGGTTATTTTACCGGAATGCACGTAGTGTTCTATTTTGTTTTTGTGTTTTTACCAATTGGATCGGCATTAGCTATTTTCGCGATTGAGGGACGGAGATGCATAAAAGTAATTCAGGTTGGTCAAAACCCTTTGCCAAACGAAAAGGTTCTCAGAAAGACAAAATACAAATACGGATCAAGAGCTAAAATCCAGCCATATGCTGTTTTGCTTATCTTGCTGTTTATGCTTGGCTTGGGAATTAGGGGAATATTTTGGGCTAATGAAATCATCTATGATCCAAATAATAAGCAGGTTGTCTGTAGCGACAGTTAACAAAGCCAGGCAGCATCACGTACTCTGTGCGCTGAATTTCGCTATGCTCGCCTGCTGTTAGCAGCGTTATATTTAAGGTGCCTCTGGTCAATGAGAATTAAACAAAATATATCCTGAATATTATGCGGCCATCTTGTGCGTAAAAAGTTATGAATTTGTACAGTATATAAACAGTAAGAATGAAAAAAACACATAGGAGCATCTTCCTTAAACAGGTTAAGGAAGCATTTCCGGAACTCGTGGCTAAAATAAATTCTGAGTACGGATTATTGCATCTAGAGATGCATGCTTTTCTTGAATTCGTCCAAAAGCAAATAGAAAGAAAAAATACTGAGAGGGACCTTCGCTACGCTCAGAGGTGCCCTGGATACAAAGCTGCTAAAATCTTTGAAAGGCTTGCCACTGCCTTAGGTGCGGTGGTAATTGCAGTTGAGTAAAAATAATTCAAATTCCTGCATGTTTCTAGTCTATTACATTGATTACATTGTTTGAGAGCGCTTTTTCATGATTATCAGCCACAATACAGGGCGACTCCTGTGTATTTTTTTTATCACTATCACCGCCCTGCTATCAGCTTGTGGTGGCAGTAGTGATAATCCAGGCAACACGGTACCTGCTGCAACACGGCCCTTTTACATGGGCTTTACTCCCTGGCCTTATGACAACACGGTCGCGGCTACGACTGGAACCTATACCTTAATTCAGGATCACGGTGATCTGGTGGCGCATCATCTCATGGAAGGGATTCCATGGCAGGAGGCACTGGATGATGCCACACTACTACCCGCTGGGGTGGAGGCTGAGGTCTCTTCCAGAATTGCGCAAACGCAATCTAGTAAGATCACTTACCTGGCAATCGACGCACTGAACTCGGCGCGGGATAATCTGGCGCCCTATTGGGATGCCCCCGCCACCTCAACCTGGGATCTTCAAGGTTACGATTTCGATGCAATCCAGGTCGCGGATGCCTATAGCAAGTTTGCGCTGCGTATGATCAACCGTTTCAATCCAGCCTATTTCAGCTACGCAAGCGAGGTCAGCGAACTGATGCTGAAAGACCCGGTGCGTTTCCAGAAATTCAAAACCTTTGCATCACGGGTTTATGCGCAGATCAAGGCGGTGTATCCTAACCTGCCGCTGATGGTATCGCTTGCGTTGAAGACCCCAGGTTCAGCGGACTCGCAGACGATAACAACTGGTTTTGCCGATATTGCCGACTACGTCGATATGGTCGGCATAAGCGTTTATCCCTACGCCTTTTATGAGCATTCAGATCGCGGCGACCCAGCGAACCTTCCGGCCGACTGGTTAAGCCAGATTACCACTATCGCCCCCGGCAAATCGTATGCAATTACCGAGACAGGGTGGATCGCTGAGGATCTCGAAATCGCTGGCTATGGTTACTCTGAACAGAGTGATGCCACTAAGCAAAATATTTACCTGCAGGAATTGCTGCGTGAAGCTGAAGATCTATCAGCCGAATTCATCGTGTGGTTTACGATTGTCGACTACGACTCTTTGTGGAGCAACGCTCTGGGCGAGAGCGACTTATCCAAGATATGGAAGGATACCGGGTTGATTGATGGCCTGCTTAACCCCCGGCCTGCGCTAACTACCTGGGATGAAGCCTATGCCCTGGATCACGGATCTTAAGCAGTTAGGGCCTGTCAGCGAAATGATACATATACTTCGCCTCCTGATTATTACTATGATATCGAGTACAAATGCTCTAATTGTGGGAAAAAGGAAGTTTGGACTGCTCAACAACAAAAATAATTGAAAGAAATAGGCTATGGCCCAAGCTAATCGATATTTTCTACCGGGTTATATTTGGAGCAACCCCAGATCAGAGAACAATACTTCCTAATATTAGTGAAAATTGTTCTCTGACCCGAATGGCACTTGCATAAGGGAAAAATGTCATCGCGAGCGTCAGCGCGGCGATCTCTAAACTGTGCAAAAACCATCTGCTTAGAGGGATTAGATCCCTTTCTTTCGTATACGCTACTTCCCTGTAGCACTCCTGCCACGTCGCAAGCTCGGCTCTGGAATCCTGCTTCGCCCTACCTCCTCCCCCGCTTGAGTCGTGCTTCGCCCTACCACCTACGACCCTGTAGGCGTCCTCGCAAAGACAGCTTGGTCGCCTTAATTAAGTGCTATTATTCTCTGACCTGGATTTTTCATGAGAGGTGCCCTTAATTTTAAAAATATCATCGTATTACTGGATTATTTAATCGTTGCTGACAGGACCGGGAAATATGCATCAGTTTTGAGCACGCCTTGCTCCTGTTTAACGCAATTTTGAAGTACCAGAAAAGCGTTTATGCTAACAGAGTTAATTGTATTGGTTTTTACTAAATCTATATCAATTAATCCCACAATTATTACAAGTGTATTACGGATATTTGGCTACACTCGATTCTGTAGTAAGGCAGCTTCTTAACTCAGATTGTAAGGATGTTCTCGTGCACCAGTTTAAAGTCATTCACCGCTTGATTATTCTTGTTTCCATTACCATACTCGGCTTCATCGCGATAAGCTTCCTTTTTCTCAATTTCACGCATGAGCAAATGGCTCAGGGCCGCTTACTGGTGGTCCAGTCTCAGGTTGAAAGCGCCACAGCTCTGGTCGATAGCTACTATCAACAGGCGCAATCCGGTGCCATGCCGGAAGCAGATGCGAAAGCACTCGCGCTCAAATCACTCGGTGGAATCAAATATTTAGGCAAGGAATATATCTTCGCACTGGATTATGAGTCTCTGTACATGCTGCAACACCCGAGTGAAAAGCTGGTTAATAAACCGGCGGAAAATATCGTTGATCCAAATGGTTTTTACATTATCAAAGAAATGAAAAAATCAGTAGATGAGGGGCATGGTAAGGGCTATATCTCCTACAGTTGGCCGAAAGCCGGAGAAAACGATCCGCACCCCAAGGTTTCATACTCTCAAAAATTCGAACCCTGGGGTTGGATCATTGGCACCGGCATGTATACCAACGATGTGGAAAAAGCCTATGCCAGTGTACGTATGACAGCCCTGCTTGAATCGGTTGCGATCATTGCCCTGCTTTTATTTGTTTCTTTTGGGATATCCCGTTCGATAGCTGGACCTATAGCCAATATCTCCAAATTTACCCTGACAACCTCAAACGACCTGGATTTAACACAACAGCTTGAAATTCAGTCTGGATATGAAGCCAATGTTATCCGCGAATCACTGCATCAATTTATTGCCTCGATGCGAAAAGCGATTGTAGAAGCCAGTGCAATGAGCCATGAGATTGATCATACCAGCGACCAACTGACTTCCGTAACCTCAGTCACACAAGGACAGGTCAGTGAGGTCATGATGTCCGTTAACTCTATCGTTTCAGCCATTAACCAGATGTCAAAAACCACTGAATCGGTTGCAGAAAATACCACATCAACCAATAGCCTGGCCTCTGAACTGAATAAGGAAGCTGTGGCAGGACAAACAAGTGTCCGTGAGACCAATAGCGCATTGCAGTCGCTGGTGACTGAAGTCAGTGAAGCTGCAAATGTTATCCAGTCGCTGATGGAAGACTCAAAAGACATTGGTAACATCGTCGAGGTGATTACCAGCATTGCTGATCAGACCAACCTGCTGGCGTTGAATGCAGCTATTGAAGCTGCTCGAGCAGGGGAACAGGGAAGAGGTTTTGCGGTAGTAGCGGATGAAGTACGTTCGCTGGCCAGCAAGACCCAGACATCCACTGAAGAAATTCGAATTAAAATTGAGCGCCTGCAGTCCCAGTCTCAATCAGCCTTTGATGTGATGACCAATGGGCGCAGCTATGCTGAAAATAGTTCGAAAAAGATGAAAAGCGTACTCGACTCCTTCGAGCACATCGCCTCTTCACTGAGTTCTTTATCCGCTCAAACCCAGCAGATAGCGGTAGCAACCTCTCAGCAAAGCAGCGCGGCACAGGAAGTAGTCAACAATATTAACCGCATCAACGACCAGATCAATGGTACGCAGACACAGACAGGAAAAATTGACCGCATTGCCATTGAGCTTTCAAATGCCGCCAAAACGCTAAAATCCACTGTATCCCGGTTTAAGGTGTAGCCTTTTTCTGGGTTGGTCAAATTGACAGCGCATCAGAGTAGCTCTGATTAAATCCTGTCTGGCAGTCTTGCAGTCCATTTTCCCGCTTTTGCGTTGGAAATCTGGCCAATAGGCCTGCTATGAAATCAAAAGGGTAAGACAGAAATGCGAATAAGTGACTGGATATCTGTACTTACTATGTCTTGATGCCTGCAGCTGCCAACCTGTGTCTGTTACTCCCACTCGATAGTGCCAGGCGGTTTGCCCGAGATATCGTAGGTGACGCGCGCGATACCAGAGATTTCATTCATGATGCGGCGTGACACAAGGTCAAGAAACTCATATGGCAAATGTGCCCAACGAGCCGTCATAAAATCGATGGTTTCTACTGCGCGTAAGGCTACGACATAGTCGTAACGTCTACCATCTCCAGTAACGCCTACAGATTTCACTGGCAGGAAGACTGTAAACGCCTGTGAAGTTTTTTCATACAGGTCGTGTTTCCACAGTTCTTCAATGAAAATATGATCTGCCAGACGCAATAAATCGGCGTACTCTTTTTTCACTTCACCGAGAATCCGCACACCCAGACCAGGGCCAGGGAATGGATGACGATAAACCATATTATGAGGTAGGCCTAATTCAACACCTATGCGGCGCACTTCATCCTTAAACAGCTCACGTAAGGGTTCAACCAGCTCCAGCTTCATATCATCTGGTAAACCGCCTACGTTATGGTGTGATTTAATTAAATGAGCCTTGCCGGTAGAAGCGCCAGCAGATTCAATGACATCAGGATAGATTGTACCCTGTGCCAGGAAAGCAGCATCATTTTGCTTGCTGGCTTCTTCTTCAAAAATCTCGATAAAAAGATTTCCAATCACCTTACGCTTTTGCTCGGGATCAGTGATACCTTTGAGATTATCCAGAAATCTCTGTTCAGCATCGACCCGGATGACTTTGACCCCCATATGCTCAGCAAAGGTAGCCATCACCTGATCCCCTTCCTGATGACGTAGCAGACCATTGTCTACAAAGATACAGGTCAATTGATCACCAATAGCTCTATGCAGTAAAGCCGCCACTACGGATGAATCAACACCACCAGACAAACCAAGAATCACATGCCCATCACCAACCTGCTCTCGGACCAGATTAATGTTGTTCTCAATAATATTTTCAGCAACCCAGTCTGAAGCGCAACCACAGATCTGATGAATAAACCGACCCAAAATCTCTGAGCCTTGACGCGTATGGGTAACTTCTGGGTGAAACTGCAGGCCATATATCTTACGGGTCTCATCCGCCATTCCAGCAATAGGGGCAGAGTCAGTGCTACACATCAGTTTGAAGCCTTCCGGCATCTCTGCAACTCGATCACCATGCGACATCCAGACATCCAGCATGCCATAACCTTCAGCGGTCTGATGATCCTGTATATCTCGTAATAGATCGGTATGTCCGTGTGCACGAACCTGTGCATAGCCAAACTCACTATGCCCAACATTCTCTACTTTTCCACCGAGTTGCTTAGCCAGTGTTTGCATACCATAGCAAATGCCCAAAACAGGGACTTTCAAATCCAGTAATTCAAGATTGGCGATGGGTGTTTGATCTTCCAGTGTGGATTCAGGGCCGCCAGAAAGGATTAGCCCTTTTGGCATAAACCCAACTACACGATCCATCTCCACATCCCAGGGCAGGATTTCACAGTAGACCCCCAGTTCACGCACTCTGCGTGCAATCAACTGGGTATATTGAGAACCAAAATCGAGTATAAGAATCCTGTCATCATGCAGGTCATGGTTAAGCGACATCAGTGTTTATACCCGGTAGTTTGGTGCTTCTTTGGTGATGGTGACATCATGCACATGAGACTCGGCCATACCAGCACCGGTCACCTTGACAAATTCTGGTTTAGTTCTCAACTCTTCAATATTGGCACAGCCCACATAACCCATGCTGGAGCGGACACCGCCAAGAAGCTGATGAATAATACCAGATAATGGACCTTTATAAGGAACCCGACCTTCAATACCTTCAGGGACCAGTTTTTCAACTGAACTATCGGCCTGGAAGTAACGGTCACTGGAACCTTTCTGCATGGCTCCCAATGAGCCCATGCCACGGTAGGACTTATATGAACGTCCCTGATACAACTCAACTTCACCCGGTGCTTCTTCAGTACCGGCAAACATGCTACCGATCATAACCGTATGAGCACCGGCTACCAGTGCCTTGGATACATCACCCGAGAAACGGATACCACCATCAGCTATACATGGGATACCTGTATCTTTCAGTGCAAGCGCTACATTTGAGATGGCAGAAATTTGTGGTACGCCCACACCAGCAACAATTCGAGTAGTACAGATAGAACCTGGTCCAATTCCTACCTTTACGGCATCTGCACCTGCATCAACCAGATCTCTTGCTGCGTGTCCAGTAGCGATATTTCCACCTATGACCTGAATATGCGGATAATGTTTTTTCACCCAGGCCACGCGTTCGATAACACCTTTTGAGTGGCCGTGAGCGGTGTCTACTACAATCACATCAACCTCAGCATTAGCCAATGCCTCAACACGTTCGTCGGTGTCTTTGCCAGTCCCAACAGCAGCGCCAACACGTAAACGTCCCTGCTCATCCTTGCAGGCCATCGGATGAACGGTTGATTTAGTGATGTCCTTAACCGTAATCATGCCTTTAAGTTCGAATTTTTTGTTTACTACCAACAGGCGTTCAATTCTGTGTTTGTGTAACAATTCCATGATCTGTTCTTTGCTAGCACCTTCTTCTACAGTGACCAAACGCTCTTTAGGTGTCATCACTGAAGAAACAGGTTGATCAAGATTAGTTTCAAATCGCAGGTCACGTTTGGTCACTATTCCGACCAGGCCTTCTGAACCCATTACTGGCAGACCGGAAATCTGATTCTTTTCAGTGGATGCAATCACATCCCGAATCATGGTGTCGGCCCTGATAGTGATTGGATCCTTGATCACACCACTTTCGAATTTTTTCACCTTGGCCACCTGACGGGCCTGTTCGGTGGGAGAAAGGTTTTTATGAACTATCCCCATACCCCCTTCCTGAGCCATGGCGATAGCAAGACCAGATTCTGTAACCGTGTCCATTGCTGCGGATATCAGAGGGATATTTAACTCTATACCCTGAGTAAGACGAGTCTTCAGTTCAGCATCATTAGGTAATACATCTGATTTGGCTGGAACTAGTAAAACATCATCAAAGGTGAGGGCTTCCTGGGATATGCGCATATTTTCTCCGGGGGGTCAATTTCAAAGCGCGATTATAAGGTATTGACCTCGGGACGGTAAACCGGATAATGGTCCGGATAACTCAAAAAAGGGTCGGGGAAGAAATTATTTTCACCTGATGTCAAATTGCAGCCGCCTATTGCGGCTTTTTTTGTGCGTAATTACTTTAAGTCTTGCAAGATCTTGCTTAATGCCCCGACCAAAAATTTTTCCCAAAGACTAATCCTTCCATCTCTAGTAAAGTTCCTGTTTGACTTCCACACTTTCAAAACTCGCCCATGCAACACAATGAAGCTATCTGGAGCGTATCTGCGCTAAATTTTGAAATCAAAACCATGCTCGAACAGGGTATTGGCTCTATCTGGATCGAAGGAGAGATTTCAAATTTTTCCAAACCTGCATCCGGCCATTGGTACTTCACCCTGAAAGATGAACGCTCACAGTTACGTGCAGCCATGTTTCGAAACCGCAATCAGCGCATACCCTTTACCCCTCAGAATGGCCAACAGATTCTGATCCGCGCTCAGGTTACCTTATATGAGGCTCGTGGTGATTATCAGGTGATTGTCGAGCATATGGAAGAAGCCGGTGTTGGCAGATTGATGCGCGAGTTTGAAGCGTTGAAGAAACAACTTTCCAAAGAAGGTTTGTTTGATCAAAAGCATAAAAAACCAGTCCCCGATCAGGCGCGTCACATTGGCATTATCACATCAGCCAGCGGGGCTGCTATTCGCGATGCAATTAGCGTTATTCGACGTCGCTCCCCCTCCAGTCAGGTTACCCTGTTTCCTACCCAGGTTCAGGGTCAAGCTGCTACAGGCTCAATCGTTAAGGCCATTCAACTGGCGAATCGACATGCTGAATGTGATGTCATATTGCTGATACGTGGTGGCGGTTCTCTGGAAGATCTTTGGTGTTTTAACGAAGCAGCTGTGGCTCATGCCATTTTCGATTCAGAGATTCCCATCGTAAGTGGCATTGGACATGAAATTGATACCACTATCGCTGATTATGTAGCCGACCAACGTGCTCCCACACCGTCAGTCGCTGCTGAGTCAGTCACCATGGATCAATATGAAATCATGATGCGCATAGATCAACTATCTCTACGTTTGCAGCAGTATATGGTTAAAAGATTATCCAGCCATGAAGAGAGTATTAACACGCTACAACAACGCTTAATGCGTTTACATCCACAGCGTCAGATGCAATCGCTTAAGCAACGACTGGAATTTGCCCGCAGTACCTTAAGACATATTCAAAACAGCCAGCTGGAAAGAAAAAACCACAAACTTCAGCGCCTGATAGAGCAGATTCGACTACATCAGCCACAGCAAAAAATCTCGATATTGAAACTTAATGTTGAACGATGCCGCGAGGCCCTATCAACCCAGATGAAAAACCAGCTTATTCAGCAGCGCCACGAATTAGCATTAAACAGTAGTAAACTGGATAACTTGAGCCCGTTAAAAACACTAGCTCGTGGGTACGCTACCGTGAGTTTGCAAAACAAACTGATTCATTCAGCCAGTGAATTGCAAATTAATGATGAAATTAAATTACGTTTTATAGACGGCGAGCATAACGCCACTATAAAGTGATTTACTCTTCTGCAATACGGCGTAAATGATATTCAACAAGTCTCGCGCCGGTTTCCTGTTCCATGCTCATTTTAAAGCCATCTATCAGCGGTATCTCAAGCTTTGATCCAGGCGGGATACTCTTTAACTCTTTGATGTTCACGCTGAAAACACCTTCCTCTGTTTTCGCATGAGCATTCTGACGTTTTCCCAGCTCACGTGACACCCTGGGTGCACGCTCAAGCCAGAAGTCGCCCATTTCATTTTTTGTCGAGCATTGGTACAGAATGGCGTAGTAGTTCCCCGGATACTCCAAATACGGATTAAGCTGTACTCGGTTGCCAGTAACCTTGCCGCTTAATGGAAAAGCCTGATAGCGTAGATGAGGTGTAGAAAAACTGGTGCCACTTCGGCTGGCAAACGTACCTGAAATCTGAGCACATTCAAACATCTCAGGGGGACGAGAGAATGCACTCATACCAGGCAATAATCGCGCTGTTGCACTACCCTGGGTAAACTGTCCCTCTTTTATGCTAAATTCCAGTATAATTACCCAACCAATATTAAGGCCACCTGCCAGCATCTGGGTGCCATATTCAAGCTGATCCTGACCACTAATGGTCAATTGCCAGCGCCCATCTTCATTGGCATAGGCCTGATGGATAATGATAATTAGGAAAATCAATAGTTTATTCAGGTGCCGCATAGTCTATAGTATCGGAAATAATTAAAGGTAGTAGTGAACACAGGTTGTTTACAGCTGTCAGAAAGAACACCTCATCAGGCCCTGGGCCAATGTTAAACCAAGAAGCTAACCATATCAGAGAGTGAGGAGCTACCCAATGAGCAATAACACAGTCACCATAACCGATAATCGCAGCGGTAAGTCTGCGGATTTTGATATTATCGACCCGAGCATCGGATCACCTACCTTTGATATCAGAAAATTACACGCCCAACTTGGATTTTTTACCTATGATCCAGGCTTTCAGGCAACTGCTAGCTGTAAAAGTGATATTACCTACATCGACGGGGATAAAGGTATCCTGCTGTATCGCGGCTACCCTATTGAACAACTGGCCGAGCATAGTAATTACCTCGAAACCAGTTTTCTGCTGATGTATGGTCATCTGCCTGATAAAGATGAATACGATCAATTTACCAACATGATCAAGCGCCATACCATGGTGCATGAAGGGGTAAAACAGTTCTTCAACGGTTTCCATCATGATGCCCATCCTATGGCGATCATGGTTGGTGTTGTCGGTGCCTTATCCGCCTTCTATCACGACTCACTGGATGTTAACAACCCAAGACATCGGGAGATTTCAGCACATCGACTGCTGGCTAAAATGCCCACCATAGCGGCTTATAGTTATCGCCGAGCGAATGGTCTGCCATTGCCCTATCCACGCAACGACCTGAATTTCATCGAAAACTTCATGTACATGATGTTCAGCGTGCCTACTGAAGAATATGTACCTAACCCGGTCGCTGTACACGCTATGCGTTTGATATTCATCCTGCATGCTGATCATGAACAGAATGCCAGTACCTCTACAGTTAGATTATCCAGTAGCTCCGGCGCTAATCCATTTGCCTGTATTTCAGCAGGTATTGCCTCATTATGGGGGCCTGCTCATGGTGGCGCTAATGAGGCAGTTATACGTATGCTGGAAGAAATCCAGCATCCTGATGAGATCCCTAAGTATGTTGAGCGTGCTAAAGATAAGAATGACGAGTTTCGTCTTATGGGCTTTGGTCATCGTGTGTATAAAAACTATGATCCACGTGCCAAAATCATCCGTAAAGCCTGCAACGAACTACTGGATGGACTGGATAGTACTAACCAGCCATTATTTGACACTGCGCGGGAGCTGGAACGTATTGCCCTGGAAGATGAATACTTTCTGGAAAGAAACCTGTATCCGAATGTAGATTTTTACTCGGGTATTATTCTGAAAGCGCTGGATATGCCATTAAATATGTTTACGGTAATCTTTGCCATGGGACGTACGGCAGGCTGGATTTCACAATGGCTGGAAATGATGGAAGATACTGAGCAGCGTATTGGACGTCCTCGCCAGATCTATACGGGTGCTCAAACTCGAGAATATGTAGACCTGTCTAAACGCTTCTAATAAATATATCCCCGGTTGCAAATAAACCGCAACCGGGGCATTTTCTAATGTGACATGATGACAGGTATGATCATCGAAGAAAGAATGGTACGAGTCACGCCACCAAAAATCTTTTGCTTCAAACTTGGCGTACCATAACCACCCATCACCATAATATCTATATCGTTTTCAGCGATTTCATTCAAAATCACCGTTGGTACATCAAAGGTTCCCGCATTAACCCGGCGGATACTTGCTTTAGTGCCATGTCTTTCCAGATGTTTGGCCAGATCATCCACCAGTAACTCTCCTTTTGCGGTTTTCTGCTTACCTTCCTGCACCACCAGTATAAATACATTTTCCATGTTGGAAAGAATTGGTAATGCATCGTGTACAGAACGTGTGGCGGCAGGTGTTCCATCCCATGCGATCATCGCTTTTTTACAGGGAATTCTATGTGCGCCTATATATGGCATAAAGAAAACAGGTCTCCCACTTAACAGAATTACCTGCTCAGCGACCACTTCCATTATTGAATAGTTACGATTTTTTGGATTAGCCTGTCGTAGAATCACCATGTCATAATTTCTGGCGATCTTGGCAAGTTGCAAAGAAGCTTTAGACGGATTGCCTTTAATGATCTGAGCATCTGCCTCAATGCCTGCCGCCTTTGCCTGCTGAGCAAACTCAAGCATTCTTTTTTCGGCGTCCTTCAGGCAGATATTCTTGATCGCCTTGCTTTCCTTAACCTTTAAATGATCTGGCTGTAATGCACTCAGTGTAATCCCCGTCAAACGAGCCTGATAAATTTTTGCCATATTAAAAGCAGTTCTGACGCGCTCGTCATTGGAAGCACCTTCATCTACATAAACAAGAATATCTTTATAAGCCATACCAAAATCCAGAAGTACCAGTCAAAACAAATATGTTGCGGCGCAGCATAGTATATTTTTCAGCAAATCGCATAATTATTTTAAGGTTGTCATTAACGCATTTAAATAGAGAAGCTTGATTATTAGAAAACTCTAATATACTATTGTTCGCAATTTTCACCCTTCAGACTAAAGGAGTTTGGATATGAGTATAGATCGTATTGTGCTTGCTGTTGCAGGCCTGTTTGTTTTTATCAGCGTCACCCTGGGTGTATATGTTCATTCATATTGGTTTTTCTTTACTGCTTTCGTTGGCTTAAACCTGTTCCAGTCAGCCTTCACTGGTTTTTGCCCTTTAGCCACCATACTTAAGAAACTGGGTAAGCAACCCGGACAGGCATTTAACTAAAGCTGTCACAATCTTCATTAAAAAGCTCGCGATTGCGGGCTTTTTTTTTGTCAAAAGCAGCTAGAATTAACGCATCAGTAATCTGGAACAATCGAATGTTAGAACAAGCATCAACATCTTTAAATTCAATGTTACACCCCGTTCAGCTTGCCATTGAGAGTATCGAAAAAATAATAGTCGGCAAGCCTGAGCAAATCAAACTGGCCGTTTGCTGTCTGTTATCATCTGGACATTGCCTGATCGAAGACTTGCCTGGAGTGGGTAAAACAACACTGGCACATGCAATTTCCCGAGTTTTTGGGCTAAATTTCACCCGCATACAATTCACCAGTGACTTACTGCCTGCGGATATTTTAGGTGTCTCTGTATATGACCGAAAAACAGAAGGTTTTAAATTTCACCCTGGGCCAATATTTTCAAACTGTGTGTTAGCAGATGAAATGAATCGAGCAACGCCAAAGACCCAGAGTGCATTGTTAGAAGCCATGGAAGAACGTCAGATCACCGTGGAAGGGGAAACGAGAATCCTGGCCAAGCCATTTTTTGTAATTGGCACTCAAAACCCGCTGGATCAATCGGGCACCTTCCCCTTGCCTGAATCACAGCTTGATCGTTTTATGATGAAACTCAATCTGGGGTACCCTGACCGTCAGGCAGAACGCCTCTTACTATCCGGCAAGAGCCGTCAGTATTTATTGCAGGAATTAGCCCCTGTTCTGGATGCAAACAGCATATTAAAGATTCAACAATCAATAGAATCCATTCATGTCTCCGATCCATTGCTTGATTATGTTCAGACCCTATTACACGAGACGCGTAATAATGGTCAATTTGTGTATGGATTATCTCCCCGTGCAGGCCTCTCACTGCTAAGAGCAGCACGCAGTTGGGCATTTTTACAACACAGGGATTTCGTAGATCCCAACGATATTAAAGCGATATTTCCAGCCATCGCCTGTCATCGTCTGACTTCTGCTGACCACCTGAGTAAAACCGTTGAACTGATGGTGCAGGAATTACTCAATACGACAGCCATCCCTTAAGCAGACAGCGCTAAACCATGTCCCTGCTGTCTCCATTAATGCCCAATGCCTTCCGTAAACGAATTGATCACTGGATAGCCATCCGTAACCCTGCTACTGCAGGTAAAATCACTCTGCATAATCGGCGGCTGTATATTCTGCCTACCCGATTTGGCTATATCTATGCCTTTATGGTTTTTGTATTGATGCTAGCAGCGATCAATTATGAGAACAGTATGGCATTTGCGCTCACATTTCTATTAACCGCCATCGGCATCGTCAGCCTATGGCAAACTCATAAAAACCTGCTTGGCCTGTCTATCGAGTTGAAACCACCGGAACCCGTATTCTGTGGCGAGAATATCGAGCTTAATTTCAACCTCTATAATCCAAACCAGAATTCACGCTATGCCATAGGTATACAATATCAGCAGCATTTCCCTGACTATTGTAGTATAGATCCAGAATCCAGTGCAGAGCTTTCTCTTCAGTTACCCACACATCATCGCGGACTATACCAAACTGCTGGATTAACACTTTTTACCCGATATCCAACCGGACTTTTCCATGCCTGGGGCTGGTTAAAATTCGACTGCCCTGTGGTGGTTTACCCAACACCATTATTTGATCTGCAATTACAGCAGAGTATGGTAAATGATGACTCGGGAAAAAGTAATGTAGATATGGCTGATGGCGATGACTTTGCCGGACTCAGACAACACCGGCTGGGAGAATCTCTACGGCATATCTCCTGGAAAGCGCTTGCCCAGGGACGCGGTATGTTAACCAAAACCTTTCAGGGATATGCGAACCCTTCACTATGGATCGACTGGAAGGATATGTCCGCAGCTTCTGTTGAAGGTAAGCTGGGCCAGATGTCAGCGCTAATTATTCTAGCGCATCAGCAAGGCCGCAAATATGGGCTGGTGCTCCCCTCATCGACGATTGATAAAGATGATGGCCCAGTACATCGCAACCATTGTCTACAACAACTGGCGACCTTTCGACAAGCTGATATAAACACAGAGTTTCAGATCGATGCAAGTTAACCTGCCCATACATCGAATAGCAGAAGAACCTCTTTCACGTAACAGTGTCAATGCGGTTGCTTTCAGCTTCCTGATCACCATGCTTCCGCATCTCACACATCTACCGATATGGGTCATTAGTATTACTACAGTGAGTTTACTGTGGCGTGTTCTACATACATATGGCTATCTATTTATGGTTCCCCGCTGGCTGTTGATCATGATGGTACTGGCAGGCGGTTTAGGTGTATTCGCCCAGTTCTGGACCATAGCTGGACGAGATCCAGGGCTGGCACTACTCACGGTTATGACTGCTTTCAAGTTTCTTGAATCCTACACTCATAGAGATATTTTGATATTAACCTTCCTTAGCTACTTTTTGCTGGCGACTCATTTTCTGTTCAATCAGAGTATCCCTATCGCTCTTTTCATGCTTGGCTGCCTTATCATTATCACAACTACATTGATGACGATCAATCAACGAGACGACAGCGTAGCACTCAAAACTCGACTACTGGCCTCCAGCAAGTTGATCGGACTGTCGATCCCTATTATGGTGGTACTGTTTATTCTGGTCCCTCGTATTCCAGGCCCTATCTGGGGGCTCACTCAGGAGCAACGTGGCGGGATCACAGGTCTCAGCAATGATATGTCTCCCGGCTCAATCAGTAACTTGATTTCCAGTAACGAAGTTGCTTTCCGAGTAAATTTTGCAGGTGAGATTCCACCACAGGAAAAACTCTACTGGCGCGGTCCGGTGATGGCAGTATTTGATGGACGACACTGGACACAGGAAAAGCCAAGGATTATCAGACATATTGATACGCCTGAAAACACCAAAAAAACTACCTACACGGTTACGCTTGAGCCACACGGTAAACCCTGGCTATTGGGTCTGGATATTCCAGTTATGATATTGCCTGAAAGCATTATGACCTCGGAATTTCAGCTAACCAGCAAAAAGCCGGTCAATGATCTTAAACGATACACCTTAAGTTCCGCCTTAGATTATCGAATAGGTGTTGAAGAGTCCTTTGATTACCTGATGCTCACTACTGCAGTTAATGAAGACCGGAATCCTCGAACCATAGCCCTTGGTCGATCATGGGCGAATAAATTCGATTCCGACACTCAGATCATCCAGCACGCTTTAAATAAGTTTCATGAACAGGAATATGTATACACTTTGCAACCGCCTTTGTTGGGTGAAAATGCAAGCGATGAATTCCTGTTTAATACCCGACGTGGATTCTGTGAACATTATGCCAGTAGCTTTGCACTGTTAATGCGTGCAGCAGGCATACCTGCACGCATCGTTACCGGGTATCAGGGTGGCGAGCTAAATGAAGTCGGAAATTACCTGATCGTGCGTCAGTCAGACGCCCATGCCTGGACGGAAGTCTGGCTGGATGAACAGGGCTGGATACGTATTGATCCAACAGCAGCGGTCTCTCCTAACCGTATTGAAGGTGGGCTTGATCAGGCTCTTCAGAATGAACTGGCCACATTCAAATTTTCTAGACGCAATGCATTAATAAGCAGAATGTTATTCAGCTGGGATAGCTTGCAACATCGATGGAATAACTGGGTAATTAACTACGATAATAAAAAACAGACGCGCTTCTTAAGTCAACTGGGCATGGGTATCGTGGGGTGGGGAGATATGATAATTGCATTAGTCTTCAGCATTATGCTGATAACAGGCATCTACTGGCTGGTCGGCTGGTATCGTGAGCGACCTGCCAAACCTGCTAGATATGAAATCATTCTAAAACAATTGATGAAGAAGCTTTCAAGATATGGATTAACTAAAGCACCTTCAGAGACTCCGAATGAGTTTCTACAGCGTGTACAATCAGAAAACCAGTTTAAGGACCCGCAACTGGAGAATATTTTTACCGCCTATAACCGCATTAAATATGCACAGGGTTATCAAAAACAAACCATCATTAATCGCTTCGGGCAAATGGTGGCGCAGTGGAAATTTCCATCCACATAAAAAAACGCACTTATAAAAGTGCGTTTTATATACTTGATTAAAGTCTGTTAAAGCTAGCCAATCAAGCGATCTTTAACATGATTCTGAATGCCTGAGAAAATAGCCTTGGCTATTTTTTTCTGGTGTTTGGAAGATTTCAGTCGACGCTCTTCTTTAGGATTTGAAATGAATGCTGTTTCTATCAGAATAGAAGGCATATCGGGAGCCTTCAAAACAGCAAAAGCAGCCTGCTGTACATGTTCTTTATTGATTTTACCTACCTTACCCAGACGATTCAAAATCTCTGAACCAAGTTCCAGGCTATCCTGAATAGTTGCAGTCTGTGAGAGGTCGAGTAATACTGATGCAATCAAATCATCTTTATCATCCAGACTTATTCCACCGATCAGATCCGAAGCATTTTCTTTTTCAGCAATCCAGCGTGCGGCTTCAGAACTGGCACCGTTCAAGGATAGCGCATACACAGAAGCACCCTCTACTCGAGGCGATTTATAAGCATCAGCATGTAGAGAGATAAATAGGTCAGCCTGATGCTCACGTGCAGTTTTTACACGATTACGTAATACGATATATTTATCAGTACTTCTGGTAAGTACTGCCTTATAACCAGGCGTTTTATTAATAATTTCAGCCAGCTTTTTGCCCATTGCCAGAGTTACATCTTTTTCTTTGGTACCATTACGCCCTACTGCACCAGGATCTCGACCACCGTGTCCAGGGTCGATAGCTATCACTACCTGTTTCTTTTTAGCATGTCGTTGTTCACGGCTGGTTTTGATGGGGGTAGGACTCAGTGCAGTGGCATGCATATCTACAACCAGACGATAACCATTTTTGCTATCAGGTTGCAGCATAAAACTGCGTGGACGTGCCTTACCCTTTAAATCGAGGACGACTCTTAAGTCATCAGATTGACGCACAGCTGAACGAATACTACGCAATAACTCAGTTTCATTTTCGTCAGAAACCAGTGCCGCTGATTTCCGCACATCCTTAAGGTCTATCACCACCCGATTCGGATTAGATAGTACAAAAAGATTATGCTCAATATTGTCAGACAGATCAAAAACTACACGTGTATGATCAGCATTGGTTTGAGCAACCCGAACACCCGTTAAGGCGGCATTTTTAGCAGCTGCATATGAATTCTGAGTGACAGCAGGGAGGGTCATCAAAGCACTGATACCTGCCAGCTTCTTCAAAAACAGCCTGCGAGCTTGTGTAAGTGTATTCATGGCTTTAGCAACTTTTAAGGACAACTTTATAAACTGTGATGTTATTTATAGTGAATTAAGCGAACAAAATCAACCTTTTTTCTTTATTTATTAAATAGATAGTCACTTTATCTAGAATTTACATAAGATTAATTGCCTGAATCAGTTGTTCCCCCCAGGCATTTGTGGATTTGGCTTCAATTCGACGGCATCCTTCATGATATTCTAATGTTAGCTGCAAGCCTGCGGAGTGTAAAAGTTCTTCAGCGCGCTGTGGCCATTCAATCAGACAAAGGGTATGAGAGTTCAAATAATCACGAAAACCTAGATACTCCAGTTCTTCAGCATCTCCCAGTCGGTATAGATCAAAATGGGCTACTGACAGTTTATCAATTTCGTAATTTTCAATCAGTGTGTAGGTTGGGCTACGCACACCGCTGGTAATGCCGCAGGCTTCAAGGGCTCCACGTACGATGGTAGTTTTTCCAGTACCCAGATCACCTTCCAGGGTAATTACCCCCCCCCTGTCACAGGCCTTTATCAGTTTTGCGCCCAACGCTTTCATTTCTTTTTCAGAACAAATAATCATGATGCCTGCCCCTGACCCTGGCTCAGTGTAAGATGGACAGCAGCAATACGTCGCAGCAGATCGCTGGCGATGAGGCTATCTTGATGATAGTCAGTTGCATAATCTTCAGCAGCCAGGGCATGTACATAGGCAGCACATCTCGCAGCCTCTAAGGTTGTTAACCCCTGCCCCAGATAAGCCCCAACCAGACCACTCAATACATCACCACTACCGGCTGTAGCCAGGCCTGAATGTCCGTTATGACATATAGATAAGGACATATCCTGCTGACCCACCAGGCTACCCGAACCCTTTAAAATACAGGCACCAGTCCAATGCTCGATTAAATACTGTATGGCCTGAACTCTGTTATGCTGAATCTGTGGTACGGAGCACTTAAGTAATCTGGCCGCTTCTCCAGGGTGTGGTGTTATCACCTTATTATCTGATAGAAGCCGAGCAAGAAAGTCGCTATGCAAAGCTTCCGCATCTATAACCATAGGTTTGCTACAAGAGGCTACTGCATCTAATAAATGTTTTGCATTAGCAGACTGTCCCAACCCTGGCCCAACCACGATTATTGAAGCCCTTTCCAGCAGTCTTTCCACTTCATCCCAAACGCCCACCATAAGCTCGGGATCAGCTGCGGCAATAGCAGAGTAATTATCCGGGTGTACACAAACGCTCACCATTCCGGCACCTGCACGAAGTGCTGCCATTGCAGCTAAACGAACTGCCCCGGGCATGCCCCGGTCACCACCAATCACTAGAATATGTCCAAACTGATTTTTATGGCTATTACTGGCACGTTTAATCGGAAGATTTATATTGGTGTTATTCATGACCGTACAAAGAGGAGTTTCAGTACTTAATGCCGCGCTTGATATTCCCAGATCATCAAACAATAACTCGCCACAGTAGTCCGGGCCGTCTGCCAGCCAGCAACCAATTTTCCTGGCAATAAAACTTACCGTTAAATCTGCCTTTATGGCACAGGGCATAGCTATTCCCGTATCTGCATTCAACCCGCTGGGAATATCAATACTAACTCGTATAGCCTGTTGTAAATTGATACTGCTGATCCATGACTGCCAGTGATCATTCAGGGTCTTGTTCAGACCAATACCCAGTAAGCCGTCAACAATGACATCACAATCCGGGCATTCACCAGTCCAGTCAAGAATTTCACCGCCAGCTTGCAGAAATGCGTCTCTATAGAATGCAGACTCCGTGGATTGCCGGGCTGTATCTCCGATCATATACAGACTAACGGTTTTAGCCTGATTTATGGCGAGTATTGCCAAAGCAAAGGCATCCCCACCGTTATTGCCTGCACCGGCCAGAATGACCACATTCTGACATTCAGGCCAGCGTTGCTGGATAGCATTCCACGTGACGCTAGCCGCTTTCTGCATTAATAACTGAGAAGGCTGTGCATCCATTTGTATCGTCTTTTGATCCAGCCGATAGACCTGGTCACGTTGATAGAGATAATGATTTTTAGACATTAGCGAAAATAGCCTTGATAGTGTGATCAAAACATATCATAACGTTGTACTATCGACATTAATAACTGAGATTTTTTATCATTGACAGCTCTGGTCGATTTATTCAAACTCAGGTCATGACAAATTGCAAAATATCACACTCAACTTGTATCTAATAAACCAGATATCGGCCCACCACCAAAGATACTGCAATTTCTTTAAGCGTTTATATTTTAACTATAATTCCTTAATCTCAGTGACAAGACAGCATTACTTATGACATCTACCAAAGCTAAACTTTTCGTGCTTGATACCAATGTACTGATGCATGATCCAACCGCTATTTTTCGATTCCAGGAACATAATATCTACCTGCCAATGACGGTACTGGAAGAACTGGACCAGGGCAAAAAGGGCCTGTCAGAGGTGGCACGAAATGTTCGACAGGTAAATCGTTTTATTGATGATCTAATGAATACCAATAAGGATGTAGATATCAAACAGGGATTACCTCTGGTGCCGGTACATAGCTCAAATGGAAACGGCCCCGTTAAAAGTACTGGTCGACTTTTCTTTGAAACTGAAGCTCATTCGCCGCGCCTACCTGATACTCTGCCTGGTAGTAAAAACGACAATTCCATACTGGGCACGGTACTGGCTCTGAAAGATGAATGGGACTGCGATATTATTCTGGTATCCAAGGATATCAATCTACGCATTAAAGCGACTGTATTAGGCCTGCTGGTAGAAGACTATACCAATGACAAGGTTTTGGATGATCTTGATCTGCTGTTTACTGGCAGTCTCGAACTACCGGAAGAATTCTGGGATAAACACAGCAAGGATATCCACTCCTGGCAACGCGATGGCAAGAGCTTTTACGAAATTACCGGTGATGACACACTTGAATGGTATCCCAATCAATTCATCTATCTGGAAAATAATTTTGACGGTATCGTGCGCGAGAAAACCGACAAAACCTGTGTTATAGAAGTCATCAAAAACTATATGAATGAGCACAATTCTGTGTGGGGTATACATGCACGTAACCGCGAGCAAAGCTTTGCGCTTAACTTATTGATGGATCCTGAAATTGATTTTGTCAGCCTCTCGGGTACTGCAGGTACGGGTAAAACGTTGCTCACACTGGCAGCAGCTTTAGCTCAAACCATGGATGAAAAACGCTACGCTGAAATCATTATGACTCGTGTGACGGTACCTGTGGGCGAAGACATTGGTTTCCTGCCCGGTACCGAAGAAGAAAAAATGTCTCCCTGGATGGGCGCCTTAATGGATAACCTGGAAGTACTGGTAGGCAATGATAAAAACGATGCCTGGGAAAATCAGGCTACCACTGATCTGGTGCGTCATCGAATCAAGATCTCTTCAATGAACTTCATGCGTGGTCGCACTTTCCTTAATAAGTTCATCATTCTGGATGAGGCTCAGAATCTGACATCTAAACAGATGAAGACACTGATTACTCGTGCTGGTCCCGGTACAAAAGTGGTATGCCTGGGTAATATTGCACAGATTGATACTCCTTACCTGACTGAAACCACTTCAGGTCTGACCTATATCGTAGATAGATTCAAGGATTGGGATCATAGTGGTCATGTGACTCTAAAACGCGGTGAACGCTCACGCCTGGCGGATCATGCATCCATGATTCTTTAACTGAAGCAGTCACGAAAATAGACCCTGTACCCAGACTGACAACTGGTTCAATAAATGCTGTTCACGCTCACCCTGCTCTCTTTGAGCCAGGGTGAGTAGCAGTTGCTGAAACTGATCCAGTGTCAGATTTGAGCCAAACTCTCCATCAATAAGTCTACTTTGGCAAAAACGCTGCCAGCGCAGAGCTTCTTCATCTGACAGGGTATGTGGAAAATTGCGCGCTCGATAGCGAAACAGTAGAGCCTGCAGGCGCTTATCCTGAAAATTTTCTGCAGGCCAGTCGATCAATTGCTCAGGAGTTGCCGCGAGTATCTGATTACAGCTCAATCTATCCTGCTGCGAGATAAAGCCTTCATATAAAGCACTATCGGCATCTACTTCCTGAAACTCACGAGGACTGCTATAGACCTCTCTCAATCTGGTGATGAGACCGGGATCAGATAACAGCATATCCCGATGCTGGTTTATCACGGCCCAATCCACCTGCCATTTTTCAGCCTGGGCAGCATTTAAGGTACTAATTGGTGCCAGAGCTGGTGACTTGTTCAAATGTACACCTTTAAGCGGAATACGTTCTTCTCCTTCGTCCAGATCTATGGTTTTTGTGTACAGCTTTTCCTCTATCTCCTGAGCACTCATGTTCAACAGTGATTCGGGATTAAAGCGCAGGTTATAACAAATGATTTCATTGGCGTTCGAGGGATGCGCCAGCAATGGAAGAATCGGCGCCAGGCAACCCTGTTGGGCAGGAAACATACCGCTGATATGTAACACTATTTCGGCACGCGTCGGATTGATTAGCTCCGCAACACGTTGCTTTTGTCTGAGTGCAAAATAAAAATCGAAGAGTTTCGGTTGTTTTTGTTTTACCAGTTTAGCCACTGCAATAGTCGCTTTAACATCGACCAGTGCATCATGTGCACCTATCTGCTCAATATCATTAGCTGCAGTAAGATCAGTCAATTTAAAACTGCTTACTCCGTTATCATTTTGCGGCCACTCTATTCCTTCAGGGCGCAAGGCGTGGGTAATGCGCATTAAATCGAGAACATCCCATCGACTATTCCCATTCTGCCAACTATAGGCATAAGGATCGTAAAAGTTACGATAAAAACCAAACCTCGTGACTTCTTCATCAAAGCGAATGCTGTTATATCCAACGATACAGGTGCCTGGTCTGGTGAGTTCTGTATGTATTTGTCTGAAAAAGTCAGCTTCACTAACACCCCCTTTCATGGCTGTTTGTGGCGTTATCCCTGTAATCAATACGGCTTCTGGATGAGGTAAAAAATCCACACAGGGTTTGGCATAAACCATTAAAGGTTGCCCGATAATTTCCAGGTTTTCATCGGTTCGTATGCCGGCAAATTGCGCCGCACGGTCTACGCGCGGGTTTGCACCCCAGGTTTCATAGTCGTGCCAGTAAAAGCTTTTTTTTGCCATTGTCGGTGAGTCGAGTTATCAGGTTTTCTGCATTATAACTGACGAGTTTATTAGCGCTATTCTTAAAATAATGCCATGGCAAAAAAAAAGGCGCTCAAAGAGCGCCTTCCTGTTTTACATAAAAAGCAAGAGTTACTTACCCGCAAGCTCTTCCAGTTTTTTTGGCTTGATTATCTGACCGTCTAACGCAGAATCCTGAGCACTACGACCGTAAGCCACATCAATCAACTGGCTGTAGTAAACCACCGGCATTTCGAAATTACTGCCAAACCTGGCATTAATCTCATCCTGATAGATTTCCACATTAGCCTGACATAACGGACATGGGGTTACAATCATATCGGCACCATTATCATAGGCAGCTTCGATAATACCGTGGATCATTTGCTGAGACTTTTCAGGCTCGGAGAATGCTAAGGCACCGCCACAACACTGAACCTTCTTTTCATAAGTAGTAATTGAATCACCACCCAGTGATTCAACCATCTTGTCGAGATACATTGGATTCTCAAAAGATTCACCATCAATACCGAAAGGACGGTTAGTCTGACATCCAACATAACCAGCAATCTTGATACCTTCCAATGGTTTCTTGACGCCTGCTTTGAGGGCATCATAACCAATATCTTCAATCAGCACTTCTGCCATATGACGTACTGGAGTCTTATTGGTCAGCTTAAGATTAGCTTCTGCCAGCGCAGTATTGACATCCTTGAACAGGTTTTCATCATCGTGCAGGCGTTCTGATGCTTCTTTGGTGGATAGCCAGCAGGCAGCACAGGTTGCCACTATATCCTGATTCGGATTATGTTCTTCAGACAGTGCGATATTGCGCGCAGATAAAGACATACGTGGAATCACGCTACCACTACCATACCCGATGGAAGCACTACAGCAGTTCCAGTCCGGGATTTCATTTAGTTTGATATCCAGCTCTTCACACATGGTATCGACAGAGCGACCCAGATTGGATGAAGATGCTCCTTTTTGAGAAGAGCAGCCGGGATAATATGAGTATTCAAATTTAGCCATTATTCTCTCCTCTATTTCGAGTTCGCTTCAAGACGCTCGGCTTCAATGTCCTGCGCTTTCTTGATCATTTTCTGAAAGCCCGACAGGTCTTTAACACCATGACCACCGAACAATTCACCGGCTGCCATACGCTTGGCTTTCATCATGTTCATGCCCAGTTTCTGATGAGCCATAGACTCTTTGATACCAGCGGCAAAACCTTCTTTGAAATAAAGACTTAGGCCCATCTTCAACTCATTCACACGACCCTTTTTCATCATGTTGTTCCAAAAGACCTCTGAGAACCACTGTGTCGGGTTTTCCTTAGGTGCCAGTCCCAGTTTCTTGGCGTAAGTTGCCAGACCGTGCATGATGTGAGTGATGGGTAATTCACGTGGACAACGTACAATACAGTTGTAGCAGGAAGTACACATCCACATGGAATCAGAGGTCAGAACTTCATCACGCTTGTTAGCTCGAATCATCATGAAGATTTTCTGAGGGGTGTGTTCCCAGGCATTACCCAGAGGGCAGGAACCTGCACAGACACCACACTGCATACACATTTTCACCCAGTCGCCTTCTTCAACATTACCGGCAACTTCCTGCAGGAAGTTGTTGCGATATTTTTCTACCATTGCGGTATTTAAACTCATAATAAATTCCCCTTAGAACTTGAATGGGCTCATGCCGATCTTTTCTATGGTTTCAGCCATGTCATTGATCAAC
>JBNLGQ010000059.1:0-49115 GCA_050306135.1 Gammaproteobacteria bacterium
GAGGCAGCCCCAGCCATACGACGACATACCCGGCACCATCATTTTTGATGCCGATATGGCGCGTAAGGGTTACCACCTGAATCAGTTTGCCATGTCTTTGATGAAAGCCGCTAACCGCGAGCGCTTTAAGGCCGATGAAAGGGCGTATCTGGATGAGTGGGCTATGACAGAAGAGCAAAGAGAGGCGGTGCTGGAGCGTGACTATAATCGTATGATGTCGCTGGGTGGCAATATCTATTTTCTGGCAAAAATCTTTTCTACCGATGGTATCAGCTTCCAGGATGCTGCATCCACTATGACAGGTATGAGCGTAGATGAGTACAGGCAAATGATGCTGGATGGTGGGCGCTCTCCGGTTGGCAATATGTACACAGAGGAGAAGTCCTGATGGCTCGGATTACAGCAGGGGTCGCTACCTCACATGTGCCAGCGATTGGCGCGGCGATAGATCAGGATAAAACCGAAGATGATTACTGGAAGCCATTATTCAAAGGCTATGAATACGTCAAGGAATGGGTTAAGGAGCAAAAGCCGGATGTGATATTTCTGGTGTATAACGACCATGCTACTGCCTTCGATATGGATTTTATCCCCACCTTTGCGATTGGTTGTGGGGAAGAATTTAAACCCGCCGATGAAGGCTGGGGGCCGCGCCCCGTACCCGCCATTAAAGGTCACCCGGAGCTGGCGGCACATATCGCGCAATCTCTGATTCAGGATAATTTTGACCTCACCCTGGTGAACAATATAGATGTGGATCATGGCCTCACGGTGCCCTTATCACTGGTCTTTGGTCAAGTAGAAGAATGGCCCTGCTTGATCATCCCGTTTGCGGTGAATGTGGTACTTTATCCACCGCCATCGGGTCAGCGTTGTTACGATCTGGGCAAAGCCCTGCGCAAGGCGGTAGAAAGCTTTGACGATGACCTCAATGTACAGGTCTGGGGTACCGGTGGTATGAGTCATCAATTACAGGGCCCAAGAGCTGGCTTAATCAATCAGGATTTCGATAACGAATTTCTGGACCGCATCGTTGATGATGCAGAAAATCTGGCACAAAAGCCGCACATTGATTACGTTCGTGAAGCGGGCTCTGAAGGTGTTGAGCTGGTCATGTGGTTGATTATGCGCGGTGCACTGAATGATCAGGTTGAATTAAAGAAACGGTTTTATCATGTCCCTGCATCTAATACAGCAGTTGGACATCTGGTACTTGAAAACAAGTCATAAATTTAGTTAGAAATATTAGGAGTCATACAATGAAAATATTAATGATTGGTCAGGGTGCTTTTGGCTGTAAACATCTGGATGCCTTACAGAATATCGATGGCGTTGAAGTCGTTAGTATCGTCGGTGGCAGTGAAGAAAGTACTAAAGCAGTTGCTGAGAAATATGCCATTCCTCACTATACTACTGATCTGGCAGAAGGCCTGGCTCAACCTGGAGTTGAAGCGGCGATTATTACTTCTCCTACGCCTATTCATGCGAAGCAGGCGATTGAAGTCATGCGTGCAGGTAAGCATGTGATGATCGAGATACCAATGGCAGATACATTAGCAGACGCGCAGGCGATCTGTGATGTACAGGCAGAAACCGGTCTGGTCGCCATGGCAGGCCATACACGTCGTTTTAACCCCAGTCATCAATATGTACATAACAAGATTACTGCTGGCGAAATCAAGATTCAGCAGATGGATGTACAGACCTATTTCTTCCGTCGCAAGAACCTGAATGCATTAGGACAGGCTCGTTCCTGGACCGATCATTTACTCTGGCACCATGCCTGTCATACGGTGGATCTGTTTGCTTATCAAACGGGTGAGAAGATTGTACAGGTACAGGCGATGGAAGGTCCTAAGCATCCTGAGCTGGGTATTGCGATGGATATGAGTATTGGCCTGAAGAGTGAGTCGGGTGCGATCTGTACCTTATCGCTTTCGTTTAATAATGATGGTCCTCTGGGATCGTTCTTCCGTTATATCTGTGACAATGGAACCTTTATTGCTCGTTACGATGATCTGTTTAATGGTAAGGAAGAGCAGATTGATGTGAGTAAGGTAGACGTCTCCATGAATGGCATTGAGTTACAGGATCGTGAATTTATTGCTGCTATTAAGGAAGGTCGTGAACCCAATGCCAGCGTGCATCAGGCACTAGCTGCTATGCAGGTGCTGGATCAGCTTGAGCAATGCCTGGAAAAAGCATAAACCGGAGTAGAGTAATCATGCAACAACGACAGTTAGGACCCTTTTCGGTATCAGAAATCAGTCTGGGCTGCATGAACCTGTCGCATGCCTATGCCAAACCGCCTGAACAGGAGTATTCAATCAAGCTGCTAAATCAGTCTCTGGATGCAGGCTATAACATGCTGGATACTGCCGCTTTATATGGCTTTGGAGCGAATGAGAGCCTGCTTGGTAAAGCAGTGATGCACAGGCGTGATGAATTTGTACTGGCGAGTAAGTGTGGCATGTTCAAAAATGCTGAAGGCAAACGCGAAATCAGTAATCGACCGGAGGTATTGCGCAAGCATTGTGAAGACAGCCTGCAACGTCTTGGTACCGAGGTTATAGATCTCTATTATCTGCATCGCTGGGATAAGCAAACCCCTATTGAAGAACCAGTTGGTGAAATGTCGCGACTGGTGGAAGAAGGTAAAGTGCGCACTCTGGGGCTTTCCGAGGTTTCTGCAGATACGCTACGTAAAGCGCATAGGGAACATCCCATTGCTGCGTTACAGACAGAATATTCACTTTGGACACGCAATCCAGAAATAAAAGTGCTGGAAACCTGTCAGGAGCTGGGCACTGCGTTTGTTGCATTTAGTCCGTTAGCGCGTGCGTATTTAACCGGAACATTAACCGATATAGATTCTCTGGAATCGGGTGATCTGCGCCGTAATATGCCTCGTTTTGATACCCAGACTTACGCAGAAAATTTAAACTTGCTGGATCCGTTAAAAGCACTTGTGGAAAAGCATAACTGTACGATGGGGCAGTTATCTTTAGCGTGGTTACTGGCGAAAGCAGAGCATATTATCCCTATTCCAGGCACTACCAGCATCGAGCATATGCTTGAAAATGCGGCTGCTTCTGAGGTGATACTGGATGCCGAAAGTATCCAGATAATGGATGATGCGATTAACCAGACAACTGTACAGGGACCGCGCTACAACGCAGCGACTCAACTTGAGATTGATACTGAAGAATTTAACCAAAACTGATGAACATCAGCCAATCATAACCAGGAGTAAACCAATGCTTCCACAAATTAAAAAAATACTTTATGCCACAGATTTAAAAGAGCATGGCAGTAAAGAGGCGTTTCGCATGGCTGTTTCCATGGCGATGAGTCATGATGCCCAATTGGTCGTGATTCACGTAATGGAGTCACTGAGTTCAGCCATGGTAGGTATATTAAGTAATTCGATGTCGGATGAAGATCTCGAAGAATTTAAAACCAGAGGCTATGATCATCTAAAAAATGAACTACAGAAAAGACTCGATGAGTTCTGTGAAGAGGAATGTCCGAATGATGATCACAGTTTTCCAGGAGGAGAGCCGGAGACCGTTGTTGTGGAAGGTGATCCAAGTGTTGTTATCCTTAAGGAAGCAGAAAAATATGAAGTCGATTTAATTATTATGGGTACCCGTACGCATAGCGAAATCGGGCAGTTTTTTCTCGGCTCAGTAGCTAATAAAATTATCCATCATAGTAAGGTGCCGGTAATGGTTTATCCGCTGTAATATGGCATGTTGAAAGCGGGGACTAAACATTGATAGATATCCCACATTATTTTTTATATGGCGAAACCGCACCTTCGGATGCGCTGGATTATATCTATATCGCTTCACTGGAAGAGTCGCTGCCCAAACATAACTTTGAAATTCATCCGCACCGACATGATAACCTGCATCAGCTACTGGTGGTTGAGCAGGGTTCTGTACTGGTTCAGATGCGCGACTATAGTAGTGAAGAAGTGGGTCCCTGCATTTTATCTATCCCACCTAAAGAGGTTCATGGCTTCGTGCACCAACCTGGAGTCAGGGGCTATATCGTTACTATCGTAGAGTCCTATCTGTATGGCGTATTCGCCGAAACCGAAAGACAAAAATTTCCCAATCTATTTAACGAAGCCTTAGTGATCAGACTGGATCCGGATAAAAAAGTGTCCTGGGATTTTGAAATGCTGATGCTGCGAGTCATAGAAGAGTATCGAAATCAGAAGGCGGGGCAGGCCTGTGTGATTGGTGCCTATCTGAAAATTATTTTTGTTTTACTGGGGCGCTTATCCAGTCAAACGCCGCACCTTGGGACTCAGTCTGACGCACGCATTAAAATTTATGAAGCCTTTGTTAAGTTAATGGAAGAAAACTATATGAAACACTGGCCGGTCAGTGAGTACGCAAAAGAACTGGGTTTAACTACCGGACGCCTGAATCGTTTATGTCAACGCTATACCGGGCAAAATGCCATGCAGATTGTTCATGGACACCTGATCTCTGAAGCCAAGCGTAAGTTGATATATGCAGATGTATCAATGAACGAAGTGGCTTATGATCTGGGCTTCAAGGACCCCGCCTATTTCTCTCGATTTTTTACCAAGCATTGTAATGAGCCACCGGGTAAGTTTAAGCTTCGCATGCGAGATCCAGGGAGTAGATAATTAATCTGCTAAAGCTTACAGTGCTGTATGGATAATCAACAGACAGGGCTCTATTACCAACAAAATCCAACTGCCCGCTTACTGGTGTTGATTAATATCTGTATTGGCGGATTCCTTGCACCTTTATCTTTATCAGCAACGCTAGTTGCAGTGCCGGCAATTGCCAAGGGGTTGAATGCAAACGCTGTGTATGCAAGCTGGATTCCTACCGCTTTTTTGCTGAGCAATCTGATCACATTACTGCCCGCCGGACGACTATCCGATAGTTATGGGCGAAAGTTCTTATATATCCTTGGAACATCGGTATTTCTGCTCAGTAGTATTCTCGCAGGTATAGCAAATAGCATTGAAGCCCTGTTGTTTTTTAGAGTGATTCAGGGCATGGGTGCCGCCATGTTTTTTAGTACCAGCATGGCAATAGTGGGTAGTGTTTATAACGGCAATGGCCGCGGAGCTGCGCTGGGCTGGATGGTGGCATCCGTTTATACCGGATTGACCTGCGGCCCCTTATTAGGTGGCTGGTTAACTGAGCACTTTGGCTGGCATAGTGTATTCCTGTTTCAGGTACCTTTATCGCTGCTGACTATTTTTCTGTCAGTATTCTATATGAAAGGAGAGTGGCGCAGTCATGAACCGGTAAAGCTGGACTGGTGGGGATCGCTGCTGCTGGCGGTGTGGGTGTTGAGTTTATTCGCCGGTGTGACAAACCTGCCACAGCAATCAGCCTACATCTATCTGCTCATCGCGATTGTATTTTTATTAGTTTTTATCCGACATTCCAGTGTTTCAAGCAACCCCATCATCAGGCTAAAGCTGGTATGGCAGAATCATAATCTAAGCCGGTCTTTGCTAGCGGCTGTTTTTATGTACAGTGCTAACTATGGTCTGATGTTTTTGCTTGGGCTTTATCTGCAATATAATCGTGGGCTGTCACCTGCTGATGCGGGCAAGATGCTGATGTTGCAGGCCATTGTGATGGCGGTCGTTGCGCCGGTTGCCGGACGGCTGTCAGATCGCTACCCGCCAAGGAATTTAGCCACCAGTGGTTGCCTGTTTGCAGCGCTTGGAACCTTTATGCTGCTATTTGTTGATCAGGACAGATCGCTGATTTTTATCGGCAGCGCTTTGATGATGCTTGGGCTCGGTTTTGGTTTTTTCTCTACACCCAACAGTAACTCTATTTTTGGATCGGTCGCAGAAACTAAACTGGGTATCGTATCTGCTCTACTGAATCTGGCGAGGATGATGGGGCAGATGGTTGGGATGGCTATTATTACTTTACTCATTTCATTGTTAATCGGTAAAACGAAAATAAACCCTGCACAGTTTGAAGCGTTATTTGAGGTTTTACGCTGGACCCTGGGCCTGTCCTTTTTATTTGCATTGGCGGCTGCTTATTTTTCAAATAGCAAAAAGGTTGAGGTGACTTTAGAGGTTTATAAAGATAGATGATATTTTTCTATTCATAGATCATTTGGTTCTATTATGTTAGTAAATTATGATATTTTTATCTTCTATACTAAATATATTGAGCGGGCTTGAAGTTATCCACTCTAGTGACCAATGTTCTGGAGATAGCGATGAATTTTCTAAATAATCTTCCAATTAAAATCCGTTTATTCATTCTTGTCTGTGTTTTAGCCCTGGCTGGTATTACCGTTGGTGCGATGGGGCTGTCAGGTATGCACGATGCAGATAATGCGCTGGACTATATGTATCATTCTGATCTGCATCATGCTCGCGTTCTTGGAGTAATTGCTGAACATAATCAGGAGTTGAGAAGCCTACTTCTGCTCTCCCTTCAGCACGATCCCAGCACCGAATTCGCCACCATGCATAATCATCCCGTCTCTCTACATCTGGACCTGATACGTAAGGATCTTGATATCATTGAAGAACATTGGAAGGAATATCTGGTGGAACCGGTCCCAGAACATTTACAGGCAGCTGTAAATACGTTTATTCAACAGCTAGAGGTGATTAAAGATCAGGGTTACTTACCTGCAATGGAAAAAATCGAGTCCGGAGACTATAGAGGCGCAAATATTTTATTGTTAAAAACCATTAACCCTGCAATTACTAAAATGCAGGAAGCAATGGACACATTGATTGAAGATGAAGAGGTAGAGGCCGCTAAAGCATTTAAAATTGCTGATGAGCAGTATCGCAGCAAGATTACTCAGGTGACTATCCTGTTGGTGGTAGGTATATCGATTGGTGTTCTACTGGCATGGGTAATCATCTCAGGTATCTCCAAGGGTGTAGCAAGTGTAGAAATTGTAGCCGACGCCCTGGCAAATGGTGATTTAAGCGGTCGAGTGGATTACAAAAGTAAAGATGAGATTGGGCATATAGCCGTAGCATTTAACCGTATGGCTGATAAATTTAGCACTGCCATCACACAGGTGAAGGACGCCATTTCGCAGCTTGCTGCAGCGGCTGAAGAAACCTCAGTAGTAAATGCCCAGACCACAGCGGGTATCAATCAACAGCAAATGGAAACCAGCCAGGTCGCCAGTGCAATTACTGAAATGAATTCCACAGTACATGAGGTAGCACGTAGTGCGGTGTCCGCTGCTGAAGCAGCTAAGGAAGCAGATGTTACTTTTATAGAAGGAAAACGGGTAGTGGACAGAATTATCGAAGCTATCGGTGAACTGGCGGGTGAAGTTGAGAAGTCATCAGATGTGATTCGTGAACTTGAAAATGAGAGTGTCAACATTGGGTCGGTTCTTGACGTAATAAAGGGTATTGCTGAGCAAACTAATTTGCTGGCATTGAATGCTGCCATTGAAGCCGCCCGTGCGGGTGAACAGGGCCGCGGATTTGCAGTAGTAGCGGATGAGGTCCGTACCCTGGCTGGGCGTACTCAGCAATCTACGCAGGAAATTGAAGAGATGATTAATCGCTTGCAGTCCGGTGCTAACCGGGCAGTGCAGGTGATGGAGGTAGGTAAGCAAAAGAGTTTACATGGCGTAGAACAGGCAACAGCAGCAGCAGAGGCCCTAAACACCATTAACCAGGCTGTCGAACGTATCAATACTATGAATACACAGATTGCCAGCGCTGCCGAAGAGCAAAGTGCCGTTACTGAAGAGATCAATCGTAATATTGTGAATATTAATGAGGTAGCTGAACAGACTTCAGAAGGGTCAAAACAGGCAGCCCAGGCCAGTGATGATCTGGCGAGACTGGCTGAGCAGCTTAAAAAATTGGTGGGACAGTTTACTGTTTAGGTTTGTAAAAACATTCTTTCAACAACCGCACCCAAATTATGAGTGCGGTTTCCGTTTATGGTAGATTATTTTCCGGTTGGGCAATATATACTGCGTTGTCCAGGAGTTTGTTTGAAAGCATCAGTAATCCCCAAAATGGTTTCAGTACCCCCAAGATATAGAAACCCATCTGGTGGTAGCTGTTGGGCAATGTTTTCTAATACTATGCCTTTAGTTTCCTGATCAAAATAAATAAGAACATTACGACAGAATATGACGTCAAATTTGCCCAGAGCAGACATGCTGTTTAAAAGATTGAACTCTCTATAAGTCACCATAGAGCGAATATCTGCGGAAATTTGCCAGTCATCGTTGACTTTTTTAAAGTACTTGTCGCGCATGAGTGCTGGTAGCCCTCGTTGTACTTCGAACTGGTTGTAAATACCCTCTCTCGCCCTCTCTAGTACCCCTCTTGACAGATCTGTCGCCAGGATTTCTACTCGCCAGCCAGTGAGCTTGTAGCTCTCTTCTTTCAGGATCATCGCGAGGGAGTAGGGTTCCTGCCCGGTCGACGCCGCTGCACACCAGATGCGAATATGCCTTTGATTGGCCCTGGATTTGAGTAAGGCAGGAAGGGTGTGATTACGAAATTGATCAAATGGATGAGTATCTCGAAAGAAAAAGGACTCATTAGTGGTCATTGCCTCCGTGATATCCCGCAGTAATGTTTCGTCAGGGCGCAGACGAATACTGGAAACCAGATCATCCATAGTTTCTATACCACGCCGACGGGCAACTGGAAGCAGGCGGCTTTCCAGTAAATATAATTTATCTCTTGATATCACCAGGCCTGAGCGCTTTTTTAAAATCTGGGCAATAAAGTCAAAATCTTCGGGTTTCATTTTTGCCTTCCCTCTAGCGTTGTAATAATAAGCTTGGCAAGTTGATCAAGGGGTAAAATTGCGGAACATAGACCGTTGGTGGCCACGGCACCGGGCATACCCCAAACTATTGACGAAGCTTCATCCTGAGCCAGGATAGTGCTTCCCGCTTCCGCGAGTTCGCGACAGCCTTTTAATCCGTCCTGGCCCATGCCAGTGAGAATGACTGCAAGCACACGGTTGCCGTATACTGCTTTTAGTGAGCGCATCATGGGGTCAACCGCAGGGCGACAGAAATTCTCAGGAGGATCCTGGTTAATTCTGATTATCATACGGGGTCCACGATTTACCACTAGCATGTGATGATCTCCCGGCGCAAGGTAGATATTGCCAGCTTTCAATTCCTCGCCATCTTCACCTTCCTTGCAAATGCCGTCAGTCACGCGGGACAGATGTTCTGTAAGAATGGAGGTAAAGTCGGCCGGCATATGTTGAGTGATGACGGTGGGGACTTTCAGATGTCCCTGCAGAGCACTAAACAGTGTATATAATGCCTGAGGGCCACCCGTGGAACTCCCAATAGCCAGAATGTCAGGGCGAACTCTACTCTGTGGGCGTAGCACTATTGATTGCTTAGCATAGAGACGTTCGCTAATTTGGCTGGTGGAGGAAGGTACAGGGCGTTCGGGCTTGCCAAAATCTGTTGAGCGCTTATTGAGCGCATTTATAGTCAGAGATTCAGGTTTTTGAGGTGAGATAATATCAGGCCCAGAAGCCATATGCTTTTGTCGTCTGCGGGCTGATGCCAGGGCTTTAATCTTTTCAATCATCTCGTGGCGAAATGTCATATCAGATTGCAGGTCTTTATTACTGACTGGTTTAAGCAGGTAGTCAGCAGCGCCTGCTTCAAGGGCCTTTAAGGTAAATTCCGCATCGTGGCGAGACAGGGTACATAGCATAATAACCTTAATATCTGGCTGGATTGTAAGGATTTGGGGTAAGGCCTGCATCCCATTCATATCAGGCATTTCTGCATCAAGCACCATGACATCTATATCGTGTCGATGCAGTTCTTTAAGTGCTTGAGTCCCATTGGCAGAATAAGCCTCTACCTGAATAGCATCTACGTTTTCAAGCCAGCGGTTGAATAGACCTCGAATAACGGCGGAATCATCAACCAGCATCACCTTATAAGGATTATTGCTCATGTATTAACTTCTATTTTCATAAACATATATTGAGGATAGTGTTACAACAGTTTTAAACCAGTGGTTAATTATGGATACCTCGATAGCAATCCAGTCTCAGTAAAATCGAGCTAAGGGAGGGCTTTCAAAAATGATGAAAAATACATCCAGAAATTATCAACTGTATTTAATCGTTCTAAATGATTCGTAAGTATAGGCTGATAGTATAAAAGACGCACGAAAATACAGGAAACATCCGCTAAAACCTATCATGCCAAAGAAGTAATGTCGGATAGGATGTTTTTCTAGCTGGATTGAAATGTTGCATTGATAACATTCTGCGGGCAGTTTCGCTTCGATGACTTCAATACTACTTAGTACCAGTGTGATATGGTTCACGCCGTAATATTTATAGGCATTTCTAGGTAAGTCAGGCAATAAATGCGCTGCCTGAAAGGGGCATCCTTATCTATATTTGGAATCGTCATGTTTGCGAGTTCGATTTTGTTCATAATTATCGCCTTGTTAAACAGGGCAGAGCTGAAAGGGCATCAAAACCAGTCCTGACATAGCATTTGCAGGATTAATCCGAGATATATGTTGTTATTGCTTGCTTAAAAAAACTCGCAAAGGTGTTCAAATCTGCTCACCCAGTATAAAATAAGCGGATGAGTATTCATGTTGTCATAGGAAGAATGTACTGAAAGATTCGACCCCGGCAAATTGCTCATATTATGGAACAAAAAAATCTGAGCCTTAAACATAACGGAAATTCAATATGCATTCAAAATTCAAAATACTCCTTATTTTATTTTTTTCTGCACAAATAATATCTTGTGCGAATAATTATGATATCTCTCCTAAATACAATGAAGAAACAAAAACCTTAACTCTGGGCAAGTTTGCGGTTGAGAATATTACATACCATCGGTCAGAGGTTACACGTGCTGGTGATAGAAGTGCTGCCAGGATTGAAAAGCAAGTTTATAAATCTGATGACTCTGTTTGTAAGAAGCTCGATATATCTATAGCGACTTTAGGTGGTTCTTATGTTTTCTATAATCAGGCATATTTCGATATTCTTGATAATTTTGATGGCAGATGCTCTATCGATAATGTCGCTAATCTATATTTTATGAAGTGCGAATTACCTGAGTCTATGTGGACGAAAAATTATGATTTTGATTCGAAGGATATAGGTCGTCATGCTTACATTGTATCGGCTAGTGATCGTAGTGCGGATGCGAAAAAGAAAGTAAATTATTTTGTGCCCAGTGAAAAGTGTATGGGAGCTATAAAAGAAAGTGTTTTATCTCAAATGAAAGTAAAAAAGGTTAGAACTTATAATCCAGAAACCAAAAAGTGGACCAAAGGTTGAAGCAAGTAAATGACTCGTTTGTAGGGAAGTGAATGTTAAAGCTCTGTATCATTTTATTATTGGCTTTTTTTTCAAGCTTTAGTTTGCTTGCAGATGAAAAGGCTGCAAAGCGATCGCCCGTAGTTGCGGAAAAGGTTTCGGTATCTTCAAAATATAAAGAAATCTCACAGGGAAGTTCAGGTGTTCGTATATTTGTTAAGGAGAAGTGGCCATGGGTTGCGGAATACTTTCTTATTGTTAATGAAAGCCCTGATAAGAATAGATTGTCTCTATTGGGAGATTTTGAAAATAGATTTGGAATATTTGGATCTGATGAACAAACCCTGGCCGATATGGCGTTCAAAGTACGGTTTGGTCGCTACAATCTATTGCGGCTAAAAGGTGGTGGTTATTTAGACCTTATTAATAAATCCAAATACAGTGCACCAGTCTGCGGGATAGAGCGGCAATATAAAAGCATCGATGTTGATTCAGCATTGGTGATTGATTTTATAAATGTAGTAAGCTGTGGCCAATTGAATCTGGAGACATCCCGACAGAAATATATTAAGACATTTTGGGATAGGGTGAAGAGTTTTGATCAGGAATTAGAGAAAGCATTTGTTGTGCTCAATTAATATCTTTCAGTTTCATACGTTACTTTCAGCTAAGACTGAAGTTCGACACAGTCTTAGCTGAATGTTGGTAATTAGATAAGCCGTTTTAGGTTAGATAACCACCCCTCCCATTCTATCTGCCCACTGCTGGAATTATTATGGCCAGCCGATTCTGTAAAGGGATGTCGTGAGGCTAACTTAGTTTTTGCTATAGCAAAAGCAATCCACAGTATGATCATTGACCAGTCCAGCAGCCTGCATAAATGCGTAGCAAATGGTACTACCGATAAATTTAAAGCCACGTTTCTTGAGCGCCTTAGATAAGGCATCAGATTCTGCTGTCTTAACCGGCACATCCTTTAGTGTACGCGGATGGTTTATGAGGGGGTTGCCATCTACAACGCTCCAGATAAAACCGCTAAATCCTCCGGGTTCTTTCTGTAATTCAAGGAATGCTTTCGCATTGCTTACTGTGGCTTCTACCTTGAGGCGGTTGCGAACTATCCCCGGATCTAACAGTAGCTTTTCAATCTTCTTTGGCGTGTAGCGAGCGATCTTGTTGGCATCGAAGTTGTCGAACAGGCGGCGGTAGTTGTCACGTTTTTTCAGGATGGTAATCCAGGATAACCCCGCCTGTGCGCCTTCCAGGATTAACAGCTCGAATAGCGCGCGATCATCGTAGCAGGGCACACCCCATTCTTCATCGTGATAGGCCTGATACAGTGGCTCGTTACTTACCCATGCGCAGCGGTTTTTTTCAGTCATAGTTTGCTCCTGATTACTCGGACTTATGGCAAACCGCTTCAATATTATGCCCATCGGGGTCTAACACAAAAGCGCCGTAATAGTGGGGATGATACTCAGGTCGCAGACCTGGTGCGCCATTGTCAGTTGCGCCTGCCTCCAGTGCTGCCTGGTAAAATTGATCAACCTGTTCTCTGCTGGATGCAGAGAAAGCAATATGCATGGGTGAATGGGGCTTGTCGGCAGGCCCAAACCAGAATTCCGGTTTGCCATCCCTGCCAAAACCGCCCCAGCCGTAGACTTCCTTAGCGAGTTGTATACCCAGAGGGGCGAGGCATTGTGTGTAAAACTGCTTGCTGGTGGTGTAGTCGGATACTGCGATTCCAAGGTGGTCAATGATCATGATTTATATCCTCGTGATTTAAGCCGGTCATGGCGTTTTTGATAGTTAGAAAATCAGTTTCTGGTATCTGTAGGTGGCCATAGCGAAAGGCGTAGCCCCAGTTTTTTTTATTCTTTACGAAGGATAGTCTATCCAGTAATGGCTGGATAGCTGCATCCTGAGCGCATAGAAATTTAATATCACGCCGAAAGGGTGTGAAGTCTGGAGTCATTTCAAACTGATAGACTTCCTCTCCTATGACTTCACCAATTGCTGTAAATTGTTGGCAGGGCGATTTCTCACCGTAGATTTTCTGTGGTGAGTAGTAGATGATCCAGTCACCTTTAGCCATACGTTTAAGCGGCTGCTGCTTGCCATGGCAGAGCTGTGCGAAGCCGCCTGCTTTACCTTTTAACACATGATTTCTAGAAGCAACACCGACCCAGTATCGGGTTGCTGTATTCATTTCCGGTTCTAACATCAGTTGCTGTGTTTTTGCGCAAGAGTGATGATGTAGCCATTGTTGTCGCGTATCCACAATTCACGCATGCCATAAAAAGTGACGCGTTCTGGTACTACGATATCGATATCATCGCCAAGGCCGGACTTTAGCGCATCAAGATTTTCTACTTCCAGATAATAGGTGCCGCTAGCAGCAACTGCTTTGTCAGTAAACACATTGCACTCTTCTGTTAGGGATTGCTGATGCTGGAACATGACCATGGCACCATCTTTATTCAGCATGGCATACTGTAACGGGGTGCCATCGGACAGCTGTTCAACTGGAGTCTCGGATTCAAAGGGTAGCCCCATCATCATGTTGAATCCGAGGTGCCTGGAATAAAATTCGACAGAGGCATTGACGTTTTTAGTCATCAGGTTTGGGGTAAATGTAGTGCTCATGTTTTTTTCCTGTTGTGTGATTTTGTGCCAGCTTAATGCCACCCTGCTGACACCGTACTGTCAGTAGTAAAATCAGGGGTATTATTTCTCTGAAGGGCATCTCTAAAAATTGTCTTTTTCCGCGATTGCGGCGTCAGCTCCGTACTCGAATCCTCATGTATGTCATATACACTGCGGTTCTCCGTGCGGTGCTTCCTTGCACTCACGAAAAAATCCGAATTTTTTGAGATGCCCTGAAGTTTATGTGTACACTGATATTTTTTTAACCGAGAAAACTGAAAGTACCCATGCGCAGAGCTGACCGACTTTTTCGCATCACCCAGGAGTTACGCAGTGACTGCTGGGTGACGGCGCGTGCGCTGGCCGAAATGCTGGAGGTATCGGAGCGTACGATCTATCGGGATATTCAGGATCTGTCTGTTTCGGGTATTCCGATTATTGCCGAAGCAGGGCTGGGCTATCGTCTGATGAAGGGCTTTCGTCTGCCACCCTTGATGTTTGATGAGGAAGAGCTGGAAGCGTTGTTGCTGGGCGTGCGCATGGTGGGTGTGTGGAGTGACCCGGTGCTGGCGAGTGCCGCCGAACGCGCAGTGGCCAGAATCGAAGCCGTATTACCTGAGCGCCTTATACCCGAGCTGTCGCGCAAGACCCTGCTAGTACCACCGTTTGGGCCGGAGGTTGAAGTGACAGACTCATTGAATCTGTTACGTCAGGCTGTGCGTAACCAGAGTAAGGTCAAGTTTCATTACCAGCGCGCCGATGGTGAAAACTCTGCTCGCAGCGTGCGCCCGTTGGGGCTTTCTTACTGGGGGAGAACCTGGACCCTGCTTGCCTGGTGCGAAATGCGCGACGACTTTCGTCACTTCCGTGTCGACCGCATGACAAATCTGCTGGAAAGTGGCGAATATTTTGAGCATGAGGCCGGTCGTACGCTGGATGATTTTCTGGAGGCAGTTAACTCTGCGTGTGAAAACGATAGCAGTCAATCGGCCTCAGTAGATTAACTGCGCGCTTTGGTTTTTCGGGTGGCTATCGCCTGAAGCGGGTCATCGGGCCAGGGGTGTTTCGGGTAGCGTCCTTTCATGTCTTTTTTGACATCATGGTAGGAACTGCGCCAGAAGCCAGCAAGATCCTGAGTGATTTGTAGCGGTCTGCCTGCAGGACTGAGCAAATGTACCAGTAATGCAACTTTGCCGTTGGCTATGGTTGGGGTTTGTTCACAGCCAAACATTTCCTGTAGCTTGACTGCCAGTACAGGAGGGGATTCATTGTAGTTGATGGCTATTGAAGAGCCCGAGGGGACCTTAAAACGTAGCGGAGCCAGTTGGTTTAACTGTTGCTGTTTATCCCATGTCAGTAATGCCTGAAGAATACTTTTTAAATCCAGCTTTTTAAAATCCTGTAATGAATTCACCTGCTCCAGATAGGGTGCAAGCCAGTCGTCAGCTGTTTTTAGAAGCGCTGCTTCGGTTAAATCGGGCCACTGCTGATTGCCGTCGATAGAGCGCAGTAGAATGACTCTGGCACACCATTGCTTAAGCTCGTCGTCCCATTTTAATAACTGCAAACCCTGTTGCTGAAGGGTCTGGATTAATGCGGCTGTTTTGACTTCGGCAGGTATCTGATCCAGCGTCTTGCGGTTTAAAATCAGTGCGCCGATTTTCTGTTGTTGCTCTGCGATAAAGCGACCCGATTGTTTATCCCATTCAGCAATAGTTTGTGTATTGATAAAATCACTCATGATGCCATCAAATAAGGCTTCATCTAATGCCGTTGCCGAACGAATCGCATCACCCTTACCCCCTGCTATATTGCTCACTTCGGCAATGGCGAGCCAGCGACTGTTGCCGAGGTAATGCTGACCAGGCAGGTTGGCACTGCGACCATTGGCAAGTTGAAAACCACCTGAGTGTCGACGACGCCCAATGCGGTCAGGATAGGCGCAGGCGAGCAGGTAGCCGATGATCTGTTTTGGTGTTAATAAATAGCTTTGAGTGTGACTGATATTGAGGCTGCTTAACTGTTGCTCAATTTGTCTGGCCAGTTGTTGAGTACGTCTTAGCCAGCCCTGATGTTGTGCAGGGCATTTGCTCTCGCCAGATAACATATCAATGCGATGACTGATGTCGGGATTGTCTCTGCTAAAAGGGTCGCGATCAGATAACAGGCTGGCGAGTAGACAGGCTTTTTTAGCGAAACCAGTCTCAGCTCCACGGATAAGTAAGTGGGCCAGCCTTGGGTGTAGCGGTAAAGCCGACATAGATTGTCCATGTGCGGTGAGTACATGACTGTGGTTTTTGATCTCAAGCGCTCCTAGTGATTGCAATAAATCAATAGCCTGCTGCCACGGTCCTTTGGGTGGTGGGTCCATCCAGCTGAGTTCATTTGGATCATCTATGCCCCATTGCAGTAGCTGCAGGGCAAAGGGGGCAAGGTCAGTGTTTAATATTTCCGGGCTGCCATGCGCCGCGAGTTGGTTTTGTTGTTCGGCTGACCACAGTCTATAGCATTTACCAGCACGCAGTCGTCCCGCGCGACCTGCACGCTGCTCTGAAGAGGCTTTTGATATCTTTACCGTATGCAGGCCCGACATGCCGGTGGCCGGGTCAAAACGAGACTCTCGTGCAAGTCCCGAGTCGACAACAATATCTATACCCTCGATAGTGAGGCTCGTTTCAGCAATGTTGGTCGCCAGTACGACTTTCTGGTCATGAGCATTGGTCCCAGATAAAGGTGCGATGGCTTCCTGTTGTTGTTCAATCGATAGATTGCCGTATAAAGGACGTAGATGGATAGTTTTGATTTTACTATCGAGCAACCAGTCAGAAAGTGCATCTGCACAGCGATGGATTTCACCCTGGCCCGGTAGAAAAGCCAGTACGCTGCTTTCAGGGTTATCTAGTAAAGCCTGTTTGATGGTAGACACCATGCGATCTACGATTCGATCATCGGGTTTTCGTGCGCGACCGTAACTAATATCAACTGGGTATGCTCGACCTTCACTTTTTACGACAGGCGCACCAGCCAGCATTTTTGATATTGCGAGGCTGTCTAGCGTGGCAGACATCACCAGAATTCTTAAACGTTGATGGTTTGTCTCGCTGCCAAATAATTGTTGCCCCTTCAGACAAAGTGCGAGCGCCAGGTCTGAATCGAGACTACGCTCATGAAACTCATCAAATATCACCAGGCCTACATCCTCCAGAGCTGGGTCATCCGGCAACATGCGCGTTAGAATGCCTTCAGTGATGACTTCGATTTGAGTGTGTTTACCAATTTTAGAATCCAGACGCATACGATACCCAATACGCTGTCCGGGTTGTTCATTGATTAGACTGGCAAGTCGATGCGCAGCGTTTTTGGTGGCGATACGTCGAGGTTCCAGCATGATGATCTTACGACCAGCGAGCCAGGGTTCATTCATTAATGCCAGAGGGACCATTGTTGTTTTGCCCGCACCGGAAGGAGCTTCGAGTATTACTTCAGTAGATTCTGCAAGGCTTTGCTTAAGCGTGTCCAGGATTTCTTCAACCGGAAGTTGCATGGGGGGCAAGTTAGTTTTCCTCAAGATCTAGTGGAGTCAGGGCCTGTTAGCACGTGTTAACAGGCCCTGATGTAATAATTTTAGCTGGTGTTAGCTATCACAATGAAGCGGTTTAATTGTAGGTCTTTTCCAGACCTCATGCTATGTGCTGTCGTACGATCTTGTACGAAATAATCTTCGCCACTTCTGCTGCTTTTATCAGTTCTATTGACCAATAGTATTGGGAGGTGAAAATTCGATATTTTAGATTTGTTCTGCTGCGGGTGTTGACCCAGGCGTAAAAAGGATTGCATTTATTGGAAGTCCGTCAGGAGTCAGTTTTTAACCTGATTTTTTATGCGTGATTAACGCTGAGCACAACTGCTAGTGTGATGTTACAGGGAAGTGGTCCACATATGTGGTTTTGATAAATCGCCAGCTTAAGGAAAAAACATATCCATATGATCATCATATGGTCGTATAACATTATCAGGGGTCAAGAAAGAGGCTGTTATAAAATAATATACTTACTATCATTGTATTAAACTAAAGAGACAGGCGCTCTGTAGTGCTATCTGGTCATGCGAAAGTTGGGGGAGGTGTATCATTTTAAGGAGAGATCTTTGGAATACAGGAACTAGTCTCTCGTCCGGAAACAGAGAATGAAGCCTATGGTCCATTTGCCCGGCAGCTACAGAAACTGGCCAGGGGGTTTGATATTGAGCAGTTACAGATTTTTATCAAACAGTATTTCAGTTGACAGATTGTGTTTGATCCAGAGGGTTAAACTCTGTAAGAATGAGGTTGTATCGCTAATATGAAATATATTGGGCGCCTATTTATCCAGATCAGTTAATTTTCTGGTTCTGAGTTAAGGTATCGATCAATGAAAATTAAGATCCCGGTTATTAATGTCGTAGAACTGACAGTGATCACCCTGGTCGCCGAAAGACTGGTCAGTACAGGCGCGTGTGTCCAGCGTGCGGGAGAATCAACATCCACAGAGCAACACAGCAAAACTTTTTACGAGCCACAAAATGAGGCTGTGTTTCACCATAGAATCTGGCCAAAGGGTTTAATCTGTAACAGATTGTCGACTGTTCTCAACAGGTTCAGATGATGGCTGAGTATTTGAATAAAATCGCTGAAACCCTTGTATGTCGTGTCATGCAATATGCAGGAGCACAAACTGTCCACCTGTCTGTCGAGCCCGACCTCGAATTATTTGCTTTGACAGCTGAGGATGAAGAGGTTGAATACCAGTATGATCCAGCGTCTGGATTTCGCGCTATTGCCGAGCCCATTGCCGGTTATGCGAAAAAAAATATTCTTTTAACGCTGATCTTTCTAATCCTCTTTGGCTTTTCATCAGTCCCCAGCTATGCTCAGGGGGGTAGTGAATCGTCACTGATGAAGCTGCCGGTCACCAGGCAAGTGGCTAAATTTAAACACTTCACGATTAACGACGGTCTGCCTGCTAATCAAATCTACGATATCCTACAAAGTACGCGGGGATTTATCTGGATCGCCACGCGCGAGGGCCTAAGCAAGTTTGATGGCTCAGAATTCACCAATTACACTCACAATCTCGACAACCCCAATAGCCTGGCCTCAAATTTCATATGGACCATGCGCGAAGACTCGGATGGGATACTGTGGTTGAGCCTGTGGGGCGGCGGTCTGGATCGGTTTGACCCTGTCACCGAAACCTTTACTCATTACCGCGCCGAAGAAGGTAATCCCAACAGCCTCAGCAGCGATTTTGTCCTTCAATCTTTCCAGGACTCCCGGGGGAATATCTGGGTGACCGGCGAAAAGTATCTTGACAAACTGGACCCACAAACCAATACCTTCACTCATTATCGGCCCGACCCAGACAATCCCAACAGCTTGAGTGCCCCTGTCAACAAGATCCTCGAGGACAGCAACGGCATATTGTGGCTGGGCACCTACAAAGGATTGAATAGATTTGATCCGGTTAGCGAAACCTTCACCCAATATCTCCACCAGAAAGATAACCCCAATAGTTTGATTGGCGAGTACGTATGGTCCCTCTTTATTGATAGCGCCGGAATCATCTGGGTGGGTACTGACGAAGGCCTGAACCGCTTCGACCCAACTTCCGAAACCTTCACCCATTATCAACACAGGAAAGACGATTCGAATAGTCTCAGTACGGATACCGTCTCCTTCCTGGGGATGGATAATCATGGGGGATTTTGGGTTGGTACCATTGGGGGTGGTTTAAACAAGTTCGACCCGAACAGTGGTCAATTCAGCAACTTCAAGTACGATCGGGCCGATCCCAACAGCCTGTCAAACAATACCGTGTGGATGGTGATCGAAGACGAGGCTGGTGCTTACTGGATTGCCACCGAATCCGGGCTCAATTACTATGATCCGCAGGGCCACCGTTTTAAGCTATATCGCAATCAACCAGCCGATCCCTACTCCTTGAGTAGTGATTTCGTCATGTCCTTCTACGAAGACGAACAGGGCATCCTATGGATAGGTACCATGGGGGGCGGCTTGAACAGGTTCGATCGCTGGCATGGCAGGTTTACCCATTATCATAACGACCCTGGCAACCCCGCCAGCCTGATGCAGAATGATGTCAACCGGATTGTGCCCGGCAGCAACGGTATCCTCTGGATGGCAACGAACGACGGCCTCGAACGTTTTGACCCTGCTTCCGAGACCTTTGTCCACTATCGTCACGACCCAACAAACCCCAACAGTCTACTCAACAATAATATTCAAGGCTTAATCCGGGATGCGGCGGGCAAGTTGTGGGTGGCCAGTTATAGCCTCGGCATTAGTCACTTCGATCCGGACAGCGAAACCTTCACTCACTATAGCCACGATGAAAATGATCCAAACAGCCTGGCCAGTAACTGGGCTTATGATTTTCTGCAAGCCTCCGATGGCGCCATCTGGGTCGCTGCTCAGGGAGGATTAAGCCGTCTGGACCCGCAAACGAATCGTTTCACCAACTTCAGCATCGAAGAAAATCATCTAAGTGATCTGAATATCGATGACATCTATGAAGACAGTCGGGGGGTAATCTGGGTCGGCACGCACAATGGGTTGAATAAATTTGATGAAACAACCCAGACCTTTAGCAACTACTACACTAAAGATGGTTTACCCAATAACCATGTCATCGCTGTTATCGAAGACAACCAGGGGTACCTGTGGATTTCCACCTATTTTGGTATCTCCAGGTTCGATCCACAGAAAGAAACTTTTCGTAACTACGATGTCCGGGACGGATTGCAGGGCAACCAATTCAGCCAGGCGGCGTACAAGCGCGAAAGTGGGGAGATTTTTCTTGGCGGCACCAATGGATTCAATACTTTTTACCCCGAAAAGCTGGTTGACAGCAGGTATATCCCCAGGGTGATGCTGACCGATTTTCATCTCCTCAATCAGCCGATAGAAGTTGGAGGCGATTCACCCCTGCAAAAACATATCAACGTGACCGATCACCTCGTCTTACCTCACGATTACACAGTTTTCGCTATTAAATTTGCCGCCCTCAACTATCGTGCTCCGCAAAAGAATCAATACCTCTATATGCTGGAAGGTTTTGATCAAGATTGGGTGCAGACCGACAGCAGCAATCGATTGGCTACCTACACCAACCTTGACCCTGGTGAGTATATCTTTCGGGTGAAAGCTTCTAATAATGACGGCGTGTGGAATGAGCAGGGGGCTACGCTCGGGATCATCATTTTGCCACCATGGTGGGAAACCTGGTGGTTCAGGATTCTGGCTGTGCTATTTATTGTTGCCCTGGCAATTGCCGGGTACAGCTATCGCGTGAGGAGTCTGCACCAGCGAACTGTGGAACTTGAGCTGCAAGTTGCCCAGCGAACGCATGAACTGCAAGCCGCCACGGAAAAGGCCGAGGCCGCCAACCAGGCCAAAAGCGTGTTCCTGGCCAACATGAGCCACGAACTGCGCACCCCGCTCAATGCCATCCTGGGTTATACCGACATTCTTTATCGTAACCGCGAGGTCGGCAGCTCTGCTTACCCTGGTCTGGATATCATCCAGCATAGTGGTCGACATCTGCTAACCTTGATCAACGACATACTTGATCTTGCCAAAATTGAGGCAGGTAAGCTGGAAATCTATTCTGCCCCCTTTAACCTGTACAGTTTTTTGCAACAGATTATCGGCATTATCCGTGCTCGAGCCGAGGATAAAAACCTGTCACTAAGCTACGAACATCTTTCCCCCTTACCCGAACTCGTGGTGACGGATGAGACTCGACTGCGCCAGGTCTTGCTCAACCTGTTGGGTAATGCGGTTAAATTCAATGATGAGGGGAATGTGTCATTGATAGTCACGAAGTTACAACAGCTACGGGATGGCGATGAGGAAGTTGCCACCTTGCGTTTCGAGGTAAAGGATTCTGGCGTGGGCATCGCGCAGGATAAACTGGAACGAATCTTCCAGCCGTTTGAGCAGACGGGTGAAACCATTAAGCGAGAGGAAGGCACCGGGCTGGGTCTGGCGATCAGTCGTCAGATTGTGCAGCAGATGGGGGGACAATTGCAGGTTAACAGTGAACTGGGACGCGGCAGCACCTTCTGGTTCGACCTGACTCTGCCTGTATCAGCCAGTATCGATGATGAATCATTATGGACGCTTCCGATTACTGGTTACGAAGCGGATGTGCAATACAAAATCCTGGTGGTTGATGACAAGCTGCTTAATCGACAGATGCTGGTTGATTTACTGCAACCACTGGGCTTTGAGGTGAAAGCAGCCGAAGATGGACAGCAGGCGGTAGAGATGGCGTTGCAGTGGCGGCCAGAGGTCATCGTGATGGATCTGGTGATGCCGGTGAAATCGGGGGTAGATGCAGTAAGGGAGATGCGCCAGAGCCCTGAATTAAAAGAGGTGTTTATGGTTGCTGCTTCGGCCAGTGTGTCAAAATCAGATCGGGGTAAAAGCCTTGAGGCCGGCTTTGATGAATTTCTACCCAAGCCGATTGAAGTGCGGCGCCTGTTTGATTTGCTGGCCGCACGTTTGAGACTCACCTGGCTATATGCTGAAGCAGAAAGCGAAGCCCCTATGGTCGCACCACCCAGAGCAGAGCTGGAGAAATTGTATCAGTTAGCCGAAGAAGGAGAGATCTTTGAAATACAGGAACTAGCCTCTCGTCTGGAAACAGAGAATGAAGCCTATGGTCCTTTTGCTCGGCAGCTTCAGAAACTGGGCAAAGGCTTTGATATGCAACAGATTGTCGACTTTCTCAACAGGTTCAGGTGATGACAGAGTATTTGAATAAAATCGCCGAAACCCTTGTATGTAGTGTCATGCAGCATGCGGTGGCACAATCTGCCTATCTGTCTGTCGAACCCGACCTCGAATTATTTGCGTTGGCGGCTGAGAATGATGATATTGAATTTCAGTATGCTCCAGCGACTGGATTTCGCGCTATTGCTGAGTCGATTGTTGCTTATGTGAAAAGGACTGGCAGTGCCGTATTTCTTGCTGATGTGGACAAAGATGGCGGTGAATTTGCCAATGACGAACACCTGGTGAAAGCTAAGCCAAAGTCACTGCTTTGTTTACCGATCGTCATCCAGCAGCAAATACGCGGAGTCATCTACCTCGAAAACGACGTTACAGGTGAAAGTTTTACACAACAGCAGCTGTCGGTGATTGAAATGCTGCTATCCCTGGCTGCGGTTTCATTTGAAGCTGGCCATGGCTTCGATGCGTTAACGGAAAACGAGGCGAAGTACCAGTTGATCTTTGACAATTCCCCGGTGCCAATTTGGGAGGATGATTTTTCTGCGATAAAGCTTTTTTTCGACGATCTGCGCAATAGCGGAGTGAGCGATATAGAGGCTTACCTTGATCAGCATCCAGAAAGCGTTCAAAAATGTGCGGAGCTGGCTAAAGTCGCAGATGTAAACACAGCAGCTTTGAAGTTACATGGAGCGACTACCAAAGCAGAATTGCTGGCTGGCCTGATTAATACCTTTACCAGTGAATCGCTCTATGCATTTCGCGATGAGCTGATCCAGCTGTGGCACGGTAACACCAGAATAAGCAGTGATGCGGTGGTTAAAACCCTTAGTGGTGAGCGACGAAATGTGTCGCTCAATCTGACTGTCTGCCCGGGCTATGAAGAAAGCCTGTCCAAGGTTTTCGTATCGCTGGTCGACATCACACAACGAAAGGAAACAGAGTTACAACTTAAGCAGGCGCTGGCATTTAGTGAGGGAGTGATTAACGCCATACCGGATATCCTGATTGAGGTAAATGCAGAGGGGAGATATCTCAACCTCTGGACACGGCGACCAGAATTACTGGCAGCCCCCAGAGAGGAACTGATTGGCAGGACGGCTAGAGAGGTACTCCCGCCTGAAGCCGCCGATGTCTGTATGAACGCCATCCACCAGGCGGATGAGGAAGGTGTCTCGCTAGCAAATATCCTACGCCTGGATCTGCCCGAAGGTACATGCTGGTTTGAACAATCATTATCTAAATTGCCATCTGAAGATCCCGACGCTGAAGTTAGCTTTCTTGTTCTCTCACGCGATGTAACCGAACGCATGCATATGCAGGAGGAATTGCGAGCAAGTGAACAGAGAGTGCAGGCAATTCTTGACCAGACTTTTCAGTTTATTGGTCTGTTATCCACAGATGGCACAACCCTGAAAGCTAATCGCGCTGCATTGAATTTTGTAGGCATCGAAGAGAATGATGTCGTCGGCAAGCCCTTTTGGGAGACCCCCTGGTGGACCCATTCCATTGAGCAGCAACATCAATTGCAGGATGCGATTCGCCGCGCTGCGGGTGGAGAGTTTATACGCTACGAGGCAACCCACCCTGACAAGGATGGTAATATACACACGGTCGACTTCTCGCTTTCACCCATAATCGACTCTACTGGCCGTGTGGTTCAACTGATTCCAGAAGGGCGAGATATCACTGAATTCAAAAAGGTTGAACAGGAGCGTCAGGTGCAGGCGGAGTTTCTCGCCAATATGGATCGGGTCAACCGCGCGATTCAGGCAGCTGGTGATCTCGAAACTATGATGCATGATGTGCTCGAAGTAGTAGTTGAAATCTTTCACTGTGATCGTGTATTTCTGTTGCATTCCAACGACACTTCGACTGAATCCTGGTCTGTTCGCATGCAACGCAGCAGTCCAGCGTACTCTGGGCCAACGGCCTTGCACGAAGACCAGCTGCTAGAGGAATGTATCCAGGCAGTAACTCAATATATGTTGCATAAACCTGCTGTGCTTCAGGGCGATGTACCAAAACTGTGGCAGCTATCCAGTGATCTCAAGGGGGACTGTTCTGGCAAGTCGCTGATTTGCGAGGCATTATTTCCCAAAGTCAGCCCGCCCTGGATTTTTGGGCTGCAGCAGTGCTCCTACCAGCGGAGCTGGAACAAAACAGAAGAACAGTTGTTCGAAGAGGTTGGTCGACGACTTACCGATGCTCTAACCGGATTGCTGGTGCAGCGTAACTTACGTGAGAGCGAACATCGATTAGTGGAGGCACAGCACCTCGCACATCTAGGTAACTGGGAGCTGGATCTGGGTGAAAACCGCTTGACCTGGTCGGATGAGATCTACCATATTTTCAAACTCGACAGAGAGAATTTCGGTGCCACCTTCGACGCTTTCCTGGAGATTATTCACCCAGAAGACCGAGAGAAGGTTAGCGCAGCTTACACAGAATCACTTAATAACAGGCAACCCTATGATATTGTGCATCGCATATTGCTTCCAGATAACCAGATCAGATATGTGCGCGAGATGTGCGAGCATGTATATGATACTAACGGAAAGCCGATACGTTCGGTTGGCACGGTACAGGATATCACCGAGCAGAAGCTGAAAGAGGATGAGCTGAGACATTATCGTCTGCATCTCGAAGAGGAGGTCCAGCAGCGTACCGAAGAACTGCAGATTGCCAAGGAAAAGGCAGAGTTGGCCAACCAGGCCAAAAGTGTCTTCCTGGCAAATATGAGCCACGAACTTCGCACCCCACTTAACGCTATTTTGGGCTATGCTTATATTCTCAAAAAACGTGTAGGCCTTAAAGACCCCATGGTTGAAGACCTGACCATCATGGAACGTAGTGGCGAACACCTGCTGATGCTGATTAACGACATTCTCGACCTGGCAAAGTTTGAAGCTGGCAAACTGGAGATCTACTCCGCAACCTTCCACCTGCCTAGTTTTATGCGGCAGATTCTGGATATTGTCCTGTCTCAGGCAGAGGCCAGAAAGCTGACGCTAACTTATGAGTCGCTCTCCTCCTTACCTAGTGTGATACAGGCTGATGAAACTCGTCTGCGACAGATCTTACTCAATCTTTTGAGTAATGCAGTCAAATATACTCAACAGGGCAGTGTTGCACTGACCGTTCAGGTGCTTGATCAGGAGCCTGTTACTAAAGAGGCCGTTATTCTGCGTTTTAGCGTACAGGACACAGGAATTGGTATTTCCACAGAGCATTTAAAGCACATCTTCAAGCCCTTTGAGCAGGTAGGTGAAGTCAGTTTTCATTCAGGTGGGAGCGGACTTGGTTTGGCTATTAGTCAGAAGCTGGTGCAGGAAATGGGAGGCCAGTTACAGGTAGAAAGTGAGTTGGGCAGGGGTAGTACATTCTGGTTTGATGTGCCTGTATCAGTGACAGGTACTGAGCTTGAAGAAGATATCCCAAAGGTTGATAACATCCTGGGTTATCAAGGCAAGCATCGCAAGGTACTGGTAATTGATGATAAATTGTATAACCGTCTTTTGCTGGTAGACTTACTGGAACCACTAGGTTTTGAAGTTAAAACCCTGGAAGATGGGCAGCAGGCAATGACGATGGCTCTGGAGTGGCAGCCAGATGCTATAGTGATAGATTTGGTGATGCCGATAAAATCTGGCTTTGAAGCCGTCAGGGAGATGCGACAGCGGCCTGAGTTGAAAGACCTGTTTATTATCGCAGCTTCAGCCAGTGTGGCTGACTCTGACAAAGGGAAAAGCATAGATGTTGGATGTGATAAATTTCTGCCCAAACCGATCAAACCTTATCTGCTGTTGGATTTGCTGGCTAAACGATTTAACCTGGAGTGGATTTACGCTGAGGAAATGACTGAGCCCAAACCGATCCTGATTGCGCCGCCGCTGGAAGAGTTGCAGTTATTGCACCAGTTGGTGGAAGATGGGCAGATTTTTGCAATTCAGGATTACGCAAAGCGCCTGGAGAAACAAGATGAGGCCTATGAACCATTCGCCCGTCAGTTACATAAACTGGCTAAAAGATTTGATATGGAGCATATTGAAGCTTTTATAACGCAATTTTTGAGTTGATCAGAATGAATTTCGTTGATCCACATAAACACAGTATTCTGGTAGTCGATGATGTTCCAGCTAATCTGGCAGTGGTGGCGGAGCATCTGGCTCGATCCGGATTTCAAATCAAGGTTGCCAGTACCGGTGAGATAGGACTCAACATCGCCCAACGAACTCAACCCGATCTGATTTTACTTGATGTTATGTTACCAGGTATGGACGGTTATGAAGTCTGCCGCCTATTAAAAGCCGATGCAAAGACGCGGGATATCCCGGTGATATTTATGACTGCGATGACGCAAACGGATAATAAGATCAGGGGGTTCAAGGAAGGTGGCGTCGATTATATCACCAAGCCGCTGCAACAGGAGGAGGTTTTAGCCCGTGTTTCCACACACCTGCACCTGAGGGAGTTGACCCTGAAGCTGGAGGATGCGAAACAGGACCTTGAACAACGTGTCATCGAACGCACCGCTGAGTTGGCAGAAGCCAATGACAGTTTGAAAAAAGAAATTGTCGAGCGCAAACAAACTCAGGAAGCGCTTGCCAGGAGTGAGCTTGAATACCGCAGCCTGGCGGAAAATTTCCCTGACAATATCCTGCGCTATGATCGCAATTGCCGTGTTATCTACTGCAACCCCGCAATAAAACAAAACCTGAATCTAGATGTTGAACGGTTGCTAGGAAAGACTCCTGTAGAGTTTGCTAAAAGCACTCCGGCTGACTCAGGTGAGGATGCACTGCTGGAGTTAAACACAGAATTTGAAGGTTATGTGCGCCGGGTTATAGAAACTGGTGAGTTGAGTGAAATGGAGTTAACGCTTAAAAACGATTTTGGTGAGTTGCGAAATCATCATCTGCGCTTTTACCCGGAGATGGATACACAGGGGATGGTTGTTGGTGTGCTGGCTATAGGTCGTGATGTCACCAAAAGTAAAAGAGACGAAGAAGCACTGCAGCACCTGAACCGGGAACTAAGAGCTATCAGTGACTGTAATCAGGTATTGGTGCGTGCAGTTGATGAACAGACTTTGCTCAGCGACATCTGCCGTATTATCTGTGATGAGGCTGGCTACCACCTGGTGTGGGTGGGATACCCGCAAAATGACGAAGAAAAGACTATCCTTCCTGTGTCCTGGGCAGGCTCGACTAACGATGATTTGTTACAGACCCGAATCAGCTGGGGAGATTCGGTGTATGGGCAGGGTGCCACAGGCAACGCTATCCGTAGTGGTGAAATAGCGATCATTGATGACTTTCACAAAGATCAATCAGCACTTCCCTGGCGTGATATAGCCATACAGGAGGGGTTTCAATCCTGTATAGCCTTACCGCTGAAGGACGAAAGTAGTCAGGTGTTTGGCGTTTTGAGCATTTACTCTGCTGAAATGAGCGCATTTCCAGAGGATGAGCAGCGCCTGCTGTCAGAGCTCGCAGATGACCTGGCCTTCGGGATTGTTACTCTGCGCAGACGAATCGAGCATGACAGGGCCGAAGAGCAGATCAGAATTGCGGCTACCGCATTCGAAGCCCAGGAAGGCATCGTCATCACCGATGCGCAGCAGCGGATTTTGCGGGTCAATGCCGCCTTTACCGAGATTACCGGATATTCTTCGGAGGAGGCTGTGGGCGCTACCCCGAGTATACTTAAATCTGATCGTCATGATGACCAATACTTCCAGAAAATGTGGGGCAGTATTCGTCAAAATGGAGCCTGGCAGGATGAAATCTGGAATCGTCGTAAAAACGGAGAGATCTATCCTGAATGGTTGAACATCACGGCAGTAGAGACGGATAGTGGCGAGGTTACTCATTATGTGGGCACCATGATCGATATTACTGAGCGCAAGGCGGCAGAAGCGGAGATTGAGCATCTTGCCTACCATGACTCACTGACCCAGCTACCCAACCGGCGATTGCTACTGAATCGGCTTGAACAGGCCTTATTGGCAGCAGAGCGTAGCCATAGCAGAGGCGCACTTCTATATATCGACCTGGATAATTTTAAGGTGCTTAACGATACTCGTGGACACGATGCAGGAGATCAATTATTGATTGAGGTGTCTGAGCGCCTGCTTACCTGCGTGCGCAAAGAAGATACGCTTGCACGCTTTGGTGGTGATGAATTTATGATTATGCTGAAAGATCTGGGTATGGAACCTCAGGAGGCCGCTGAAAAGATTAAACGCGTAGGCGAGAAGGTACTTCAGGAACTCTGTCAGCCATATAAGATTACTGGACAGGTACATCATATTACTCCGAGTATAGGGATTACCATTTTTGTCGGCACTCAAAGTAGTGTACAGGAGCTACTCAAACAGGCAGATATAGCAATGTATCAGGCTAAGAATGAAGGGCGCAACAGGCTGCGCTACTTTGATCCACAAATTCAGGCCACGCTGGCCGAACGAGCGGCTCTGGAGAACGCACTACGCAGAGGTATCGAGAAGCAGCAGTTTTTTCTTTATTATCAGGCTCAGGTCGATCATGAGTTTAACATCATGGGCGCTGAGGTTCTGATACGCTGGAACCACCCGCAACTTGGTCTGGTGTCACCAGAGCAGTTCATTCCATTGGCCGAGGAAACGGGGCTTATCCTGTCTATTGGTCAATGGGTACTGGAAACCGCCTGCAAGCAACTTAAAATCTGGTCCAGCCATGAGAGCACAAGCAAATTACAATTGGCTGTCAATGTCAGTCAGTATCAGTTTCAGCAGGTTGACTTTGTCGATCAGGTAAAGCGGGTACTGGAACAGACTCAGGCTCCGCCCAGCCAATTGAAAATTGAGCTGACAGAAAGCCTGTTAATCAATGATATTGAAGACTCGATAAAAAAGATGCATGCGCTCAAGGCATTCGGGGTGGGGTTTTCTCTGGACGATTTTGGCACCGGTTATTCTTCGCTATCCTACCTGACCCGCTTACCGCTGGAGCAGCTTAAGATCGACAGATCCTTTGTTGATCATTTGCCAGATAATCACAATGATGCTGTGGTTGCACAGACCATTATCACAATGGCGCGGAGTCTGAAATTGTCAGTTATTGCTGAAGGGGTAGAAACCGACGCACAGCGACAATTTCTGGAACAACATGGTTGTACGGCTTATCAGGGGTATTTTTTTAGCAAACCTGTCGCGTTGCCAGATTTTGAGAAATTAATTAAGGGTCAGAGTTGAAACTTAAACAGCTGGTAACCTGATGCAACAATCAGATGATCTTTCAGGAAGGTATGTTTTCAGGAGAAAGCAGTTACCTGGTTAGCATTTTAATCTCTTTCTCTGCTTTAAAGTCGAATAGAATTTCGGTTTAATTAGTGCATGAAATGTAAAAAAAACATTGAACAAAACTGTGGTAATAACTGTCAATTGTTATTTGTATAACAATTCGCCTATATGCTGGTTTTTCATGTTATAGTCTTTGCCATTAGCAATATCTGTTAACAGAAAATTCACCTTTTAGTTCAGCTACTCAATCAATGCCCAGCCTAATATTCAACTCATCACAAACATTCAGACAACGTCGTATGCTGATACAGATGCTGGTCTTTTCATTGTTGTGGGGGGCGATGGCTTTTGCATTACATGACCATCATGATGAGCTGGAGGGAAGTAATAGCGAATGCCAGATATGTCTATTTGGTTTGCTAAGTAATTCCTCAGTACCCGTTACTGTAAATACCCAGATTCCCATTCTAACGATTGTTACGGTATGTGAATTAATCCCTCAAATCGTTTTCATAACCAGACAGGTTCGTATACAGGAAGCAAGAGCTCCACCTATGGTTATCTCCTAAAATCTAATTTTTTAAACTTATGGTAGCTCTGATGAATTCTGGATTCAGAGATGGTGAGAATCGTATGATTCTGAATAAGGCGAAAAGTATAGCTAACAGCTAGCTATGGCTCAGTTTTCAGTGCTGAGCCAGGGTATTTCAGCTGCTACACACTATCTACGAATTGAAAAGAGACTCCTTAATATATTTAACCTGGCATTACTGTAGCTCAGCACTGGGTTGCGGTTTGTCATTTGTATCAGGAGATACAAAATGCATTATTCTAAAATTCTATTATTGATGTTGTTGGGTAATTCGATGGCTTTTTCTGCTTACGCAGAAGAACACCGTCAGCATGGGGCTCATGAACATGGCGGTGGTCAACTTAACGTGGCTGTAGAGCAAAACAGGCTAATGATCGAACTCTCATTACCTGCGATGAATGTTGTTGGTTTTGAGCACGCTGCAAAAAATCAAACCGAAAAAGAACAATTGGCACAGGCAGTAACTCTGCTTAAGGATGGAGCCAGTTTAATGGCTCCCAGTACGGATGCAGGGTGTAAATTGGTGACCGCGACTGTGGAATCAGCACTGCTGGACGAGGAGCATGGACATGATGAGATGGACTCTGCTAAGCATGATGAGAGTGGTACTGAAAATATAGATGATCATGAACATCATCATGACGCAGCCGAGCATGCTGATTTTGATGTGAGTTATGAGTTTGACTGTAAGCAGGCAGCAAAACTGGATCAGTTAACACTGTCATTGTTCAAACAATTCCCTGGTACTCAGCACCTGGAAACACAGCTGATAACTGAAATGCGACAGGGCGGTGCTGAGCTTACTGCGGAAAGCAATATTCTCAATCTTAAATAAGTATCAAAACGGGGGCGGTTTTTTAATCGCCCCTTTTACCAGGAGTGTTTCAGATGACTGTGCAAGCAGATGCAATTGATATTCAGAACCTGAGCTTTCGTTGGCGTGAAGATGGCCCAGCCATACTCGACCTGTCCGAGCTACGTGTTCAACGTAGTGAAAGGGTATTTATCAAAGGATCAAGTGGCAGTGGTAAAAGCACCCTGCTGAGTCTGATCGGTGGCGTGTTATTACCTTTACAGGGTACGATTTCTGTATTGGGTCAACAGCTAGGCGACCTAAGCGGCGCCAGAAGAGACAGGTTTCGAGCAGAGCATATCGGCTTTATCTTTCAGATGTTTAATCTCATTCCCTATTTATCGGTACAGGACAATGTGTTATTACCCTGTCAGTTTTCGCAACGACGTAAATGCAATATAGAAAAGCGTGGAATCAGTCTTAAGGATGAAGCGATACGCTTACTGCAGCATCTCGATCTGCCTGCTGAGGTATTACAGCGACCTGTTACTGAGCTGAGTGTAGGTCAGCAACAGCGTGTGGCTGCGGCAAGGGCATTGATTGGTGGACCTGAGCTGGTTATTGCTGATGAACCAACTTCAGCATTAGATGCTGATCGGCGTAGTGGATTTCTTAAATTGCTGCTTAAAGAATGCGCTGAGCAAGATACGACACTTATATTCGTGAGCCATGATTCATCATTAGAGTCACAATTTGATCGTAGTTTACAGCTGTCTGATATCAATCATGCAGTGAAGGGAGAGTAATTGTTATGCATATATTTACTCTGGCTCTTAAAAGCATTCTGAACCGTAAGTTTACAATTGCGCTTACTATCTTTTCTATTGCGCTGAGTATCATGCTACTGTTAGGCGTAGAGCGTTTACGTAACGATGCGCGGGAGAGTTTTACCAACACTATATCGGGTACTGACCTTATTGTCGGTGCGCGTAGTGGCCCGGTTCAATTACTACTTTATTCAGTGTTCCGTATCGGTAATCCCACGAATAATGTTTCATGGGAGAGTTATCAGGATATTAAAAACCAGAAGCTGGTGTCATGGGCAGTGCCACTTTCTTTAGGCGACTCACACCACGGGTTTCGAGTGCTGGGCACCACACTAGACTATTTTAAGCATTATCATTATGGCGCTGGTAATAGCCTGGAGTTAAAACAAGGGGTTGCTTTTGATGATCTTTACGATGCTGTAATTGGTGCAGATGTTGCGAAACAACTAGATTATAAAGTGGGCAGTAAAATTGTTTTAGCTCACGGTACTGGTGACGTGAGTTTTGTTAAGCATAACGATAAACCTTTCCGTATTGTAGGTATATTAAATAAAACGGGTACGCCGGTTGATAGAACTGTACATGTAAGCCTGCAGGCCATCGAAGCGATTCACGCTGGCTGGGAAAATGGAGCGCCAAAACCTGGGCGTCATATCGATGCGGATAAAACCAGGCAGATGAATTTGCAGCCCAAAACCATCACTGCTGCACTGATAGGCCTTAAGTCCCGGATTGCAGCGTTCAGAGTTCAGCGTTTTATTAATGAGTATCCTGAAGAGCCATTGCTGGCAGCACTCCCAGGTGTAGCCTTGCAGGAGTTGTGGGATACTATGGCTCTTGCGCAGAAAGCGTTACTGGCTATCTCAGTGCTCGTGGTGCTGGTTGGTATTACTGGCATGGCAACTGCGATACTTACCAGCTTAAACGAACGTCGCCGCGAGATGGCAGTACTACGTTCGGTAGGTGCAAGGCCCTGGCATATCTTCGTGTTATTCGTAGGAGAAGCGGGAGCCGTAATGGTTATTGCAGCCGCAATTGGTGTTGCGGCCCTGTATGCCATTCAATTATTGGCCCAGCCGATTATTCAATCACAACTGGGACTTTTTTTACCGATTCACCCACCAACAGTACATGAACTGGTTCTATTGGCAGCCGCCATTTGTGCCGGCCTGCTGGTAGGTCTGGTTCCAGCTTATCGAGCGTATAGGTACTCACTGGCTGATGGTATGACCATCCGCATTTAATAAAGGTAAATTAGACATGTTTAGAAATAGTGTATTTGTGGTAGCCCAGACGATTGTTTTACTGCTGGGGTTGATGGTTAATGCTGCTGAAGCAGCAGAAAAAGTTCAGGAGCTTGAGTGGACTGATCTGATTCCTAAAGGTTATAACCCTGATGAAAAGTACGCGGAATATCAGGAAAAATATAATATTGATGAGCTGCCGGATTCTGATCCTACGTTAAAAAAACTAATGAAGGTGTTGGAGGATATGTTGAAACAGTCACCCATGAATACTGCCTTGAATGGGAGGCTTATCAAGTTGCCAGGATATGTGATACCTGTTGAAACCGACGGGCAGAAATCATCTGAATTTTTACTGGTGCCATACTTCGGTGCCTGTATTCATGTGCCGCCTCCACCGCCGAATCAAACTGTGTATGTAAAAACCAGGGATCAACAAGGTGCCGCCATTCGTAAACTGTATGACGTTGTATGGGTTACCGGAATTATACAGGCTGAATCACAGAAAACAGACCTTGCCGATACGGGTTACACAATTGATGCGACTAAGGTTGAACCCTATGAGTAAACCGAACTAATGATACAATCAAGAACTGAAATTACTTCGGGAAATACAGATATGAACCAGCACGAAAAAATAAACTACGTTGAATTCCCCTCTACAAATCTCGCTGCATGCAAGGCATTCTTTACCCAGGCATTTGGTTGGTCTTTCGTTGATTGTGGTCCAGAGTACTGTGCATTCTCAGATCAGGGCCTGGATGGTGGTTTTTACAAATCTGAGCAGGTTTGCAGAACTGATCGTGGGAGTGCGCTCATTGTTCTTTATAGCGAAAGCCTGCAGCTAACTCTGGAAAAAGTAGAACAGGCAGGTGGCCATATCATTAAACCTATATTCGATTTCCCTGGTGGTCGACGTTTTCATTTCTGCGAACCGAGTGGTAATGAGTTTGCGGTTTGGTCGGATAAGTAGCAGGGAGAGATCTGCTGGCTATAATTATCAGGCTGATTCAAAGAGGCTTAGGACTCAGTGGCTGCTTGAAGCCTGCAAAGGTCATTGCCGACTATCGCCGGTAGGTGTGTGGTTATCTTTTCGGCACTCCAGTCCCACCATGCGATATCCAGAAGGGTTTTTATCGTGTCCTCGTCAAAACGATATTTAATCAACCTGGAAGGATTTCCACCCACAACACTATAGGGCGCAACATCGCTGGTGACCACTGATTTGCTGGCAATGATTGCTCCGCTACCTATTTTGATCCCCGGCATTATTGTAGTTTCATAGCCTATCCATACATCATGACCAATTTCGGTATCTCCTTTATAGGGTAAGTCGCCTTCTTTAGGCATTACTTTTTCCCAGCCATTGGCAAATATCTGGAAAGGATATGTGGAAAACCCGGAAACCTTATGGTTTGCTCCATTCATAATGAATTGAACATCTTTAGCGATGGCGCAAAATTTCCCGATAATCAGTTTGTCGCCAATAAAAGGGAAGTGATAGAGCACGTTTTCTTCAAAACGCTGTGGACCCTCCGGATCATCATAGTAGGTGTAATCACCGACTATGATATTTTCGCTAGTAATAAAGTTTTTCAGGAACCCAACTTGAGGAAATCCTTTCATAGGCTCTTTGTTTTCAGGGTCTGGACCGTTCAAGATCCCTCCACATTTTTTTAACTTGAAATTCCGGTGAGTATGATACGGGAAAACCCCGGGTCGAAAAACCAGAGTCAGGGAGTAATACTTTTTAATCTTATTGGATATTGCTCTCTGACTCGAAATTTGTATAACCTGATGTCACAGGATATATAGTTCACCTTGCTCTTCTCAGTTGGGCGTTAAAATTCATCATCTTCAAAATCCATCATCAAAGCAGCACCAGATTGAATGCTGGTATTCAAACTGGCACTTTGTGGCAGCAGACGCTGCATAAAAAAGCGGGCTGTTTTTAGTTTGCTACGATAAAACGGATCGCTGGATTGCTGGCTGGCAGCAATTGCCGTTTGTGCCATTTGAGCCCACAGGAATGCGAGTGTCACCAGGCCGCTTAGTTTTAGATAATCGTAGGCTGCGGCACCCACTTCATCCATATTGCTGCGCGCAGCTTTACCTAACCAGGCGGTTGCCTGCTGCAGATGTGACAGGGCTTCGGACAGGGGCTGAATGAATTCCCGGAGTTCTTCATTGCTCTCGTTTTCAACGATAAAGCCGGAGATGATCTCAAGATAGCTGTTTAGATAACGGCCATTTTCCGCTGTCAGTTTACGACCTACCAGATCCATCGCCTGAATGCCGTTGGTGCCTTCATAAATCTGTGCTATGCGAGAATCGCGCACTAGTTGCTCCATACCATGTTCGCGGATATAGCCATGTCCACCAAAAACCTGTTGCCCGAGCACGCTGCTCTCAAACCCCAGATCGGTCATATAAGCTTTGGCGATGGGGGTGAGTAAAGCAACCAGGTCTTCAGCCTGTTGCTTATTGCCTGGGTCCGTCTCATGTGCTGATTTATCCAGCAACATGCCCAGCCAGATTGCCAGTGCACGACAGCCTTCGGTGTTTGCACGCATGGTGAGTAGCATACGACGTATATCAGGATGTACGGTTAAGGGGTCAGCTGCCTTATCCGGTTGTTTGGCTCCTGTCAGAGAGCGACCCTGAATGCGTTCTCTGGCGTATTCAACAGCACCCTGATAGGCAGCCTCAGCCGCGCCTATGCCCTGAATACCTACTGCAACACGTTCTATATTCATCATCTTGAACATGGCGCGCATGCCCTTATTCAGTTCGCCGACCAGAATGCCTTCCGCATCATCAAAATTCATAACGCAGGTGGCGGCGCCTTTTATGCCCATCTTGTGCTCCACTGATCCACAGCTCACGCCATTAGGATCACCCAGTGAGCCATCTTCATTGATTCTGATTTTGGGGACTACAAACAGACTGATTCCCTTCACTCCTGCAGGTGCGTCCGGGGTTCTGGCCAGTACCAGATGCAGGATGTTGTCGGTCAGGTCATGTTCGCCGCCGGTAATGAATATCTTGGTGCCGGAGATTAGATAGCTACCATTATCCTGTGCAATAGCTTTGGTTCTTAATAGCCCTAGATCGGTGCCGCAATGTGGTTCAGTCAGGCACATAGTGGCGGACCAGCTACCTTCAGCCATTTTAGGTACAAAGCGTCGTTTGATCTCGTCACTGGCATAGCTCATCAGCGCAGAATAGGCGCCATTGGTAAGTCCGGGATACAGACTGAAGGATATATTGGTGGCGCATAGCATTTCGTCTATCATCAGGTGCAGGGTTTTAGGCAGGCCCTGGCCGCCATACTCAGGATCCATTGCCACAGAGCCCCAGCCAGATTCGGTATAAAGTTTATAAGCTTCCTTGAAACCTTTGGGCGTGGTTACCTTGCCATCATCCCAGTGACAGCCTTCTTCGTCACCATTACGATTAATCGGTAGCAATTCCTGAGCACAGAACTTGCCAGCTTCTTCAAGAATTGCTTCTACGGTTTCGGCATCGACTTCTTCAAAGCCAGGCAGGGATTGAAGATATTTTCCATTCAGTACTTCATTGTACAAAAAAAACATGTCACGTAATGGTGGTGTGTAATTCGGCATCTGAGTTCTCTGCTGTGATTCTGGTTGATTATAGTTTGAGCTAAAAATAGCATCTTAATGCGAAGAACTCACTAGCTTATTTGTTCAATTATTGTGGAAATTAAGCTCAGTAAGAGCAAATTAATCTGCAGATCAAAGGCAAAGGGTTTAATGCTGGTGTTGCTGTCGTTATTTATACCAGTAAAATTCATCTTCTTTAATTAAACACTCATGGAAAATTTGATGTCAGAGATAGCAAGTCGCGTTCAATCCAACGGCACTTTACTCATTAAGGGTATTCTGGTACTGATAGCAGCAGGTTTATTAGCCCTGTTGTTTGCCAAGTCATTCTTTTATGCCGAACCCGGCTATGTTTATCATGTGCGTACCCTGCTGGGTAACGAAGAAGTCGTTACCGATGTGGGTTATAAATTCTATCCCTTTGGTCGTTATAACGCCTGGAAACGTGCAATGACCGTACAGGCGGCGAATGATCCCAACAATAAGTTGATCAGCGCTGAAAACGATTCCGACAATACCTCGGCCAATCTGCCGCCAATGAGTATTATGTTCCTGGATCAGGTTGATGCACATGCCGAGGCTACGGTGCGTTTTGCGATACCTTCTGATGAGGAATCCTTTCTTAAGCTGGCACATGAATACCGTTCCCCTGAAAACCTGCTGCGTACCTCTTTGATGCCAGCATTCAAGGAAACCCTGCAGGCCAATGCATCGCTGATGAGTGCCGAAGAATACTACGCAGGTGGCCGTACACAGTTTAATTCTGAATTTGAAACCCAGATGAGTAACGGTATCTTTCTGGTTAAGCGTGAAGAGATAGAGGTCTCCTCAAATAAAACGATAAGGGGCAGCGCTAATGCCGCTCTGGGTGAAAATCAGGAAGGCTATGGAAATGAAACCAAGATGGCTTTCGTCGTGCGTAAGGTAGTGGATGCTAATGGCCAACCCAAGCGCAAGAAACAGCGTTTTACTGATTTTGGTATTACAGTGGTGTCAGCTCTGGTTACTGATATGAGCCCAAACAAGAAATTCGTGCAGCGTATGCAGCTCAAGCAGCAGGCTTCAGCGGACCGCGCGATTGCACGTGAACAGCGCACGCAGGAAGAGGAACAGCGTCTACTCGCCATTGCACGAGGTGAGCGTGAAGTGGCAGAGCGCCAGGCGATGGCCAAGGTAGAACAGATACAGAAAACTACCGAGGCAGAGACCGATAAGCAGCTAGCACTTACTTCTGCGCAGAAACTAAAAGAACAGGCAGCTATCTCTAAGGACACTGCTCAAATTAATCTGGAAAAGGCCCGCATAGAAGCTGAAACTAAACGTACCCTGGCAGAAGCTGAGGCGTATCAGAAAAAGGTTATTCTCGACGCAGATAATGCTCTGGCACAGAAGCTGGAAGCAGAGATTGAGATTCAGAAGTTATGGGCCGATGCCTTTGCACGTCGTCAGGTACCAACCACGGTTTTTGGTAGCGGTCAGGGCGGTGCACCGGTAGGTAGCGATGGCGAAGTGAGAGCATTTATGCAAATGCTGACACTGGATGCTGCCAAGCGCCTGAACTATGACCGTGAGGTTCAGGTAAGCAAGTAGTTTATTTTAACCACGAAGAACACGAAGATTTATTGGTTGTTCTTGATGTTTCCTATGGTGGCTTGCTGGTGCTGCGGCTTGGTTGTGCGGGCCGTAAGGATTATTTTTAAACCACAGAGGACACTGAGGGCACAGAGGTTGAAATGATTATCTTTAATCCTGGAAGCGTTCTCAAGTTTCAAAGTAGCTACTTCGTTTTAAACTGTCGTAACTGCTTATCTCTGTGATCTCTGTGTGCTCTGTGGTTCATGCTTTTTAGGGAGGAAAAACTTGTCTGTCTTCAGAAGTGAGCCGGGGTTATTGCAACCCCGGTTTTTTTATACTAATCGTTCGCCAGCACCATCATGCCTGCACCGGTGTTGGAGATGGGGATGTGGTAATTACTGTGGACCTTGCTCACATCACCGGTTAAGGCGCCACGCATGATCAGCCACAGGATAAATTCTGCACCCTGTGCGCCTGCTTCTTCGATCAGCTCATGCATAGACATGTCATTGAAGTAATCAGGGTCAGAGACAATCTTATCCATACACATCAGGTCAAATTCCTTGTTGATGAAACCAGCGCGTTCTCCATCCAGCTGATGCGATAATCCACCCGTACCAATGATCACGACCCTGACATCTTCAGGGTAGGATTCAATCGCTTTGCCCAGTGCACGACCCAGTTTCAGGCAACGTGCAGGTGATGCGATAGGGTGTTGAACCGTGTTGACGCATAAAGGTACGGTTTTGATGCCGCTTTTTTCATACTCGGGCCAGAATAGTTGCATGGGCACGGTAAAGCCATGGTCTACATCCATTTCCTGGCAGCTACACATATCGAATTCATCATTTACCAGTGAGTTGATCAAATGCCATGAGAATTTTTGATCACCTTCAAAAGGCGCGATCTGAGGAATACCCCAGCCTTCATCCTGATTATGGTACTGAGCTGCAGCACCCATGGAGAATGTTGGCATTTTATCCAGGAAGAAATTCAGACCGTGATCGTTATATACCACGATAGCGATGTCTGGCTTAACTTCGTCCAGCCATGCCTGTGCGGCTGGGTAGGCGTCGAAAAAAGGCTTCCAGTAGGGATCGTCAAAAAGTTTGTTGGCGATAGCGCTGCCGACAGCTGGGATGTGTGATGTGGTTAATCCACCGACTATTTTTGCCATTGTTTACGCTCCTGCCGCTATTAGTTTCTGTTTAAATGCTTCAACCGTCATGCCAGTTTGCTGTGCGCCGACGTCCTGCACATTCAGGCCGAAGATACCGGCAAATTTTGCCAGGTAGTAAATATTGCCACCTGCTGCTATCAGGTCCAGTACCACCTTGTTACGAATGGCATCCTTTTGCTGGTCATTGAGGCCGAATTTTTCCATGTAAGCTTCTTCGTCTGCCAGGAATTCGGCGCGTGCTGTAGCACTGTTGAATGAGTAGCACATCTTGTTTAATGCATAGCCTTTTATCGCCATATCACCATCGAACATGGTCGTTCCCGGAATAGGGTTCTCATGTTTTAATGTCATATTTTATTTCTCCCGAAAATTATACTTTAATGAGTAATGCTTTACCTTTTATCCCGCAACACCCTTTAGAATCAGGCTTAAGCGGTCATCAGTGGCTGTACTTTATGGTCAAGAAGGATTGCGGTGAATGAGAAAATCACGATAAAAATGGTAATATCCAAACATGGGCTGAAAAACTGTGCGGATTGTGCAAGTATGCACAAGTCAGATAAAGCGTGAGTGCAAGACGATATGAAGAGAGCCATTCCAAACTACAGGCTGTATCGGGACCATGATCCTGATACCGATCTGACCTTCGAACCGGTTCATGTTGACGATGTGACCATATCCATGCGGCAGCACAACTGGAAGGTGGATCCGCATCGGCATGATGATTTGTTCCAACTGGTATTGTTTCGACAGGGGGGAGGTATGCTTGAGCTGGAAGAGCTGGAGTATCACTTCAAGGCTCCGGTGTTTTTGCATATTCCGCCGACCTCAGTGCACTCATTTGATATATCACGTGATCTTGAAGGTGAGGTTATAACATTGTCTGCAGATTACATGAAAACGTTGATTGCTCCGTCTCCAGCCGCGATAGATTTATTAAACAGGCCAATGCTGATCAATGGGTCTGAGCATGAAGAGTTTTTAAACCAGCTGGATAATCTATTTGGTCAGATCAAAACGGAATACAATGAAAGGCAGCTGGCGCGTAATCTTACTATCCAGAGCCTGGTTGGCATCGTGATTGGTAAACTATTGCGTTATCACGATTACGAACAGCAGAAGGAGCAAAACTGGGGAGTGAATAGTCCTGCTTCCTGGTATTACCGGCAGTTCCAGAATCAGATTGGCCAGCACCTTGCGCAAAAATTAACCATCGCCGAATATGCTGCACGTTTACGCATATCAGGAACCCATTTAAACCGTATCTGTCGAGAAGTAGCAGATAAATCGGCACTGGATGTCATACATGATCGCATCATACAGGAGGCCAAACGCTGTTTTGCCTACACAGTCATGCCTATTGCAGAGGTCGCCTACCAACTGGGGTTTAATGATCCGAGTTACTTCAGCCGCTTTTTTAAGGAGAAAACGGGTCTGTCACCCAAAAACTATCAGGCCAGGGTAAGGGAAGAGATTTCTTAGGATCTGTAATCACCTGTTAACAGGCCCTGGCCTTTACATGTGAAATATTCATCTCTGTGCATTGATAATTGACTCAAGCCTACCAATATAGGTCTAACGGGATGGCAAAATGGAAATTGTTATCGCCATGAATAAGGTGTCATAAAAAAAGAAACAAAAAGTTAAAGGTTAAAATGTTACTCTTCCGGTAATACTGGCCTCTGCTGTATATGTGAACCTTTATAACTGATCTACGCTGGTGTTAAACCTTTAACCGTTACTGAATGAACTATGTATGAACTATTAAAACAACGACTGTCGATGCTGGCAGCTGCTGACTTTGAAGAAGCCCTGGCGACTTCAAAAATTGGGCTGGAAAAAGAAAGTCTGCGAGTCACACCAGAAGGCTGTATTTCTCAAATGCCTCACCCTAAGGCCTGGGGAGCGGCGCTCACACACCCGCAAATCACCACCGATTTTTCTGAAGCACTCACAGAAATGATTACGCCACCCTGTAATTCGGTGACCGAGGTTATACAGTCTCTTGATGATATCCAGAATTTTATATACCAGAATCTTGATAATGAGATTCTCTGGGCAACGAGTATGCCCTGTGTTGTTGAAGGAGAAACGGATATACCTTTAGCGCAATATGGCTCATCCAATGCCGCTCAGATGAAAACTGCTTATCGGCGTGGATTAGGCCTGCGTTATGGGCGCTCAATGCAGGTTATTGCCGGAGTTCATTTTAACTACTCATTCTCGGATAAGTTCTGGAAGTTGTATCAATCGCTCAGTAATAACACTGATGATTTACAGGATTTTATTTCAGAACAATATATGGGGGCAGTGCGAAACCTGCTCAGATATGGCTGGTTAGTGCCCTATTTATTTGGTGCTTCTCCAGCAGTTTGCAAATCATTCCTGCATGGCAAGAAAACTCTTTTACAGGAATTTGACCACAATACATATTTCGAGCCTTATGCAACGTCATTGCGATTAGGTGATATCGGCTATCAAAATAACAAGGAAGAACTGACAGGTATTAAAGCTAATTATGATTCGCTGGATACCTATGTGAACAGTCTACAGTGTGCAATCAATACACCCTATGCCGGTTATGAAGCCTTTGGCGTAAAAGTGGATGGCGTATATCGCCAGCTTAATACCAATATTCTTCAAATAGAGAACGAATATTACAGTTCTGTTCGACCTAAACAAATACTTCAGAACAACGAAATGCCTTCGCTTGCTCTACATAAAAGAGGCATAGCCTATCTTGAGTTACGCTCACTTGATGTGAACTCATTTGACCCGCATGGTATTAACTCCGAGCAACTATATTTTCTCGAAGTTTTTATGCTTTTCTGTTTGCTAAAAGAAAGTCCTGCGCTAAGCAGGGATGAAATCTTTGCGATAGACGAGAATCTTCTACTGGTTGCTCATAAAGGAAGGCAGCCCGGATTGATCCTGGGGCGCCGTGATGAAAAAATCAGTCTGCAGGACTGGGCTATAGAGTTATGCCATAAGATGAAAGGGGTGGCCAAGCTGCTTGATAGTGCTAATTACAGTGAGAATTACTTTTCCAGTGTAAAGTCTCAGATTGCCGCTGTATATGATCCGGATTTAACCCCATCGGCCCGGATGCTGGAGGATATGAGAGAACGAAAAGAAAGTTTCTATCATCATGCAAAACGCATGTCTCATCATCACTATCAGTATTATAAAAATACTATTTTACCAGATGAGAAAGTCACCTTTTTTACTAATATGGCAAACGAATCGATACAGAAGAAACTGCAAATAGAAAGTGAAGATGATATAAGTTTTGATGGCTATCTGGAAAATTATTTTAATCAAAAAATAGAATAAGATGGTAACAGGTCGTAGCTGCAGCACCTCATAAGAGGTGCTTTGCAGCCATATGTTTACGTAATATCTAATCATCCAGGCTGCTGACATTTCTTATGGCAAGGCCCATCTTTCCCGTGCATCAATTCGCATTGCTTCCAGACATTTGCTTTGTTTATCCCATTTTTCGCGCAATATCTTAGCTTCTTCAGATTTGCCTGAACTGTTGGCATCTATCCACTGACTTAATAAACCCTTTTCATATTGGCATTGCGCAACAGTGAGTTGTTCAAATTCAGGAGATGTCTCTGGTAGCAGCGCTGCATCCTGTTTGCTCAACCAGAAAGTATTATCAGATGAGTGAGTTTCAATTTTCTCAATGAGAGCTGCTGGTACCTGCCTGGTTTGCAGCCAGTTTATGTATGACTCAAAGGTATTCTGGTACTTTTTTTGGGCAGCATTAAGGTTAATGTCAGGGAATTCAGAGGGTTTAAAATCAGGGCGATAGAGTCCAACAGTATCAGAAGAGACTATTCTGTTAACCGCAGCAACCACAAGAGCAAAGCAGGAGCCCGAGCATTTTGGTTTAGTGCTACTTTCAGTGTTTTCACATTCTCCTGGTAACCAGGCCGAAGCATATAGCTGCTCAAAGGTATTGGCGATCTTTAATGCTTCCGATAAGTTTCCGCCCTGTAAATCAGGCACAAAAGGTGGGTTATTTTCAACGAGATACCAGGTATTCTGTCTAATCCAGTTTGATATTTTTTCGTTGTCGCCCGGTTCAATCGAACCACTTAGCACAATAGCCTTATCAGCAAGCTGACATCCATTTGGGGTATGGTCTGAATGCTGTAAATCCAGAGCATTTGCATTGGATATACAAAAGACAGATAAAAATAATAAAGTCAGAATTCTTTGAATTAATGATTTTAACCTACCCTGCATATTATCCACCAATTGAAACCTGCTATTTAAGGAACCTCTGATTAATTCAGAGATTACTTAATCTTTCAACAAAAATAAATAACTCCTTCCCCGATTTCTCAAGTCTACAAATACATTATTCTTTAAATTAAAAGATAGGGGCCTATGCATTAACCAGAGCTTGCATTGAAAAAACTTTATAAGTAAGCGTAAAAAAAACTGATATTTAGAGAACGCAAATAGCCTTTTTATATATCCGTGATATGCTAGACGTAATGAAAAACAACAGGGTTTCTTTACGCTATAAATAATAGCCAAACTTATTTTCAAACTTAAATCGGTGTCTTATGACGAAGCTGATGATATAAAAAATCTGTTAACGGAAAATAACATAGATTTTTACGAGTCACCTGCTGGAAACTGGGGTATTTCTATGCATGCGCTATGGGTAAATGATGAAGGTCAAAGCTCCCTGGCAAAAAAACTAATTGCAGAATACCAGCTTAAAAGAAGCGAACGAATAAGGCAGGAGACTCAGCAGAAAATGGAAGAAGGAGAGTTAGAAACATTTTTTCAAAGAATATTAAGCAGACCTGTAGAGTTTATTCTTCTGCTAGCTTTAATACTTTTTATACTTTATGTATCTATCATGCCTTTTCTTCAGATTGGACAGGTGTAATAGTCGAGCTTTTAACAGACCCATAGCTCTGGGTCGCTAACGTTCATCCCTGTGTCGTCCCCAGCGCAATATCGATTGCTAAACACAGCTAAAATAGCGAAAAATTTTCGGAGTAGAATATGAGTTTGCGCCTCGGTATCGATACTGGTGGCACCTTCACCGACGCCGTTCTGGTTGACGATGAACGGCACATTGTTGCCTCGGGAAAATGTCTGACCACTAGATTCGACCTGACTCTCGGTATTGGTGAAGTCATCGGTCAGTTTGACGCCGATGATCTGGCACGTGTCAGTATGGTCTCGCTGTCAACCACTCTGACCACTAATTCCGTGGTCGAAGATCTGGGGCCTCCGGTCGCGGTGCTGTTACCGGGTTACGATCAGCGCCAGATCGAGCAAACCGGGCTGTTGAAGATACTTGCGCCACAATACCTGGTCGCGTTGCAGGGAGGCTTCGATGCGGTGGGTTGTGAACGGCAACCTCTCGACGATAACGCGGTGCGCGATGCGGTGTTGCGCCTGCATAAACAGGTTTCGGCCTTCGCCGTGTCGTCACAGTTCGGCACCCGTAACAATAGCCATGAATTACGCGTCAAAGCCCTGATCCATGAGCTGGATAAAGATATTCCAGTGATTTGTGGTCATGAACTCGCATCTACCCTTGGTGCGCCACGTCGCGCCCTGACCGCAGCATTGAATGCTCGCATGGTCGCGCCTATACATGATTTGATCGAATCGGTTCAAACCATCCTGAATCGATATGGCATCGATGCGCCGCTGATGATTGTAAAGGGCGATGGTTCGCTGGCAAGCCTCGCGCAAGCGCTAGAAAAGCCGATTGGGACGGTGCTTTCCGGACCGGCTGCAAGTGTCATCGGCGCCTGCGCGTTGAGTGGAGAAGATACTGCGATTATTGCCGATATGGGCGGCACCACAACCGATGTCGCGGTGGTCAGCGGCGGCCTGCCTCGGCTCTCCGTTGACGGTGCACGTATCGGCAACTGGCAGCCGATGGTCGAAGCCGTGCAGGTTAATTCGATCGGTCTCGGGGGTGACAGCGAAGTCAGCTTTGGCGGGCCAGACGGCCTGATTATAGGACCTCGGCGGGTGGTGCCCACCAGCCTGTTGGGTCAGCTGTATCCGGAGGTGATTCCGCGTCTGCAAGCGCAACTTACCGGCATGATCAATGCGCGCAGCAACCGCTTTGTGCTGCGTCTGGAAAACAACCCGGCTTTGTTGGCGCAACTGGACCCGGTCGAACGTGATGCCTGGGAACTGCTCGCGGACGGCCCTGTTGAGCTGGATGAGGCTGTGAGCAACGACCGCAATCTTGGCCGCGCGCTGGCACGGCTGAAACGCCTGGGCCTGGCCATTTACAGCGGTTTCACACCGAGCGATGCGGTACATGTACTGGGTATGAATACGCATTGGAGCAGCGAGGCGGCCGAGCTTGCCGCGCACATATGGATGCGCCAGATGCGTTATCTGTATGGATTCGGTCAATGGGCTGAAGGCGATATCGAGTCCGCCAGCCGCATGGTTTACCAACTGGTGCATACACGAATCCGCCAGCTGCTCGTTACAGTGGGGATGAACGTGGCAGTGCCAAATCAGGGTGGTGGAAACCTGGAACACTTAATTGACGCGGTGACGCGCATGATCATGCACGGTGGAACACATGATAACCACAAGCCTCTTTTCAAGGTAGATTTCGCTAGTGACTACCCGCTTGTCGCAGTGGGCGCGCCAGCAGCGACCTATTACCATGAGGTTGCACGCAGTATGAAGATGGATCTTCGGGTACCGCCGCATGCAGAGGTTGCCAATGCCTATGGCGCTGTCATGGGCAGTATCATCCAGCGCGCAGAGGTCATGGTGACACAGCCACAACAGGGCGAATTTAAACTGTTCTGCGGCGGTGATCCGCTGTTGTTTGACAGCCTGGAGGAAGCCCGTCAGCACGGAGAGGAACTGGTGCGTGCACAAGCAACACAACAAATTTGTGCCGCCGGTGCGCACGGCCATGAAATTACCATCGCCTATCATGATATTCATGTCCCGGATAGTGGAGATGGCGAGCTGTTTCTCGAATCGCGTATCGTCGCTACCGCCATTGGCCCTGCCTGCAGCTGGAAATCCGATGCACCGTCGCATAGTGCGTGATGATACGGTTATGTTATCGATCTGATTGAGCGATGTTCAGCGTTATCCAAAAGGAGAAAACTGTGTGCAATAAATCTCGCCCAATGATTGCGGTGTCCGAAGCCCTTGCGCAGGCGACTCATGCGCTTGCTGACCGAAAACAAAGCTGGATTCTACTATGAGCGACTCCCCGCAGGTGAACCTGCAAGCGTTAAACGACTACCTGTCACAATGCGGACTGGCGCTGCGCGGAATCGGAGAACTTACGCAAGATGACCGGCAGCAATACGGATTGACCGCATCGAAGATTGCGCTCGTAGGCAATGTCGGTGCGGACATGTGGGGACATTTTTCTGCAGCGGCCGAGTATCATGACGGGCAGCCACATCCGCTGGATCGATGGAGTCGCCGGGTGGCGAATGGGGTATGCGAGCGTTTCGAGCTAGAAGCAATATTTCCCTTCGATGGACCGCCTTACCTGCCATTCCAACGCTGGGCTCGCAGCGCTGAAGCGCTCGAACAATCTCCACTGGGTTTGATGATGCATCCGCAATACGGACTATGGCACGCTTATCGGTTCGCCCTGTTATTACCAGATACCAGTGTCATGCTGAAAGCGCAGCAGGTGGCATCAGTTTGTGATAGTTGTAGCGATAAACCCTGCCTGCATACCTGTCCGGTTAATGCATTGACCGAGTCGGGCTATGATGTTCCCGCCTGCATCCGTTACCTTGAACACGATGTGGATGCAGCCTGTCACCAGCATGGTTGTATGGCGCGCTATCGATGTCCGCAGGGGCAAACCTGGCGTTATCACGATGCGCAAAGTCAGTTTCATCTGCGCGCTTTCCTGCGCGCCAACCGGAATGCGGCAGTCTAAGACGAGACTCAATGAGAATCAGGATAGACAACACTACGCATTATTATTAATCATTCAGAATCGTAAAATTATAGTGCAGCGTTAACCGCAACTGCTACACTGCCAGCCCGCATATCTAACCGGATAATCTCACTCCGATAGTATTATCTGAGATATTCGGGCTAAACAAGGTCAAACAGCTAGAGGCAACAATATGGCAAAACTAACCGTGCTTTACTGGCGTGATATACCGGCCCAGATTATCGCAAAACAGGGGCGCAAAACTGCCAAAAAAATACTGCCCGAGCGCTTTAGCGAAGCGATCGACAAGGCCGCAATGCGCAGCAAGCTCGCCGGCACAGACGCTTATCTTGAACATTGGCAGCGACGTGTAGAAGATCTAAACGGTGACCTTGAGCAATTGGTACAGGAGCGGCTGCAGCAAATCGACAGCGAATATAACGCCGAACGTCTAAAACTGCTGATTCGCCAGGGCGGACTGGAACAGGCAGAAACTTAAACTGCGTTTCAGGTTTGTAAAAAAACAGAAAAATCCGGGGCAGAGAACAATAATCGCTAATATATGAAAGTATTGCTCTCTGCCCCGGGTTTTCTTCATAATTCAAAATCAAAGACTTGCCCCCCAAACCTAAGGGGTGCCATTAATTCCCACATATGATTTAATATTCAATCGGCCCATTAAACAGGAAAATTCTAACTTTAAGGTAGAAGGCAATTTCTCATTCTAATCTAACAATTTATTTGCAATTTCAGTTGTACAAAACATGCACAATTCTTCTAACCGGTCTTATACTCTTGTTACAAGGATGCACGGCGACACATCCGTGCTAAATACTATGCTTCCACCAGGGCTTGTATTGCATCGGTAGATAAGAATGCCCCCCTCCGAACAGTAAATGAAATCGAAGGCGTCTTCCAGTGCAATGCGGGTCGTATATTCAACGAATATAACAAGTCACTCAAAGAGCAACCAAGGCTTTCCGGGAAAATTATTTTTGAACTTCAAGTTGATCCTTCCGGTAAAGTATCAACCTGTCGCATTGTGAGAAGCACAATGCAGCACCGTGACCTGGAACAAAGACTGGTATCTCTATTGCGTTCATTCAGTTTCGGCGAAAAGCCCGGCCCGTCCTTAATATTTACGTACCCAATTGATTTTTTACCCGAATAATCATATGCGTCTTTCTGGTTCCCATACCCGGCTCTAGCTCCCTGCTTTAAAACCGGGCTCAGATCACAGGAGGTTATCCGCAAATAATGAAACGCGCATCCAGTTTAATAGTAGCACTTGCTTTTCATCGATTACTGTTTTTT
>JBNLGQ010000060.1:0-33413 GCA_050306135.1 Gammaproteobacteria bacterium
TAACGCCTACAGCAGAGGAAAACCGCAGCGCAGCGTAGGTTTTTCCTGCTGGCTGTACTTGTTATGCATGAATTTCATTTCGACTTTTGAACCTATAAGCGGCCATAAGTATTAATAAGAACATGAAATAAAAGATTGGACCAATAATAAAGAAACCAGAAAGCGAGACGATAATTGATAACTTGATTTTTACACCTTTCCAATGTGCCAGGTCTTCCTCGTGGGTTAGCTTCATTTGATTGATAATTCGGATTTTATATTCTAGCTCTTTTAGATTTTTCGCTATTTCGATTTCGCTTATACCTTTATCTACCAGAACTTGTCGTTCAGATTCTAATTTTTCGTTCAGAAACTTATAATGAGACTGCTCAAAAATAGTTAAACCTATAACTATAGTTAGAACAACAACAGTCATTGATAAGGCTGACCATACCAGCAGATTTTTAACTCTGAATTTTGGTTTTTCCATTTTATGCATAACAGTTTAAATAAGTGGAAAATTGCGGTGTTTAAACACCGCAATTTTCCATATATGACTTTTTGAATTAAACTGTTCTTTCAGATAAAAACCCGATATTTCCTTTTTTAATTCAATAGCTTGCAAACACTGCATCCTTTTATTCCTTGATTTAACCCCCGGAATAATACCGCAATTTTCCATGATATTGGAAAATTAATTTGATTCTTTAGTTTTTGTTGGATATATTTTCGCCAATGAGAACATATTGAGAACAGCGATCATGGAAGACAGCATCCCTTTAAAATCACCATTCCTTGAAAAAGTACGCCAGGTCATGCGAGTCCAGCACTATGCCATTAGGACTGAAAAGTCATATATAAGCTGGATTTACCGATATATTCTGTTTCATAAAAAACAACATCCCGAGTCACTTGGTGCCGATTCTGTAGTAGATTTTCTGACTTATCTTTCTGTTGAGCTTAATGTCGCGCCCGCTACTCAAGGTCAAGCTCTCAATGCTCTTGTTTTTCTTTATTCTAAAGTTCTCGATAAACCTCTAGGGCATCTCCAAGGGATCGTACGAGCAAAAAAAAAGCCGAAGATTCCTGTCGTATTATCGAGTAATGAGGTTGCACTTGTTCTATCCCATCTGGAAGGTAGCCATTGGCTTGCCGCTGCTCTTATGTACGGTTCAGGTTTACGCTTGATGGAGTGCTTAAGGTTGCGGGTTCAAAATCTTGATTTTTCGCACCTTTCAGTATCTGTAATAAATGGCAAGGGTGGTAAAAACCGAATAGTGACTCTGGCCCGCAATCTTGTTCTACCTCTAAAACGTCATTTAGCTCACGTGAAAAATATTCATGAAAAAGATTTGGCTGATGGTTATGGAGAAGTTTATCTTCCATATGCATTGCAAAGAAAATACCCCAACGCTGCTAGAGAATGGGGGTGGCAATATATCTTTCCTGCTACAAAGAGAAGTCTTGATCCCCGAAGTGGCGTCGTGAGGCGTCACCATATCGACGAGTCTGTTTTACAGAAAGCTGTAAAAACTGCAGTTCGTAAATCAGGTATTTCAAAACCAGCTAGTTGCCATAGCCTTCGCCATTCTTTCGCTACCCACCTTCTAGAAAGTGGGGCTGACATCCGTACTGTTCAGGAACAACTAGGCCATAGCGATGTTCGCACAACAGAAATCTATACACATGTAATTGGTAGAGGTGGTAAGGCGGTAATCAGCCCGTTTGAGAGACTCATAAAGTCCAGTGATTTGGATGACTGAAGCGTAATCCCATTCAAGCGCAGAGACCAGGTAATACAACTCCCCTTGTTACCCTTAAGCAAAAAAAGTCCCGGCAAAGCCGGGACCAAAAAAACCCATTATAAACTCAAACGGGTACAGTAAAAATCACGCCTCATCATCAGGCGCCCGATTATCCTTGAACGTACGCCAGCCACTTATCATGGTACTCACCAGGCTCTGGCGTGACATTATGTCTTCACGAATCGCGACATAGATATGCGTCATGATGAAACAGATCATCACCCACATAATCATATGATGCCAGGTATGCACATCCTGACTCTGTCCAAATAACGGAATCACCCAGGATGAGAACATGGCATGTTGCCAGCTATCGTAGCCGGCACCCTCTCCGTAAAGTGCAAATCCTGTGACGATCATAAACAGTACTGCCCACACAAACAGAATGTGCATGGCAAATATGGCCAGGGGGTTATGCCCGATATACTTACGAGGCTCTTTGGTTAGAAAGAAATACCATTTCAACTCATGCCATGCTCCATTCCAGAACTCACCCTTAAAGATGGATGGAAGAAATATCTGTCGTGCATGTGAGTTTCCTGCAAATGCCCAGTAGATACGAAACAGAAACCCAATTGCAAAGATATAAGCAGCAGAAAAATGTGCAAAACGGATATACCCCATCAGGAAATTATCACTGGCTTCTCCTGGCATCGTCGGTAGAGGACTACCGATGAAATAACCAGTAATACACAGCACAACAATCGCTAATGCATTAATCCAGTGCCAGAGTCGCAAAGGCGCTTCGTATACATATACCGCCGGTTCATTATGAGGCTTGGTTGCCAAGGTTGTCATAGCACTACCCTCCTAAGAACCGATTGGTCCAGTAGTCACATTGGCCAGCTCTTCGCCGTCTTCACTCATCACATGGGTTGAACAGGCAAGACAGGGATCAAAGCTATGGATATTACGTAGGATCTCGACCGGCTCGTGTGGCACTTCGACTTTGGTGTTCATCATGGAAGCTTCGAAGGCTCCGATATTACCGGCTTCGTCACGCGGTGAACCATTCCAGGTGGTCGGTACTACACACTGGTAGTTATCTATACGGGTATCCTTGATCTTGATCCAGTGACCTAAAGCGCCACGCGGTGCTTCGGTAAAACCAACACCTTTGGCCTCGGCAGGCCAGTCAGCTGGGTCCCACATCTCGCCACTATGCGTAGATGAATCTCCATTCTTGATATTGGTCATCAACTTATCGAAGAAATAGAGTTGCTTGTCGGCAGCCCATTGTGCTTCTAAAGCTCGTGCCGCTGTACGACCCAATGTTGAGAACAATGCATTTACAGGAACATCAAGAGTTTTTAACACCAGCTGTATCTGCTCGGTTATCTCTTTGTCCCCTTTTGCATAACCGATGATGTATCGAGCCAGTGGCCCTACCTCCATCGCGTGACCACGCCAGCGTGGTGCCTTGATCCAGGAGTAACTGGCTTTCTCGTCCAGCTCTTCGATATTCTGACTGCTACCCTTGGCTGAACTGACATCAAAATCAGGACTGGTCACACCATCCCAGGGATGTAGCCCCTTGACGCCATCAGGGTACTTGTACCAGCTATGTGGCACAAATTCCTGCACCTGTTCGGGATCAGTCAAATCTATTTCATGCACCTTGCTCAAATCACCATTAATGATCGCACCACTAGGCATCATTAGATTGGATGGCGAATAATCATTAGCCCTGTCCGGAATATCGCCATAAGCCATTACGCTCTGGCTAGACAGACCACCACCGTACAGCCAGCCTTTGTAGAACTGTCCAATCGCCAGGATATCTGGAATGTAGACATTATTAATAAAGGTTTGAGAGTCCTTTAGTATCTGATGCACCTGATTCAGATTAACCATATTCAAACCACCCACGGCACCAACACCATCCACATTGATCGGACAGGGCACACCACCGACGGTCCAGTTTGGATGTGTATCCTTACCACCAAAGATGGTTCTGGTTTTCATAATTTCTTTCTGAAAATCCAGTGCTTCCAGATAATGGGTCACAGCCATCAGATCGGCTTCAGGTGGCAGCAGGTAGGCAGGATTGCTCCAGTAACCATTTCGGAAGGGTCCCAGCTGACCCGATTCAACAAACTTCTTCAGGCGGTTCTGCACATCACGAAAATAACCGGGCGAAGAGTTAGGATGATTTGGAGACACCTGCTGCTGCAGGGCCGATGTTGCCTTGGGATCCGCCTTCAATGCATTGACTGGATTAACCCAGTCCAGCGCATGTAAATGATAGAAATGCACCAGATGGTCATGTACCTGCAACGAGAGCTGCATGATATTACGGATCGAATTGGCATTCTCCGGAATATTGATACCCAGTGCATTCTCTACTGCTCGCACTGAAGTCAATGCATGAGTACCGGTACACACACCACAGATGCGTTGTACGAAAGCCCAGGCATCGCGTGGATCGCGACCTTTCAGGATTACTTCCAGACCGCGCCAGATGGTGCCACTGGATACCGCATTGGTAATCATATTATTGGAATCGATATTGACCTCGGCACGCATATGGCCTTCGATACGGGTAACCGGATCGACCACTACACGTTGGCCTGCTGTATCTAATTTATAGCCGTTAGGCGTATTTGTAATGCTCATTATTCCTGGTCTCCTTTCTGTTGGGTACGCTTCAGGGCTGATACCGCAGCATGTACAGCCGCAGCACCACCCACCACAGTCGCAGCGGTCATACCGACCTTATCTGCGTTGGATTCAACACCAAACTGATTGATGTTGGTAAGGCGGTTGTAAAAACCGCCCTTATCCCAGAAACCATCTTCCGAGCAACCGATACAGGGGTGACCGGCCTGAATCGGGAATGACAACCCACCATTCCAACGAATAGTGGAACAGGCGTTGTATGTGGTTGGACCCTTACAGCCCATCTTGTACAGGCAATAGCCTTTACGAGCGGATTCATCATCCCATTTTTCAACAAACTGACCCGCATCAAAATGAGGTCGGCGATAGCATTTGTCATGGATACGCTGTGAGTAAAACATTTGAGGGCGCCCCTGGCGATCCAGTGTAGGCAGGCGTTCAAAGGTCAGAATGTAGGTAATGACGGCAGTCATAACCTCGGCAATAGGAGGACAACCAGGCACCTTGATAATGGGTGCATTACCAATATCAGGCACCTTATGAATTGGCGTAGCACCTGTAGGGTTCGGCTTGGCCGCCTGCACACAGCCCCAGGAAGCACAGGAGCCCCAGGAAATAATCGCCATCGCATCCTTTGCTGCGCGGCGTAACTGTTCGGTATACGGCTTACCACCGATAATGCAGGACATGCCGCCAGTGTTATCCTGCTCCAGGCCCGGATTACCCTCGCAGGCAAGGATGTACTTACCTTTATGTTCTGCGATCACATCATCCACAATGGCTTCGGCCTGGTGACCCGCCGCAGCCATAATAGTGTCATCGTAATCCAGAGAAATCATCGACAGAATCACATCCTTGGCCAGAGGATGGCCGGACCGGATAAACGATTCAGAGCAGCAGGTACATTCCAGGCCGTGTAGCCATAACACTGGAATACGCGGTTTGGTTTCCATTGCGTGGGCTATCTTGCCTGCAAAAGCCGGGCTTAGGCCCATGGCTGCAGCAGTCAGGCTGCAGAATTTCAGAAAGCTTCGACGGGTTATCCCCTGTCGACGCATCACGTCATAAAACGTTTCGGTCATACCTCTTTCCTCATTTATGGTTTTATTATGATCCCCCCTGATAAAGCAGCCTTGATGCCAACGCCGTGTTTAAAAGCAATTTCAATAACTTAACCTATATTAACCATTTTTTTATTCCGGAATTAATCGAACAATAAGTTACCTATAAATATATTTACTGGATACTTACTAACCATAAAGATTTATACCTATTACTACCATATCGAATACTTTGTTTACTTTTTATATTTATTATGAAACTATAGTTTCCAATAAAATCACCGAGGCATATAAAATGACCTATAAAACGCTTATTCTCGGTATAGGAAACCTGCTTTGGGCAGACGAAGGCTTCGGCGTTCGAGCGGTTGAAGAACTAAATCGTTACTATCAATTCGATGAAAACGTCACCCTGATGGATGGCGGCACTCAGGGAATCTATCTGGTGCAATACGTAGAACAGGCCGATGTATTGGTCGTGTTCGATGCTATCGATTATGGTCTGGAACCCGGTACCCTACGCCTGATACAGGGTGATGATGTGCCAAAGTTCATGGGTGCAAAAAAGATGAGCCTGCATCAAACCGGATTTCAGGAAGTACTGGCCATGGCAGAAATGCTTGGACGCTATCCTCAGCACTTACTTCTGGTCGGTGTACAACCAGTACAGCTGGAAGACTTTGGTGGCAGCCTGCGCGAGAAAACCCGCCAGCAGATTGAACCCGCTATCGCCGCCGCACTCGACTGGTTACAGCAGTTTGATATTCAGGCCACAAAAAGACCTGAGCCATTGCCCCCCGAAGCCTCCCTGTCCGGCCAGGAAATGCATATAGAAGTATACGAACAACAACGACCCGGCCCCGAACAGGCCTGTCGGATCGGTGATGAACGCGTTCTTAAATCAGCTGAATTTGAAATTGGTTACCGCCCCTACCCGCTAGACCCTGAAAAAACCATCAGTTGTGATGTAGACCACAGAGGTAAATATGGTGAATAGATCAACTCGATCATCCGCTGGCCTCGGGTATTTCCTATGTGTATAGGTATACCAATGCAGGTAATTGAATCCGGCTTTGGCTATGCGCTTTGTGAAGGCATGGGTATGCAACGTGAAGTGGAAACACTGCTTGTTGGCGAACAACCACCCGGCACCTGGCTACTGATCTTTCTGGATAGTGCTCGCGAGGTATTGAGCGAAGAAGATGCCGAGCGTATCACCGATGCTGTCAAAGCCATCGACCTGATCATGCTAAACGATGGGGGAATCAGCGAATCGTCACTGCAGAGTGAATCCATAGAAGCGCTGTTCGCCGACCTGATAGATCGCGAAATACCTAAACCAGATTCATTGATTGCTCTGGAACAGAGTCGGAAAAAACATTGAAAATAAAAATTAACCACTGTCATTGCGGCAGAAAACCGCTCCTGCATTTTCTGCATACATGCCATCCATGGCAATCACCGCAGCGAAGCAATTATATTGAACGAGCAATAGATTGCCGCGTCGCTGGCGCTCCTCGCAATGACTGTTCGTATAAAACGGAGGAATAAAGAATGCCATCACCATTAATACAAAACATGATCGAACAATACGCTTATCCAGTGCTGGATGAAGCCGCCCATGACGCATTCATTCAAGATCACGAAGAATGCGTTCTATTCTTCACCGAAGACCCGGCTCGATTTCCTGAAAGCAACGATGTTGCGATGATCCTGCCCGAGCTGGTAAGGGAGTATGGAAACAGATTTGCAGCAGCGGTCATCGATCAGAGCGCACAGCGCAAACTGCAAACTCGTTACGGCTTTAATGAATGGCCCTCTCTGGTATTCCTGCGTCATGGTAAATACTTAGGTGTTGTCAGCCGTGTACAGGACTGGGTTATGTACCTGGCCCAGATCAACCAGATACTAAGCTCTCAACCCAAATCTGCACCTGGCTTTGCAATACCCGTTGAGCAAGGCGCATCAGCCTGCAGTCAGTCCTGAGGAGAACAACATGAATAAACTCAAGGGCACCTCTAAAAATTCGGATTTTTTCGTGAGTGCAAGGAAGCACCGCACGGAGAACCGCAGTGTATATGACATACATGAGGATTCGAGTACGGAGCTGACGCCGCAATCGCGGAAAAAGACAATTTCTAGAGATACCCTCAACATCCCCATTGAAATAAGCCCCATCGTTGGCCCAGGCTCGCAACCTGCAGACAGCGATGGTGCGGAAATGACTTTCATGCAAATGCCCTCCGGCATGTTCACCTATCAAGCCCCTATGGTCCCCGAAGCAGAAGAAATCATCGGGCTGGAAGATGCTGTCGAGCTGACCCGAAAAATTGAGCAGGGTCTGCAACAATATAAGGTCGGTGGCCCAACCCAGGTATTTGAGCTTAACGACCTGGACCAGAAAAACCGTCAGTTCTTCGACCAGCTACTGGGCGAAGGTGAAGTCAGCGTGCAATGTAGCGGCAATATCAACGCCCTGATTCAGGAATCGGTACTGGCTGGAGTATGGCGTGTGCAGTATGTAGACGAACATCATGCCATCATCCGTGATACCATCGAAATAGCTGATATACCCTGTCTCATCAGCGAATTAACCTTCGCTGAAGCCCAGCAAAATGTAACGGTAGCGGATTTACAGATACCCGATGACGTATATAACGCGGCACCTCTATTAGTAGAAATCCAGGATAAGCTACCCGAATATAAACCGACTGATGAACCCTATGTCATCAACCTGTCGCTGCTGCCACATACCGAACAGGACCTGCTGTATCTATCTGATCAGTTGGGTATAGGACCGATCATCATACTGTCGCGTGGTTATGGAAATTGTCGTATCAGTAGTACGGGTACACGCAATGTATGGTGGGTGCAATATTATAACTCGCAGGAAACCCTGATATTGAATACGATAGAAATTAGCAAGGTGCCTGAAGTGGCATGCGCATCGCAGGAAGATATAGACGATAGCGCACAAAGACTGAATGAAATTCTCGGCATTTACGAGTGAAGCTATGAGCCAGCAAGACTTCATCCCCGGATCATTTGGTGGAGACATTAGCAAACTGAATGACAGCAGTCGCCTCGAGTGCAAAATTTGCTGGCATGTGTATGACCCAGCCGAAGGCGATGACTACTGGCAAATCGCCGCTGGAACACCGTTTTCAGCGCTACCTGATCACTGGACCTGCCCACAGTGCGACAGTAAAAAAATAGACTTCATGGTACTCGAAGACTAAACCCTATGCTTTACCAAACCATCAAAACCACTTCCCAATACAGACCAGATATTGCTATGTATTGCCATAAAGTCAGGGTTTATTGATGTCAGACAAAGCAGAATTTGACATCAAGCGTAAACTGGAGCGTGTTTTTAATCGTATTTATACAGAGCGTATGACAGATATGCCGATGGTCAACGACAAGCTTCAGGTACATGCAATAGGTTTCCAGCCCTGGCAACAACATTATCTGGGTGTACTAAGCACTCCCTGGTTTATGAACCTGATGCTGATACCCGGAGAGCAGGAAGACTGGTCTGAGTTTCAAGAGCTGAGCAAACGTTCTCACGCCTTCCCCTCAGGACGCTACGAATTCATTACCGGATATGAAGAAGAGATCGGTAAATATCAGATGTGCAGCCTGTTCTCACCCATGTTTGAGTTTGCTGACGATGACAGTGCCGTAGAAACTGCTCAGATTATCTTGCAGGAATTGATGAACACCCAGAATCAGGATGAAACACATGTGCAGCCTGAACAGATAGAAGCCATCTGGAAAGGAGAAGATGTACCTGACATTGAGGCTCAAACAGCTACAATTAATATAACTAATAGCCCAGAACCAGAAAAACCAATGATCAGCGAACGCCTGCAACAACCTTTAAGTAGACGCGAGTTATTACGCGGCATGTTTAACCCGGATGGAGACAAATCATGAATGCCATAGAAGGCCAGTTAAACATCGACCTTTACCCCGATAAATCAGCTCAGGCGCGGGTACAAATCAGCTCATCCCGTCCTTTACAGGCAAGCAGAGTGATGATCGGCAAAACTCCACAGGAAGTGCTAAAGGTGTTGCCCTTAATGTACAACGTATGCGGTGTGGCACAGGCAAGGACCTCTCTTAAAGCCATACAGAATAACCTGTCACTTTCCGAACCGCGTAATGCAGAAGCAGCCAGAGACATGCTGGTACTGGTAGAAAACGCACGTGAACACCTGTTCCGCATTCTGATTGACTGGCCTACGCTGTTCAAACTGGAACAGGATCAGAGCCAGCTACCGCTACTGGGTCGACTGATCAAGGAATTCAAGGTCGCTCTATTTGCCAATGGTGATGCTTTTTCTCTGGATAGCCAATTACAGCCAGATGGTCAACTGCTACGTCAATTGATTGACCAGCTGGAAAACACCCTGCAACAGGCCATTTACCATCAGCCTACTGAACAATGGTTGCAGATCAATGATATAGACACCCTGTATAACTGGTCCAAGGGCTATGACAGCACAGCCACCAACTCGCTTTCTATCATCTGCGATCACGGCTGGACATCGCAGGGTTTTTCGCGTCTAGACCCCTTACCCGAGCTGGATAACAATGAACTCATGCAACGCTTTAACGACAGCAGCGCAGAGCAATTCATTGCACGGCCCGAGTGGCATGGTCAGCAATACGAAACCACCACCCTGTCGCGCCAGATGGATCAGCCCTTAATACAGTCATTGGCACAGGAGTTTCACAACACATTGATTACCCGCTGGGTAGCGCGCCTGCTGGAACTAGCACGCATACCCACTCAGCTACGCCAGTTACTGACAGATATTGAATCGTCAGATTCTATAGTGACGAATAGTTCTAACTCCAACATAGGTCTGGCGCAGACAGAAGCAGCACGTGGACGCCTGATCCACCGTGTAGAGATAGAAAATGACCTGATCAGCCAGTACCAGATACTTGCACCTACCGAATGGAATTTTCATCCACAGGGCCTGATCGCACACAGCCTGGGAAACCTGACCAGCAAAGATCCCGTTCTGTTACAACAGCTGGCACGCCTGATGATCAACGTAATCGATCCCTGCGTCGGTTATGAACTAAAGGTTCACTGACCTGATGCACGAGATGTCGCTATGCGAAGGCGTGCTTCAGGTATTAGAAAGCGAAGCCAAAAAACAGGGCTTCGAGAAAGTTAAAAGCGTCTGGCTAGAGATTGGCGACCTGGCTGGAGTCGAAATAGAAGCCATGATATTCAGCTTCGATGCCGTCACCCGCAATAGTCTGGCAGATGGCGCAGAACTGAATATTATTAACGTGCCGGGGCAGGCCTGGTGCATGCAATGCAGCAAAAATGTCAGCGTTAAACAACGCTTTGATGAATGCCCGGATTGTGGCAGTTATCAGTTACAGGTCACCAGTGGTGACGAGATGAGAATTAAGGAACTCGAAGTCGAGTAAGACGACAGGAGTTCCTCTCGTTCCCACGCTCTGCGTGGGAATGCATACGGAAGAATGGGGTAGCAACTGGCCGGATTAAGGTTTCACACGCAAGAGCTGTCCTTGCTCCGTTAAAGTTTTGAGATCGCCGCGCTGCCGCTCGCGATGACAAAGTTAGTAGCGGGTTTATAGAGGTTTTTACCCTTTCAAGCCCGCGGCAAAATAGTATCCAGGCCGGGGTCAAATGGCATGGATGCAATTTGAGGTTCAGCGCGGTTGGACCCGCGTCTGAGCCGACCCCGGTCTGGGTGCTATTTTGACGACCCAAGGGCTTGTGGGGCGCGCTTTCTTTGGTGACTTTCTTTTACGACCGCCATGGATGGTGGAAGATCTGGAAATGCAGGAGCATTTTCCAGTAAAGAAAGTTACTCGCACGCGTACTCGTAGTTAACTACGGAGCAAGGAAAGCTAAAGCGTGTGAAACAAATATCCGGGAAGTGGTAACTAGATATTTCCCACAAATAAAAGGCCTTGTGAAACAAATAGGCCCCAAACCAAATAACAATGGAGAAAACCATGTGCACAGTATGCGGATGCGGTGAAGGCGAAAGCCGTATAGAAGGCGAACACGAACATTCACACGATCATCACCATGCCCACAGTCATGACCATAACCATGATCACGACCACTCACACCCTCATGATCATACTCACAGCCACGATCACGATCATCCACATGATCATGACCACCATTATGGACATGGCGCAGCACATGCACATGCCCCCGGCATGAGCCAGTCACGTATGGTGCAGATCGAACAGGATATACTCGGCAAAAATAATGAATATGCTCAGGCCAACCGCAACCGCTTCACGCGTCAGGGCATGCTCACACTGAACCTGGTATCCAGCCCCGGTTCTGGTAAAACAACTCTACTTACACGCACCCTGAATGACCTGAAAGACGACATGCCTCTGGCAGTCATCGAAGGTGATCAGGAAACCTCCAACGATGCAGACCGCATCCGCGCAACCGGCGTACCAGCCATTCAGATTAATACCGGCAAAGGCTGCCACCTGGATGCTCATCAGGTGGGGCATGCTATCGATCATCTGGCACCCCAGGATCAGTCCGTATTATTTATAGAGAATGTCGGTAATCTGGTCTGTCCAGCCGCCTTCGATCTGGGCGAGGCGCATAAGGTAGCGATACTGTCGATTACCGAAGGCGAAGACAAACCCATCAAATACCCTGATATGTTCCACGCTGCGGATCTGTTGCTACTGAACAAAATCGACCTGTTGCCCTATCTGGATTTTGATGTCGAAAAATGCATCGAATATGCACGTAGGGTAAACCCGGGGATACAGGTATTTCAGGTATCTGCAACTACCGGGGAAGGTCTGGATCACTGGTACCAGTGGATCAAGCTGACCCATCAAAGCCGCTTAATAGGATTTCAGCCCCAGTCAGAACGGACTGCAGCAGGAGTATAAATAATGGAGGCATTACCCAGCGTACTGGTAGTAGATGATGAACAGCGATCGCTGGAATCCATTCAACGTATTCTTGGTGATCGTTTCGAGGTGTTTACCGCTAGCGACACCATTCAGGCCGAGGAAATATTACGTCAGCAATGGATACAGGTAATGCTCTGCGATCAACGCATGCCTGGCATGAGCGGCGTTGAATTTTCACAAAAGGTACGCGAGTCCTACCCCGATGTAGTTCGCATCATTATCTCCGGTTATACCGAGGCTGAAGATATTATTGCGGCAGTCAACAAGGGTGGCATCTATCAATACATTACCAAGCCCTGGCACCCTGATGAACTGATCACCAAACTAAATAACGCCGTCGATTTATTTCGATTACAACGAGAAAATGAACAGCTAGCGGTTGAGCTCAAACTCAAACCAGATACCATCGAGCAGGCCATGATCGAAAAGCGTCGCCTGTTGAAAGCACGTTACGACTGGGATCAGGGCATAGTACGCAGCCCGGAAAGTTGCATGAATGAGGTATGTAACCTGATTCGCAGTGTTGCACCCTACGATGTGAATGTATTACTCAGTGGCGAGTCAGGGACAGGTAAAGAACTGTGTGCACGCGCCCTGCACTACAACAGTCTGCGTCAGGACAAGCCTTTTGTAGCGGAAAACTGTGGCGCCCTGCCCGACGAATTACTCGAAAGTGAATTATTCGGTCACAAACGTGGTGCTTTTACCGGCGCCATCGATGACCGGGTCGGTCTGTTCGAAAGGGCCAGTGGCGGCACCATCTTTCTGGATGAGATCGGTGAAACCTCACCGGCGTTTCAGGTGAAGCTATTGCGAGTCTTACAGGAAGGCGAAATACGCCCATTGGGTAGCAACCGCCGTCGCCCGATTGATGTGCGTGTGATTGCAGCAACCAACCGAGATCTGGAAGAGGATGTGCGCAGCGGCAAATTCCGTCAGGATCTGTACTATCGTATTGCCACTTTTGAAGTCAAGATTCCACCATTACGGGAACGTCGTAGCGATATTACGCCGTTGGCCATTGCCATCCTCAACCAAACCATGGATCAGCTGGGAAAACGGGTCAAAGGCATCAGCGAAGAGGTACTGAATTGCTTTCAAAGCTATCAATGGCCAGGCAATGTGCGTGAAATGCAAAACGAAATTAAACGCATGCTGGTACTGGGGCATGAAGACTATCTGGGATCGGATCTGGTCTCCCCGCAAATTTTGCATGCGACGCCTGAAGAATCTCAGGCAGACATGATGTTATTGACGGGTATAGAAGGCACGCTAAAGGAACGCGTTGAGTCTCTGGAAGCGCGCATTCTGAAAGAAACCCTGATGCGCCTACGCTGGAATAAAACCCAGGCGGCTCAGGAGCTGGGACTGTCGCGTGTGGGTTTGCGCAATAAACTGGAACGTTATGGGCTGGAAAAAAACAGCAATATTGAATCCATTCACGTCGTATGAATGACCTGCTCTCACAAGCAACCTCAAGCCTGACCAATCAGGCTGGCCTGACTGGTGATCTGGATCAGCAGGTACGTCGTGCTGACGATAAAGCCTGGATAGAAGTCATCCAGCAAATGGATAGTATTTACGCTGATCTGGTACACTACCAGGTTGAACTGGAAGAGAAAAATTCAGCGTTGGAGAATGCTCAGAGTTTTATTAATAGTGTTATCTCCTCGATCTCCGACATTCTAATCGTGTGTGATATCAATGGCCATATCCAGCAGGTCAATAAGGCCTTAACCGAACTCATTGGATGCTCAGATAGCGAATTGAAAGGCCGTTCTCTCCACCATCTGTTTTCGGAAAAAGATCTACCTATGATCTCCGATTTTCCTGAACATATTCGCTCTGGTTCCTTAATAGATTGTGAAGTTGATTTAATTGATAACAAAAAACAGAGCGTACCGATGGCTATTAGTTGCAACGCACGCTTTGACAACAAGAATCGACTCTCCGGACTGGTCATTACTGGACGACCACTGGGTGAATTACGCAAGGCATACTCAGCATTGCATAAGGCGCATGAAGAATTAAAAACCGCCCAGTTACAGCTTATTCAATCAGAAAAAATGGCATCCCTGGGTCGACTGGTAGCTGGCGTTGCACATGAGCTGAATAACCCAATCAGTTTTCTGTATGCCAATATGCATGCCTTAAAAAACTATCATCAAAATTTCAAACAGTATATCGATGCTATCCATAGCAACACCTCCAAAGCTGGGCGTGAAAAGCTGCGTGGAGAATTACGTATCGATGCAATGATGGATGATATTGGTCCCCTGGTTGATGGTTCACTGGAAGGCGCTGAGCGGGTCAGTGAAATCGTACAGAATTTACGTCGATTCACCACCCCTCAGCAGAGCCAGAAACAGGAGTTCAACCTGATCCCGGTGATCAATCGCGCAGCTTCCTGGGTATTGAAATCAGCCACTATAAAACTCGATATCAGTAATGACTTTCCTGCCTCTCTGATGATTAACAACAATGAAGGCTATATCCATCAGATACTGGTTAACCTGATTCAGAATGCAGTCGATGCGATGCTGGACACAGAACAGCCAAAGCTTGCTATTTCAATAAATATCGACCGGTCAAAAGTACATATTCTGATACGCGATAATGGTCACGGTATCACGCAATCCGATATCGTAAAAATCTTTGACCCCTTTTTTACTACCAAATCAGTCGGTAGTGGAACCGGCCTGGGGCTATACATCAGCTATGGTCTGGCCACAGAACAATGTCAGGGAGACCTGACGGTTAGCAGTAATGAACAGGGAGCCGAGTTCAAATTAAGCCTGCCACTTGAGGCTGATTAACATGTCCGGCTTCAATGTACTCTGGTTACAGTCAGGTGGCTGCGGTGGTTGCAGCATGTCGGTACTCAATGCTGAGTCCCCCGATTTTTATCAATCATTACGGCATAGCCGTATAAATCTCCTCTGGCACCCTTCTTTCAGCGAAGCTAGTGGGGATGAGTTCCATAGCCTGTTACAAAAACTTGAAAATGATGAAATAAAACTGGACGCACTATGCCTTGAAGGCTCTGTAATGATGGGACCGGCAGGTAGTGGGCGATTTCATTTACTAAGTGGTACCAAACGGCCCATGTTTGATGTGATTAAAAGCCTGTCTGAAAAAGCCAGATATACGCTTGCTATCGGCAACTGTGCTGCCTTTGGTGGTATTACCTCAGCGGGTGGCAACCCCGGTGAAGCCTGTGGACTGCAGTTTGAGGGCCAACAGACAGGAGGATTACTGGGTGAAAACTGGCACTGTCGCGAAAATTTGCCAGTGATCAATGTAGCCGGTTGCCCCACTCACCCCAACTGGGTCATAGAAACATTGATACAGCTATCCGATGAGGGTTTTGTTAAAAGCCAGCTCGACAGCTATAACCGACCCCGTAGCTATACCAATCACCTGGTGCATCATGGCTGCCCGCGTAATGAATACTATGAATTCAAGGCCAGTGCGATTAAGCCTTCTGACCAGGGGTGCATGATGGAACATATGGGCTGCCTGGGCACCCAGGCACGCGCCGATTGCAATACACGGTTATGGAATGGCGAAGGCTCCTGTCTGCGCGGTGGCTATGCATGCATCAACTGTACAGCACCCGAATTTGAAGAGCCGGGGCATTGCTTTACCACAACCCCTAAAATCGCTGGCATCCCGGTAGGATTGCCAACCGATATGCCCAAGGCCTGGTTTGTAGCACTGGCATCCCTTTCAAAAGCAGCGACGCCAAAACGTCTTAAGGTGAATGCCGTATCCGATCATATTCGCATCTCACCCGGCATGCATGACGAAAAGGATGAGAGCTGATTATGACTGATAGTTCAACAAACCGACGTATCCTGGGTCCTTTCAATCGAGTGGAAGGTGATCTTGAGGTTCAGATTGAAGCCGATCAACAGCGTATTCAGAAAGCCTGGGTAAATGCACCCTTGTTTCGCGGCTATGAGCAGATTCTACATGGCAAAGATCCTCTTGATGCTCTGATTTACACACCACGTATCTGCGGCATCTGCTCGGTATCACAGTCTGTCGCTGCAGCTAATGCAATTGCCGAGGCACAGGGCATTCAGCCCACCGCTAATGGACAGCTTGCAAGCAATCTGATCCTGGCTGCAGAAAACATGGCCGATCATCTGACACATTTTTATCTGTTTTTCATGCCAGACTTTGCGCGTGACTGTTATAAAGACCGCCCCTGGTTTAGCGGTATTCAGGCACGCTTTAAAGCGCAAGTTGGTAAAGCGGCCAATCAGGTTTTACCCGCACGTTCATCCTTCTTACATCTGACCGGTATACTTGCAGGAAAATGGCCGCATTCACTGGCCATACAACCCGGTGGTACCACACGCCCGGTTGAAACCCAGGAACGTATGAGGCTCGGTACTACCGTCTCGGCATTTCGATATTTCCTGCAGGATGTAGTATTTGGTTGCGAACTGGAGCAGGTGACTGAACTGAGCTCTACACAGCAGCTCTGGAACCTTATTGAGAATACCCCTGACAATGATTTTGCGCATTTTCTGAATATCTCTCGTGACCTGAATCTGCATACATTGGGAGAGGCCAGTAACCAGTTCATGAGTTATGGTGCCTATCAAACTGAACAACAGCATTTATTTAGAAGTGGTGTGTGGCATCAGCAATATACCGAGTTAAACCCGGAAGCAATCAGAGAAGATATCACCCATAGCTGGCTCAATTCACAGATGGAAGCCAAACACCCCTATCACGGCAGCACCATCCCCGACAGCGATGAAAATAAAGGCTATAGCTGGTGTAAGGCACCACGTCTCAATCAACAGGTGATGGAAGTGGGCGCACTGGCCAGACAGCAGGTACAGGGGCATCCACTAATACGCGAACTGGTTGCAGAATCTGGTGGCAATGTTCAAAACCGAGTCATCGCCCGTCTACTGGAACTGGCATTAGTGGTACCGCAAATGGAACGCTGGGTAAAACAGCTCACCACGGGTGATGCCTATTGCCACAGCAAACCGATTCCTGATGAAGCACAGGGTGCCGGCATGGTGGAAGCGGCGCGCGGTAGTCTGGGCCATTGGTTGCGCATCAAGAATGGTCGTATTTTAAATTATCAGATTATTGCTCCAACCACCTGGAATTTTTCACCGCGTGATCGTCAGGAGCAACCCGGTGCACTGGAACAGGCATTAGAGAATACCATCATCGATAACGAACAAACCATCGATGCCAGTATTCAGCACATCATCCGCTCCTTTGACCCCTGTATGGTTTGCACGGTGCACTGATATGCAAGCGACTACTCAAGCACAATTGAGCACAGCTAACACCCAGCAGATTCGAGTGCGTGGACAGGTACAGGGTGTGGGTTTCAGGCCTACTGTTTATCGTATTGCGCAGCAGCTCGAAATTTGCGGTAGCGTCTACAATGATGGAGATGGCGTACTGATAACCGCTCAGGCTGATGAGGTAACTATTCAGCAGTTTATTGATTTAATTTGGCAGAATAAACCACCATTGGCTCAGATAGATTCGATTGATTGCTTTCCCGCGACCAATGAAACCCTTTCTGGTGATTTCACCATTCAACAAAGCCCGACTGGCGAGATAAATACCGGAGTTGTCGCTGATGCGGCTACCTGTAATCAATGTCTGGATGATATTAATAATCCTGAAAATCGCCGATTTGGCTATGCCTTTACCAACTGCACCCATTGTGGCCCGCGTCTGAGTATAGTACGTAATATTCCTTATGATCGACCTTTCACCAGCATGGATGAATTCGAACAATGTCCAGCCTGTTTACAGGAATACCAGAATCCATTAGATAGACGTTTTCATGCCCAGCCCAATGCCTGCCCTGACTGCGGCCCGGTTTTACAGCTTTGTGATTATCAGGGTAATCCAGAACTTGTTCAGGATATTATTGCCCACACTGCTGAATTGCTTAAGCAGGGCAAAGTTATCGCCATCAAGGGTATCGGTGGATTTCAACTGGCCTGTGACGCAACCAACGATAAGGCCGTACAGGAACTGCGCCAGCGCAAACATCGACCCTTTAAGGCACTTGCCCTGATGGCCGCAGATGTTGAACAGATTAAACGTTACTGCAGTGTCTCCGAGCTGGAACAGCAGCAACTTGAAAGCCCGGCTGCACCCATTCTGGTGTTACAAAAATTGGGTAATGCCTGCACCTTATCTGATCAACTGGCACCAGCACAACAATCACTCGGCTTCATGCTACCCTACTCGCCCTTGCATCATTTACTTATGCAGCAGTTAGACGCGCCCATCGTGTTAACCTCGGGTAATGCCTCGCATGAACCCCAGTGCATTGATAATGATCAGGCGCTCGAAAAGCTAGGCGATATTGCTGATTACTTTCTGCTGCACAATCGCGCTATCGTCAATCGCATTGATGACTCGGTCTTACGTATCATCGATGGACAAACCCAGTATTACCGTCGGGCACGTGGATTTGCTCCGGCACCTATTGCATTACCCGATGACTTTAACAACCAGAATCAGGTCCTGGCGCTGGGTGCAGAATTGAAAAACACCTTTGCCCTGCTGCGTGGTCAACAGCTAACCCTGTCTCAGCATATGGGTGATCTGGAAAACTATCAAACCTATGAAGACGCATTAAAAAACCTGGATTTATACCAGCGGCTATTTGACTTCAAACCCGATGCCCTGGTTATCGATAAACACCCTGAATACCTGTCCAGTAAACTGGGACGACAATGGTCCCATGAGAACAAGCTACCATTAATCGAGGTACAGCATCATCATGCGCATATCGCCGCCTGTATGGCAGATAACCACTGGCGTATCGATCAGGGTCAGGTGATTGGCGTCGCGCTGGATGGTCTGGGCCTGGGCGATGACGACACCTTATGGGGTGGCGAATTCATGCTGGCGGATTATTACGATTATCAGCGTCTGGGTAGTCTGATGCCGGTATCTCTACCCGGCGGGGTTAAAGCCATGCTAGAACCCTGGCGTAATACTTTCGCCCAGTTGAACCAAACTGGCAGCTGGCTTGATCTCAATCAGCAATTTGGCAAGCTGGATCTGTTTCAATACCTGAATCAGAAACCGGTAAAAACCTTACAGCGCATGATTCAGACCAACACCAACGCGCCCTTAAGCTCATCCTGTGGCAGATTGTTTGACGCAGTAGCTGCGGCTGTGGGTTTATGCGCAGATGAAATCAGTTACGAAGGCCAGGCAGCCATCGAACTGGAAGCACTGATCCAGCCGCAACAGCTGCAACAGGCTCAGGCTTACCCCTTTGATATCATCAAGGATTCAGGCCCTGTGGCTCGCATCAATACGCTTCCCATGTGGCATGCCTTACTCAATGATCTGGTACAGGGTATCGAGCCTGCCATGATCTCGGCTCGCTTCCATCACACTCTGGCTCGAATGATTCTGGATATGGTAAGTTTTATAGCCAAACAGCATGGCATAAATACGGTAGCCTTGTCAGGTGGTGTTATGCAGAACCCGACACTGTTTACACTGACACGAAATCTGCTCACCGAACAGGGTTTGCAGGTATTAACACATCGTCAGATCCCCGCCAATGATGGGGGACTGGCAATCGGGCAGGCAGCCATCGCTGCTGCCCGTTTACAACTGGAGACGAATTAATATGTGCCTTGGTATCCCTGGTCAAATTGTAGAAATCACCGACGCCGATAACCTGATGGCGCGCGTGGATGTCAACGGTATCCAGCGCCAGGTGAATATTGCCTGCATTGTTTCCGATGATCATCCCTCTGAATCCTGTATTGGCGACTGGGTGCTGGTACACGTCGGTTTTGCGATGAGTCGCATCGATGAAGAGGAAGCGCAGAAAACCCTGCAGATACTGGCTGAGCTAGGCGAGGTTCAACAGGAACTGGATGCGATGCAGCAGTCGGGTGGTGGATTGTGAATTTTGCGTTTTTAACATCAAGGGAGATTGCCGCGTCGCAAGCTCGGCTCTGGCCTCCTGCTTCTCCCTACCACCTGCGTCCATGCAGGCGTCCTCGCAATGACTACGGTTGTCATTGCGAGCGTCAGCGCGGCAATCTCTTTTCCAGGTTAGTAAAATGAACGACAAAACCGATCCCTTACAATCGCTCTACCCTTTTCTACATCAGGGCAAAAAAGATGCGGCCAGCGAAAATACCGCACTTCTGGAATCGGTTAAACAAAAGGCACAGCACAGCATCGATGTTAAGCAAAACTTCTTTGACCAGCATGCTCAGGCACTGGTCAACGCAGCGCAGGCTGTTGCCAATACTTATATGCAAGGTGGTAAGTTACTCTCCATGGGAAATGGTGGCTCAAGCTGTGATGCCTCTCATATCGCAGTGGAATTCCAGCACCCGGTTACCGCAGGTCGCCCCAGTCTGCCTGCCTTTAATATGAATAATGACAACGCCTTTTTCAGCGCAGTCGCCAACGACGTCGGCATTCAACATGTATTCAGCCGTCAGATTGAAGCGCATGCCAGAAAAGGCGATTGTGTGATTGGTTTTTCTACCAGTGGTAACTCTGCCAACCTGCTGGATGGTTTTCGTAAGGCACATGCCATGGGCTTAACCACTATAGGCTTTTCTGGCAATACTGGTGGTGAAATGCTGTCCAGCGGGCTGCTCGATCACTGTCTGGTGGTGGATACCGATTCCATTCATAGAGTGCAGGAAGTGCATGTCGCCTGTTATCACATACTGTGGGATCTGACCCACACCCTGCTCGCCGACCAACGTGGGTTACTCGCCCAACAACAAGAACAACAGGAGCAATGAGATGAAATTTGTAGATGAATTCCGCGATCCGGAAATGGCTCGTTCCCTGACTATCAAGATTGCCGAAATGATGCAATCGCTGCCCTATGATAAAAAGAATCCGATGCAGATCATGGAATTCTGCGGTGGCCATACACATACCATTTTCCGCTATGGTATCGAACAGATGCTGCCGGATAACCTGGAAATGGTGCATGGCCCCGGCTGTCCGGTATGTGTACTGCCTATGGGTCGAGTAGATGACTGCGTATCGCTGGCAGAACGCCCCGATGTCATCTTCACCACCTTTGGCGATGCGATGCGCGTTCCCGGTTCGAAGAAAAGCCTGCTACAGGCCAAGGCCGAAGGCTCAGATATCCGCATGGTGTATTCACCTCTGGATGCACTGGATCTGGCACGCAAAAACCCTGACCGACAGGTCATCTTTTTTGCATTAGGTTTTGAAACCACCATGCCCAGCACAGCCCTTACTTTGTTACAGGCAAAACGTGAAGGCATAAAAAACTTCTCTCTGTTCTGTAATCACATCACCACGGTACCTACTATCAAGGCCGTACTGGATTCGCCCGATATGCGGGTTGATGGGTTTCTTGCCCCCGGCCATGTCAGCATGGTGGTAGGAGAAGAACCCTTCCATTTTATTCCTCAGGTGTATCAGAAACCCATCGTCATCACTGGATTTGAACCCCTGGATATCCTGCAATCGATTTATATGGTGATCAAACAGTTCGTTGAAAAACGCTGTGAAGTCGAGAATCAGTATCAGCGAGTAGTGCCTAAAACGGGCAATTCACCTGGCCTGAATGCAATCCATGAAGTGTATGAGCTACGCGAATTCTTTGAATGGCGCGGACTTGGCTCTATCGATCACTCCGGGGTGCGCATCCGCAAGGAATTTGCATCATTCGATGCAGAACAGAAATTCAATGTACCTAACCTGAAAATCGCTGATCCAAAATCCTGCCAGTGTGGCGAAGTTATCAAAGGGGTAATACGGCCCTGGCAATGCAAGGTATTTGGTACCAGCTGTACACCTGAAACGCCAATGGGGGCATTAATGGTTTCCTCCGAGGGAGCCTGTGCCGCCTATTATAACTTTGGCAACCTGCCTGAATTACTGGAAAAGCGCAATCAAACCGAGGGGGCTAGCGCAGCATGAACGCAGAAAAACCCATCCGCTCACGCAAGTTACACGCCGATACCATTACCCTGTCACATGGTAGTGGTGGCAAGGCCATGCGCGACCTGATCGATGATGTATTTGTCGCCGGCTTTGACAGCCCCGAACTGAACATACTGGAAGATCAGGCACGTTTTGATCTACAGGCTCTGGCGCAACAGGGACAGCAGCTGGCGATGACCACCGACAGCTATGTGGTGGATCCATTGTTCTTCCCCGGCGGTGATATCGGCAAGCTGGCGGTGACCGGCACCGTTAACGATCTTGCCGTAGGTGGTGCGATACCCCTGTACCTGACCTGCGGCATGATTATTGAAGAAGGCCTTTCTGTAGAGGATTTACGCCGGGTCGTGAGTTCGATGAAGGCTACCGCAGATGAATGTGGTGTACGTATCGTCACCGGTGATACCAAGGTGGTACACAAAGGTGCTGCCGACAAGCTGTTTATCAATACTGCCGGTATCGGCGTCATTCCCGCTGGCATCAATGTCGCTGCAAATCGTGCACAACCCGGCGATGTGGTGATCTGCAACGGCTATATCGGCGATCATGGTGCAGCCATAGTCGATGCACGCGGCGAACTGGCGATGGAAAACACCATCCAGACAGACTGTGCGCCATTAAACTCTCTGATACAGGCAATGCTAGAGGTCTGCCCGGATATTCACTGCATGCGCGATGCAACACGCGGCGGGATTGCCACTGTGCTGAATGAATTTGCCGAGTCCAGCAACTGCGCGATAAGGATTGATGAATCCAGCCTGCCGATTCGCGATGCCGTGCGTGGCATGTGCGAAATTCTCGGACTCGACCCCCTGTATCTGGCCAACGAAGGCAAGGTCATCGCCGTGGTTCCAGCAGATAAAGCTGAGGCTATACTTAAGGTCATGCAGGCTCACCCACAGGGCGAAGATAGCCGTATAGTGGCCGAAGTGGTAGCCGAACCGAAACAACGTGTTATCCTGAAAACTCGATTCGGTGGCGACCGTATAGTCGATATGCTTGTTGGTGAACAATTACCGAGGATATGTTGATGAGTAGCCTGTTATTATTAGGATTCATGATCGGCATGCGCCATGCGCTGGATGCCGACCATCTTGCCGCAGTCGCCGCAATCACCACCCAACAGAACAACTCCATCCGCTCCAGCATTCGGCATGGCCTGGTATGGGGTCTGGGTCATACCATTACCCTGTTTCTGTTCGGCTCAGTAGTTATCTGGATGGATACCGTCGTTCCAGAGAAACTCACCTATTTTCTTCAGATTGGCGTAGGCATCATGCTGATAGCACTGGGTCTGGATGTATTACGCCGCGTAGTCCGCGATCGCATTCATTATCATATACACCGTCATAATCAATCCACCGCTCATATCCATGCTCATTCCCATCAGGCAGAGCCATCTCACGAACTGAGCAAACATGAGCACAGCCATGATCACAGCTTTCCATTCCGCACCCTGATGATTGGTCTGATGCACGGTATGGCGGGGTCTGCCGCTTTGATACTGCTTACCATGGAAACTGTAGACTCATTATGGTTGGGGCTATGGTATATGCTGCTGTTTGGTGTAGGCTCGATGCTTGGTATGGCAATACTCTCTATCATCATCGCGATACCACTACGCGCTTCAGCAAATGGACTCACCTGGATGCATAATGGTCTGCAAACAGCTATCGGCGTTTTAACCTGTGGACTGGGTGTATCTATTGTCTATCAATTGAGCTAATTTCTATTGGATATTTGTCATAGTTAGAAAAAATTACATTTAAACACTAATAATAAGGTCTTATAGTACCCAGCCTGAAGTTGAACTCTATTGCGAGCTTTCTACAGTTTATGTCGAAAATAAATAAAACCAGTCGACCATCCTTACTCAAGCCGCTTGACTTAATTCGTGAACACTTTTCTACAAAAAGTGGTGCAGTCAAGATTGACTCCTATAAATTTCTTCTCAACCCATATCAGCCAAAAGAAGGAAATCTACCCGACGGCTTTAAAAAAGGAGTCATAAATACGTCTAATGGAAAAGTGAACTACTATCAGATTGGTCAGGGGCCAACCATAGTATTCGTGCATGGCTGTGGTGGTGGAGCCTACCAGTTCTTCTCTCTGATGCGAGGCCTTAAAGAGTGCGGCTTTACCGCACTGGCATTTGATCATCTGGGTCATAACCTCAAATCCAAAAGGCCTGCGACCTTTAAACAAATGATTACCACTACCAATACGGTTTTACAGTTTGTAAAAGGTAAACACCTTGATGGATTGAACGCTGTTGTAGCCCATGATATCGGAGCTATGATTACAGCTAGCGCCAAACCTGAACTGATAAAACATCTGCCTTTATTTCTTATCGCACCAGTGTTTGATTTCAAAAGTTACTTTCTCAAGAGGATACAACAGCTGAAGATACGCCCAGCAAAACTAAATCAATACAGTAGTGAATTTTCATCAGAATATGAGCGAGATTATGGAGAGTTTGAGCTAGCAAAAACACTGCCTGAATACAGTGATGACACGGTGATCGTGCATGACAAAACAGATGACTTAGCCGATATTTCAGGTCCAGTAAAATTTTCTGTTAAATGCCCGCTCACCAAACTGGTGGTCACCAACAACTGGGGCCATGATAGAGTCATCAATTCTGAATCCGTGTGGCATGAATTGAAATCTGTGTTGAACTATGAAGATACTACAATCAATTTTTCAAATATTGTTCGTGATCAGAATACCTGACAGGTATTGATCAACCAACTTGAACCGTTTCTCTTGTCATTCTTTTTTGATGAACCCGCAAAGAAGGTTGCAGTTAAAGTGAGCTGTATGCAGGATTCATTGACATTCCCTTTTTCAATCGATTAGTATGTCTGGGCTGGAAAACAAGAGCAAAAATAATTCAGGTTCCGTCTAGTACCTACTATTCCCTAGTACCTACTATTCCAAGTTCCGCTTATAAAATTGTTTGCTCATTAAATGGAAAAGGAATGAATAACACAAAGAATAGAATATTAGTATTTTTAGCCATTGCCGCATTTTCTAATGGTGCAGCAGCACAGTATTTCGAACCAGATACAATGGCGTTTGCACAAACAGATATCCCGTTTTCGTTTATTGGAGTGTTTTTATCTTTCTGGTGGTATTACCTTGATTCTCAACAAATAGAATTCAAAAGGGGTAAGTTGCTAAATATCGGAATTATAACTATTGGATTGCTCGCCTTCCCCTATTATTTCTTTCGTAGCAGAGGTTTTAAATCAGGTTTTATCTATACATCATTATTTATAGTTGTAGTTATTTCATGGTCTGTATTGTATTCAGGTGGAGAGCAGCTTGTTTACTATGTAGTTCAGAGCTAACCAGAAAGTCCGTAATACCTCTCTTCTGTGTGAACATCATATTAAATCTGATATTTTTCGTAGATAACTGCCTTTCATCGCTGTTTCAAATTCATCATTGGATGCGTACTGAAAACCAAACACGGGCTCCCATAACTCTGCATTCTCCATGCACAGATAAAAGAAAACATCGTCTTTCCAGCTATCAGGAAAACTCTGATACAGATGCTTAAACATGGCGAGTTTGATTTCATCCGGATAGGACTTTTTACCGGCCGCGTCTACCATCGGCATTTTAAGGATCTGACTGGGAATCGCCCGTTTACGAATCTCACTCATCACTGATTTGATATAGGTCAAGGTGCCAATCGATACCAGCGCGACTTCATCAGGACTAAACATTTCAGCCAGCTTTTCGACTATGGCCTGATAATCTTCTTCCCAGCCTTGATAATGTACCATTGGATGAAAATGAAAACCGACCACATATCCTGCGTCAGCCATTTTACGTGCAGCCTGCAAACGCTTATCCAGGGATGCCGTGCCATGCTCTTCATGCTCAATAATGGTTGGCGTATTCAATGACCAGGTGCATAGAATATTCCGGCTGGGCTTTGACTTCAGCAGATGACTGACGTTCGCCGACTTGGTTTTCAATTCCAGTATCACATTAGGATGATCAGCGGCAAACTCGATCACTGCATCGAGTACCCCGTGACTATTGCCCCACATCAATGAGTCGGAAGATTGTCCGGTACCGATATGGTAGGTTTTTTCCGGGTCAAGCTGAAGGTTTTTTAGCTTGTCGGCAAAACCTCGATCAAAGCTGATTTGTTTGCCATCAAAAAAGGATTGAATACTGCAATAGCTACAGCCATATCCACAGTTATCAACCGCATCCAGTGTTTGTAGATTACAGCAAAGCGTTTTCGGTGATGCGACCGGACAGCGTCCCAGTCCCAGATCCTGCTTTTCGATACTACAGGGCTCAGCGGCGGCACTGATTTTAGGTGCATCGCTGTCTGCAGGATAAGTGTTTAGTTGCGCCTTTTGCTGTTCCCAGCGCTCGCGCAGCTGCATCATCAGTTGCTGTTTATGTGCTTTTCCGGTGGCAGTGATACGGGATTCATCCGGCCATAGCTCTTCAATCGTAGGGCCACCCCACATTTGTAGATCCAGCGCTATCTCACTGGCCTGCCGACAATCTTGCAGCGACAGGCGTAAAACCTGTGACTTATGTTCGAGGAAGGCCTTAAGCTTTGGTTCCAGGTGTTCAAAGTAGGGTTGATTGATGAGTAGGCTGTCAGACACAGTCATGGCTATCCGCAAAAAGTGAGGCGGAATTTTACCTGATCCGCGACTAAGGCACCAACCCGATAGCTTGTGTGGGCAATACTCCGAGCAGGGTCAGAGCTTGCCATTATTCAAGCTGACGGAATGCTGATGCCTCCAGATGGTGCTTATTCAGTAGCTTGTAAAAATCTGTGCGATTTCGTTTTGCCAACCTGGCGGCTCTGGTGACATTGCCTTCCGTCATCTGTAATAAGCTAATCAGGTATTTCTGTTCGAACTCCTGCTGCGCTTCAGACAATGGCGGCAATACTGCTGTTTTGCCACGTAAGGCCCGAATCACTAACTGCTCTGAGATAACCGGTGTATTGCTCAATACGGCAACCTGCTCAACCACATTAAGTAATTGCCGGATATTTCCGGGCCAGGGTGCGCTCATCATGTGTTGCAAAGCTTCTGGAGAAAATGATCGAGCTACGCAGTCATTGGTTGCTTGCAAAGTCTTATGTAAAAAGTGTTTGGCAAGTAAGGCGATATCTTCACGACGCTCAGCCAGAGAGGGGATTTCAAGTACCACGACATTAAGGCGATAGTACAGGTCTTCGCGGAAGGTTTTGTTTTCTACTGCCTGATCAAGATTGACATGAGTGGCTGAAATGATTCTCACATCCACATCCACCGTTTGATTGGAACCAACCGGACGAATGCTCTTTTCTTCCAGTGCGCGCAATAATTTGGCCTGAAAATCCAGTGGCATATCCCCTATTTCATCGAGAAATAAGCTGCCCCTGTTGGCCGACTCAATCATCCCGGTATGATTACTGTCTGCTCCGGTAAATGCACCTTTTTTATGGCCGAATAATTCTGATTCCAGAAGGTTATCGTGAATGGCTGCGCAGTTAATGGCAATAAACGGATGGTCACTGCGTTGACTGGCTTTATGAATCGCCTGAGCGAGCACTTCTTTACCCGTTCCGCTTGCTCCCTGAATGAGGATGCTAACATCTGATTTTGCCAGTCTTAACGCCTGTTTAAGCAGTTCTTCCATCGCCTGACTCTGTGTGATGATGTCATTACGCCAGGCATGATCTTCAGAGTCTTCCTGTTGCGTACTGAAGGCATGAGACTGCTGCAAAGCCTGCTCAATTTCTCTGAGTAATTGCTGGCTATCAAAAGGCTTTGTGAGATAGCTAAAAATACCTTTTCGAGTCGCATCAACCGCTCCGGCGATAGTACCGTGAGCAGTTAACAGGATAACTGGAAGCGATGGATATTGTTGATGGATACGATCAAACAGAGCGAGACCATCCATCTCCCCCATGCGCAGATCGGTAATAACAAGATGCGGTTGAAATACAGCTAAACGGGATAATGCATGATGTGCATCTTCTGCGACCTGAATGTCATACCCCGAATTTTTTAAGCGGATCGATAATAGCTTTAACAGACTTTCATCATCATCAACCAGTAAAATTTTCTGCTTTGTCATTTTGTTTTATTCACCAATTGGACTGATAACGGAACGTTCTTTTTTACCAATCTCTATCTCAATGTTTTTCAGCTGATCGAGTTGTGACTGTAAGGTTTCGAGCCGGGATTTTAACGCGGTAACTTTCTGTTCAGATTTAATATGGCTTTTTTTCTGGGTTTCTATGATTTTCCTTAATTGCTCGCGTTGAGATACATGTTGCAATAACAACATGCTAAATTTCAGGTCTCGCCCCACTAAAGTGGAATTTTGTGTCAGTTCATTTAAAAAACTCAGCGCTTTTTCATCGTTTTGTTTCTTACTACCAGGAATGCTCAGCTGGATAGCCTTGCGTAATTTCATACAGTCTTGCCTGTGTTGCTCGACTGGTAGAACATGATCATGCTTTTCGCCAGTATCCATATCGTCCAGCACAGGCATTGCATTATAAAAATCTAGCGGGTCATCTTCACAGGCTACTGGCTCAGTTTTCAAATCTGTTTTTACAATGGGGTCGGATTCATTTTTCACGTGATTTTGAAGACAACCACTTAGAAGAATTAAGAAACAGCACAAGGAGCCATACAGAACTCTATTTTTAATCATTAGACATTTACCAGACCTGACGTTTGAACAGGTAAATTCACTCGTAAATGCGCACCTTTTAATGATCGAATGACTTTAACTGATCCATGATGCAGCAGGACGTAACGATTAACGATAGCCAGCCCCAGGCCGGTACCGCATACAGAACCCTGTTGAGCATGACGCCCCTGAAAGAATGGCTCGAAAATACGAACCTCATCCTGCGGATCGATTCCTGGACCGCTGTCCACGACATCCAGCTGAGCATCATTATTATTTTCTTTTAAACAGATACGAATGTTTGAATTTTTAGGTGAGTATTTAATCGCATTCGAAAGCAGATTATCTATTATTGTTGTCAATTGAATCCTGTCTCCCTGTAAATTAATTTGTGTCAAATCCTTCTCCACTGTTACCGAGCGCGACTTTAGTTCCAGCAGATGTTTTTCAATAGTCTTAACGATTAGTTGATCGAATGATATGAGCTCTGCATATACCGGTTTTTGCTGACTTAGTGCCAAATTAAAATCCAGTAATGCCTCTACCTCTTTTTGTAACTGCACACCATTTTTAGACAGGATTTCAACAATCTCTAGCTGGTCGGCATTGAGAGGCCCGGCGACTCGATCCTGTAATAAAGAAATCCCTTCACAAAGGGCTGTTAATGGTGTTTTTAATTCATGCGAAACATGCTGCAGAAATATTTTTTTCTGTTGATCCAGCTCCGCCAGTTGCTGTCTTAACCAGTCCAGCTTTTGTCCTAACTGCTGAATATCCTGCGGACCTTTTACACCTATCTGTCCAGTAAAGTCTGCACTGCCCAGCTTGTTAATAATGCTACCTAACTGCTGTAACGGGCGAGTAATTAATACACTAAACACCGTCGCGATTAATAAAGCCAATGGTATTAATGCCAGCACCTGAATTAACAACAAGCGCTCTACGCTGTCGATACGTTGACTCATTGCCTGACTTTTATCATTCACACTACTGCTGACATCTAGCGGGAGATCACGTACCAGGGCTGACAGGTCAGATAAATTTGCCTGTTCAGTAATCCCTGTAGGCTGTTTACTTGCCTGCTGTAATTTTTCATACAACTGTCTTTCGACATCAATCAGTTGCTCCATGCGTTTCAATATGACCGTTCCTAACGGATTTCTGGCAAAATTTTCTATGCTGCTGAGTAACTGCTGTCGCTGATCCTGATAACGTTTTAATAGTGCTGCCTCTCGTAATACCCAGTATTGACCGGCAGTGCGCTCAAGATTAAGCACCTGAGAGACAATGATGCGACTGGACTCGGTCGTTGAAGAAGTTTCGATTAAGGTTTTCTGCATTTGTCTGGAAAGCGAATCGACCTGATAAAAGGTACTGATCAGTACTATCGTTAATGGAAGTGCTACCAGAAAAAATCCAATTAAAATTAATTGCTTGATAGAAGTTGCTACTGTGAAGCGCACTTTTACTCCCTTAATAATGGCGTTAAACAACAATCAGTCTATCCTATTGCGAAAAATAATTATCACAACTTTGTAACTTTTCAATATAAAAAACGACTGCCTCCGGTCAGCATATTCCTGTCTCTATCTGGCGACAGTGTTAAAACCATCGTGGCTTGCTATTCATCAGTTTTTTTCGCTATCGCTGTCTCTAATTGGAGACAGTTCAATCTATTAAGATTAACGACACAAAGCATTAAGACATTGATATTTAAAGATATTTCAGGATTGGCTCAAGACCTGCTCAATACATACCGGCGGAAGGGTTCACTACTCTATCCACTTGTTTCATCACTCAATTTTAGGAAGATATTTATGTTAAAAAAATTACCCCTTATAGCACTAGTAGTTATTTTTTCTGGCGCGTCAGTAGCTGCCGAGCAAAGCCTGTACACAAAAATTGATGCCAATAAAGACGGCACCATCAATAAACAAGAGGCTTCTGCATATCCTGTTTTGACGGAAAAATGGGAAGAGCTAGATATAAATGCCGATGGCACCTTAGACCAGGCTGAATTTGCCAAATTTGAAGTTATTAACGAATAGTAGAGCCCTCAGGAGTCTTTGGTAATATTCTTAATCCGATACTCAATTGTTCCTTTATAGCCCTTGCCAAAGGCTCCATTCCTTCCTTTTTGGATGGCTTTTACCAGACTCTGCTCAGACTCAGTACGGGTTAGAGTCTGGTTGTTTTACTGAACTGTTTCCAGTTCATTCTCATCAACCAGACTCGCTTGCTGTTCTTTCATCACACACTGATTTAATGAAAGTACAGGCGGATCAAACGACATACCAAACGGTGCAGCACGCATTAATGTTGAGATTCCAATAATTTGCCGGGAATTACCATTCATAATGGCGACATCTACATCCTTGATTAAACAGTTTCCTCCAAGATTCATAGCTGCTATTCGATACAGGGGTACTATTCTTTCTGATCCGTCAGCCATACGGCCACGTAACTGTTTGATAAACTTTGCCTGACCGTTACTACTTAGATATGCCAGCGTTTCTTCATTAATCACCGAATAAGCAGAACCGGTATCTACCAGCATAGAGTGCTGCCCGGCACCGAGTATCTCTGTATTGATATAATAGGTACTCGCGACAGAGGCTTGCATTGGAATGAGTTGCTCAACCGATTCAGCCCCAACCCATGAAGAAGTGAGGATAATTAACACAGCGAATAGTTTTCTCATCGGGTTTCTCCAGAGTCAAGTCTCATACAGCCATTTTACCGTCAGCAAGATAGTATCCAGCCAAAAGCTGATAATTTTTTAACCGATATAGTTTAAGTCTCCTTATAAAGTGTAGTTTAAAAATCGCAGAGGAATGTAGGAGTAGTACACATAAACCTGCTTGAAAAACAGTGAGTGAGGATATTTCAGCGACCCAATAGCTGTTTACAGACTGATCAGAGGCACTTCAGATTCCCCCATCCATCTGGTGTTTTGATCACGAACATATCCACCCGACATCATCTTCACCTCTCCCCTGGCTAGCAGCAGTGTTCCTCAACCATCAATGTATGTTACATAATTGATACCCAATGCTCCCGGCTCGCCTCCTGCAACACCATATGGTGCAACCTTGATTAGACCACCTTAATCAAGGTAAACATTATCAGCCCTGACATAACCGTAAACAACATACTCCTACTTAGTAGAGAGATAGCAAACGCAACTACCGCAGCCACCAGATGAGCATTTTGCAAACTCAAATCCATATTATCTGTACCATGAAATAGAACCACGGGTGCAATTATGGCTACCAGTGCCGCAACAGGCACATAGGATAGGGCTTGCTGTAGCCAGACTGGAAAACTGATTTTATGTGCATAGGCAAAAGGTAGATATCGAATGCTGTAAGTGGCTACAAACATACCGGCGATTAATAACACATCATGCATTAGATGAACTCCTCAGTCGTGCCACCAGAACAGCTACCCCAATCGATAACAACATAGAAAATATTAATCCACTTTGGTAGGGCCAGTCTTTGGTGAGCAAGCTGAAACTGAATGCACTGATGGCACAAACCCACATGGCGGATGTTTTGAGCAAGGGTACGACAATACCAATGAATGCGAGCACCATTGCGATATCCAGTCCCCATGTCTGTGCATCAGGAACCTGGGTGCCTAGCTGATAGCCGATTAAACTGTAAAACTGCCAGCTACTATACATAGTTAGCGCCGAACCGAGGTAATACAGGTGAATAGAGGATGGATCATATGAAGTGCTCGTTTTTTTCGCTACCACGGCAAAGGTTTCATCGGTTAACCAGAAAGCCATGATCGCTCTTAATGGTGCGGGGGTTTGCTTTACATGTTCAAGCAGATTAGCGCTATACATTAAGTGGCGTAGATTAACAAAGAAAGTCGCAATCACGATCACCAGTACAGGTGCCGCAGTGAGTAATAAATTTACAGCGACAAACTGCGCGGAGCCAGCAAACACAAAAAATGACATCGCCATCGATGTCCACAGAGAAAGGCCAGAAGCCTGAGCTAATGCACCATATAAGATACCAAATGGCATAGCGGCCAGAATGAGAGGGAGGATATCTATCGCACCATCGATAAAACGGTGGCGAGTTATAGCTGATTGAACCATGAGTCATTCTTCTTTCAAAAAAAGAATAATGATATTGATAACCAGGTATTAAGATTGAAGGATACTGACCCTAATTGTACTTACTTAAGCTGAAAACTGTCTTCGCGAGCGTTAGCGCGGCGATCTCTAAACAGTGCTGAGACCATCTGCCGAAAGGGATTGCCACGTCGCAAGCTCCTCGCAATGACGTCGTGTTAGCCTTAAGTAAGTGCCATTCGG
>JBNLGQ010000061.1:0-42631 GCA_050306135.1 Gammaproteobacteria bacterium
GTGTACCGGGCCATATCATCCCATCTGATTCAGAAGGCAGGATTCACTCGAAAGACCGCGCAGACCGGTGCGGTGACGCTGATCCAGCGGTTTGGTAGTGCGCTCAATCTCAATGTACATTTCCATATGCTGTTCCTGGATTAGGTTTACATGGAAACCAAACACGCTCGAAAACGTTCCAGCGCACCAATGGGCCGGAACAACAGGAACTGATAGAGCTGGTGCATACGATCAGCCACCGGGTTGCCGGCTTTCTGGAACGCGATGAGGAGAATAGCTACCGGAACCTGGAAAGAGTGCGATGAAGATCCGATGCAACAGGTATTGGGGTGCTCGGTCAGCTATCGCATTGCCGTGGGGCCACAGTAGGGGCGCAAGGTATTCACGCTGCAGACGATCCCGTCCTGGGAAGACGAAGAACGGTTTGCCCAGGTAGCTAAGGTATCTGGTTTCAGCCTGCACGCCGGTGTCGCGGCACAGGCCTGGGAGCGGCAGAAGCTTGAGCGCCTGTGCCGTTACATTACGAGACCAGCGGTATCAGAGAAACGGCTGTCACTGACACCCTCAGGGAATATCCGGTATCAGCTCAAAACGCCCTACAGTGATGGCACGACGCACGTCATCTTTGAGCCGCTGGATTTCATTGCCAAACTGGCTGCACTGGTGCTGAAACCGAGAGTAAATCTGACCCGGTTTCACGGCGTATTCGCGCCCAACAGCAAACACCGGGTAGATGTGACGCCGGCTAAACGCGGCAAGGGCTGTTCCCCACGATGAACACGAAGAAAAAACACCAGAGCAACAGCACAAGGCCATGTCTTGGGCGCAGCGTCTCAAACGTGTTTTCAACATCGATGTGACGATCTGTCCAGAGTGCGGAGGCGAAGCCAAGGTGATTGCGTGTATCGAAGATCAGGTAGTCATCGACAAAATGCTCCATCACCTCATGAAGAAAGGCGCATTACCGCCACCACCGGAGCTACTGCCAGCAATACGGGCCTCGCCTGGTTCAGACTGGTTTGCATAGCGCTGGTTTTCACGCTTCTCTACACGGTACAGCAACAGAAGGATAGGTTGCTTGGCGGCCTGTTGCCTGAAACAGGCCGGAAGTCCAGGAAAGCAGCGGAAAAGGGTGGATTCAGCTAGAAATCCAGGGGGTTGAAAAGATTGAGGCCGAATAGACGGATGATTCAGTCATATCCAATCTCCAGTTTTCTGCCTTGATATACAGGGGTTATAGCGGTTATTCTGCTTATACTTGCGTACATCTCGGTAACCGCCAGAGCAATATTATATATTTTTCTTATTGTTAAGTATTTTACGATACTATAAATATGTTTTTGCGCCGCAATTCTCATTGCAGATATTTTCTTATCAGAATACTCCCTAATCCTCATTACCCCTTCTCCATTTCGAGATTAAAATTCAGTAGTTTTCAGTTTAGACTTTAAAATTGTCCTGTACCACGCAACACAACCCCAAAGGTTTTTATTATTAATTTTATATCCTGTGTTAGTTTATTATTATTGACATACATAATATCTAATTCTGCCATATTTTTTGAAACCTCATGTTTTCCTTTCCTTGATACTTGCCATAACCCCGTCATCCCCGGTTTCACTGATTGCCTCTGATATTTATAATTTTGGTGGATAAAGTTATTGAAATCAGACTCACTTAAAGGCCGTGGTCCAACTAAACTCATGTCCCCAAGTAACACATTGATGAATTGCGGAATTTCATCTATTGAGTATTTTCTTGCAAAAACAGCCCAGGGACCCGCAATTCTTGGGTCGTTAGTTAGGCAATGAAATTCCTCATATTCAGCAACAGCACGCTCATCAATCGCCAGAAGATCGTTCAGCCTTTTATCGTTATCGCTATACATAGTACGTAATTTATAGATGTAGAAACACTTACAATCTAAACCTAGCCGCTTTTGTACGTAAAATGCTTGTCCTGGTGAGGTAACGCGAATTGCAACTATAAAAATAAATAGTATAGGAGCAAATACTACAACACCCACCAGTGAGCCTATAATGTCGACCATACGTTTAATACTAATGCGAACATAATACACTTGTATGCACCCACTCATTTACAAGAAAGCTCTTGCTATAAAGAACTCTTCTGCATATTCACTACCTATTTTGTTACCCACGACACGAAGATAATTAATAATACTTCTATAGTCACGACCTGGTTTATCTTCATTCTTATAGAGACCCATCGCCGTTGCTTTTCTGATCGCTTGTGGCTCACTAAGAGTAACAAAAAGATTAGGTGAAAATTGCGTCCTATAGCCCTGATCTGTTGAAGTCGGTATAAAACACTGAAGCACCCACTTTTTTCGTTCGAATGGCCGTGTCGCAATTTCAACAGCTTTAGAAATAAGCCTATGCGAATGATGGACATCGCCAGAATGATGTGTAAATACAATATCAGCCAGCTCAATATATGGACTAATTGAGCTCTCTACTATTGACTCATTTATACCACTACAATCTTCACGCAATAAATTATTGAGAATTACTGATTTAGCTCCAAGATATTTAACAGCACTATTGAACTGTTTACAGGCAGTACTCCATGAACATCGATCAAGCAAATCTCGACGCTGCAAAGAAAGCAAAACAGTAATCTCAGCCCCCTCATCTCTCGCCTTTGCTAAAGCCCCACCACATCCGAGCACCTCATCATCAGGATGAGCCATTACACAAAGTATTTTTTTATCAGAAAAATCAATCATAAATTCATGTATAGGATAGCGTTCTATCGATCAAGTTTTCATTTATCAATTCTGGCTGTAGATGCGTTATCTCCTCAATCCCGAATAATATCTTATCTACAGCTTCAACCCCTTGCATGAATGAACTATCTTGGTTCCCACATTCATACTTCCAATTACCGAATCTACCTCTAGAAAATACACCTCTTTTCGTTAACCATTCGTCACACTGCTTTAATTGTTCATCGCGCCCGTGCGAAGGAACTGCATATGCATAGTTTGTGCTTTTATAGAATGTTGACACAAGCTTGTCTCTATCAATAGAAAAATCCCTTTCTAGTGAACTTAAAACATCCTCTTTTAGTTTATCTCGCTTAACAATTTTTTTATCAGACTCACTCACTTCACATAAAACTGACCAATGTTCACCGTCATCTGGAACATTATGGTTTGAATAATTATGTGGAAACGAGAGTCTAAAATATGGTGAATTTTCTGTTGCATCATACACCCACATCTTGTCAGAAAATACTGATGGTTTATCCCCTCTAAAGCCAAAACCAACGACATGTGCACGAGTGCAAAGTAAAGATGGAGCTTCAGAATAATCACACAACTTCAGAATTTCTGGCAATGGAATGGTCGATATTATAAAGTCGTATTTGACGCATCTCCCTGAGGAAAATATCGCCACCTTTCTATCTACATCCAAGTCCTTTAATTCATCACCAAGTATCATATTTTGATCGGGTAACTGTTTGCATATGGATTCCCATATTTTTCCAGACCCGCCTATTTTTGGGTATGGAAAATGGTTACCATTCTCCCAACCTGGTGAGTCTTTTTTTCGTAAAATGTTATCGAGCAAAAGTGGTATATCTATTTGAGATACATTTTTATATTTTGATCCACTTGCCAGATTAACCCAATCTGCCGTAAGATCTTCAGCAGGATAGGCAAACATCTTATAAATATACGGTAAAAAAAACTCTTCGGCTAACAGTTGACCATAATTTTTCTTTACATAATCTTCAAAATTATTATAAGACTCAATTTCAGTGTTGTTCTTTGCTATATAGTTAGATATGCAATCGATAACATAATTCGGTGGTAGTAGTTGTAAATTGTTCTGAAGAGGATAAGGTATAAATCTATTTTTCATCCATACCCATCCTTTACGTTCAATGCTCAGTAGATTATCACCCATCGTTTTATTTAAAACATTATCAAAGTATTTATAACGCGAATATATCACATGACTTCCAACATCCCAGGTGAATCCTAATTCATCTGTATGTGATACTGCCGCCCCACCTGCTTGTTCCGATTGATCTATTAACATCCACTTAAACTTTTTATTTAATCTATTACGCTCCAAAAGCTCTTGCAATCGCCACGCGCTTCCTAGCCCAGTTGATCCCGCACCGATTATTAATATGTCTGTAGTATTCTCTTTATTTATTTCACACATGTTGTATGTCCTATCAATATTCCCTGCCCTTTGCAGATTTGCTTAGGATCTTAGGAAACAGATTAACTTGAATTCCATTATTTCTGACAATTTTATTAGCAGTTTATAGATATCCCCCCCTTCTATGACTGAATCTATATTCTGTCTCCTTCAAACACAATCCCTCACCCCGCAAGACGGTTGGCGTGATACTCCCCAGAGAAATTCATCGACACTTGCAGATTGTCTCGAAATATTCGTATTGCCAACTTCTCTTTCAGAAAGCCTATCGTATTCGCCACACTAAACTTCGTAGGGAACATCACCAATATGTGAATAGATCTTTCATCGTATATTTTTCTTTTGATGCCTTGCTGGATACATAACTTCCGGAGTATCCTTCCTAATCGTCCCGCAAATCGGTCTCCTACGATACTTGGTCACAAACACAACATATTGTTTAACACAAGCTTCGCTTTGCCACTCTCTCATAATGGCCTCTTTGTAGAACTTGCCGGTTTAAAGGATGCCATTTTCCTCTCTAAACACCCTAACAGCAGAGCCTATTCGTGTCTCACCGCCAAAGGCATTGGTTTACATGGTTTAATTAGAATAGATGTTTTGATAATCCCTTAAACCGTAACAATCGATGTTTAGCATATACCCAAGATCGACCAAACTATCGTATGCTCGCCAACCATCTGCATGAATAACAATATAAAGATCTACTCGATCACGATTTACAGGTGAACAGCATCATTTTCTTCGCATCAGATACTATTTTGGTAAATACATATCCGTTTCTTTTGAAGATACCAAAGAGTATCGTCTTGCTGTCATGAAGTATAGGGAGAAGTATAGGAAGAACTAAAGTTTCACGCTTTGTTATAGGAGCAGGTCGGTAGATATGGGTAATTTTATTTCGATTTGCCAAGACTTGTACAAATACCCACTAAAACACATAGACCACAGTAACAGGGGTTATTTATTGCCATCACATCCCTGAACTTCGGGTAATTCAAGGAATTAGTCTACGCGGTATACAAATAGAGAACATTATGAGAACATCTGACTCTCCATGGTGTCTCTGGGGTCAAGTCTTGTCTTTTGCCTCGAAATGAAATAAGAAATTCATTCAGCCTCATTAATGGCTTTAAGCTTGATAGAGATTTCAAGCTATGCTTGAAATGTTTTTATTAATCCCCCTTCAAGCCCGCGGCAAAAGCACGGTCAAATTGGGGGCAAATGGCAAGGGCAGAAATTTGCCTCCTGCAATTTCTGCATTTACTACGGCCATGTAGCTTATGTCATTTGAGGGACAGCCGCGTCTGGAACGCGTCTGGCCCGACCGCGATTTGGCCATGCTTTTGACGAGATAAGGGCTTGTTCGGTGCGGCTTTGTAACTCCGGGCATCCATGCCCTCCGCCCTTCGGGCCAGCAGAGCTGTTCAAAATTAATCCCGTCAATTTTGTGGTGACTTCTTTTTGCTGTTGAACACTACTGTCCGGGAAAAAAATAAATAGAGCTTTGAAAGTGTTGAAGCCAAAGGGTTTAAAGGGTAAAACCCATTGATACGACTCAACAACCCCGAGGCTTCAACATGTATAGTAAAACACGATTCAGAGAGTTATTGGAAGGATTACCGAGAGAAGTTTTTGACCGGCTAGTTAAAGAACACAACTCGGATAAATACCTCAAGAGTTTTAGTAGTTGGCACCAACTAGTTTCTATGATCTTTGCACAGCTTTCCGGGGTTAAAACTCTAAGAGAGTTAGAGACTGCTTTTAATGCGCAGGAAGCACATCACTACCACCTAGGTACTCGAGATATTAATCGTCCCACATTATCCGATGCTAATACACGTCGTAGCAGCGACATTTTTGCGAGTGTCTGCGATTATCTGATGGCAGGTGTACATAGAACATTTAGAAGAGAACTTGGTGACATGCTTTACCTGCTTGACTCATCACCTATTCATCTGAAAGGTCTGGGCTTTGATAACTGGGCTAAACAGTACCGAAATAATGTAAGTCAGGGCCTCAAGTTACATTTAATGATTGAAGGCCACCAGGACAGCCCCATATTTTCCCGCATTACCGAAGCTCAGGTCAATGATCTTAAAATAGGTAAAACAGCGCCATTGGAAAGTGGGGCTACCTATGTGTTTGACATGGGTTATTATGACTTTAACTGGTGGCATCAGATCACTGAGAAGGGCTCTACTTTTGTGACCCGGTTAAAGAAAAATGCCAACGTAACTCGCTATGAAAAGCGGGATATTCCTGAAGAGTCAGGGAGCATATTAGAAGAAGCTATGATTCAAATGAACAATAAGCGAGTGAACGCTAGAAGAACTATAAATTCCTATTATGGGAAACCACTTAGAAGAATAATCGTAGACCGGCCTGACAAAGAACCCCCTCTGGTTCTTGTTACCAATAACTTTGAAATCACCGCAGAAGAAGTTGCCGAACTGTATAAAAAACGCTGGGGTATCGAACTTTTTTTTAAATGGATAAAACAGAATCTTAAAATAAAACGATTTTTAGGTCGCAGTGAAAACGCCGTAAGAACTCACCTTCTGACTGCCTTGATCAGCTATTTTTTACTCCAGATTTATCAGCAAAGACAGGGCATCAACTCTTCATTGAAACTATGCTTAACCGCACTACGTTTCAGCTTATTTCAGCGGCCAAAAACCGAAGGTGCAATCGCTACACGGCGAAGGCACAGGCGAGAATATATCAATAAAATCCAACTTCAATTGGCATTTTCATGATTTCCCCGGACAGTAGTGTCAGCTGTTGGAAAGAAGTGACTCGCACGCCTGTTACAAAGATACTACGTAGCAAGGAAAGGTAAGGCGTGTGAAACAGTATTCCGAGCGTTTGCAGTGACCTAATCAGTTACTCCTGAATGTCCGGTTATTTGACAACGCAGAAGTTCACAACCCTATCCTGAAAGGCGGTAGTTGGCACATAATCGATCCACACACATTAACAAGTAACGACGCTATTATCATAATAGGGCTGTTTAGATTCTGAGCTTATGTGAATACCGTCGGCCTCTTCTGTTGGCTTTCTTGATTGAGGCTATGTTCCGCAATTGTATAAAACTCGTGATCGAAAGCGGATGGCAAAAGCAGATGGCAAAACACAGGCGCAACATGGTTTATTCCAATGAAGGTCTCATTCTCAATGTTTGAATCATCTGCTTATAAATCGCAGCTACGGCTGGTGAGTGCTGTGACTCTTTGCTACGGAATACCGCTACATTCATTGCGCCTAAATTTGGCAGTGCATATTCTGTCGGTAAGTTTTGCAAAATTTTTAAATTATCGGGAACGCTACAACGTGTCAGTACTGCCACGGCGAGACCGCTTTCCACAGCCGCGAGCTGCCCAGCCAGGCTGGAACTATGATAAACAATGCGGTATGGACGGTTTATCTTTTTTAAAGCCGATAGTGTTTCTATTTGAGCCTGGCTGCCTGATTCATACACTGCAATGGGTAAAAGATCACGTCTCCATACTTCGTACTGGGAATCTCCTACCCATACCAATGGTTCCTGAAAAAGAAACTGACCGTGTTGCGCTTTATCACGTGATACCAGTGCAAGATCCAGTTCTCCATGTTGGACTTTTGGAATGAGTGAAGTTGATTGCTCACAGGTCAGATCGATTTCTACACTCAAATGTTTAATGGCAAAACTACGAAGTACGGGTGTCAGATAAGTGGATGCATAGTCATCAGGAACGCCCAGACGAATACGCCCCGATAACTGTGGTCCGAATAGTGCTTCGTAAGTTTCAGCCTGTAGTTCCAGCATTCTTCGTGCATAGGTAAGCAATTCGATACCGGTTGCTGTCATTTGCATATGCCGGGGGCCACGTGACAACACTGGACGCCCCAATGCATTTTCCAGTTTTTTGATCTGCATACTCACTGCCGACTGAGAACGATGAAGTCGTGGTGCAGCAGACGACAGCGATCCTGCATCTACTACCGCGACAAACGCACGCAACCAGTCAATTTGTAAATTTGGATAATTCATAATTTCTTTATTATTCGAATTTCGAATATTTTATAGTCGAAGTATGCGCTTTACTAGCAGGTGTTTCCATACCAGCATTGCCGCATGAATGATCAACAAACAACAATTGCTGCAGTTGAACCTGCCAATCAGCCTGCTCGTCAACAGGATGGACAATGGCTAATGATAATTGGCGGTATTTTGCTGGGTACGATTGGCATATTTGTTCAGGAAGCCAATCAGCACCCGCTGGTTACCGTATGGTTTCGTTGCTTATTTGGTGCACTAGCGTTGTTGTTATTTCTTTTTATCCGCGGCAGGCAAAAAGAACTTGTACTAAATCGTCGTGGTTATCGCATTGCAATCATCACCGGGGTTCTCATGGTCTCGAACTGGGCGCTCTTCTTTGCGGCAATTTCGAAAACCTCGATTGCAGTGGCCACTGTGGTTTTCCACATACAGCCTTTCTGGGTAATACTTTTCGGGATTATATTTCTGCGCGAGGTGGTATCACGGGTCAAAATAACCGCAACATTGATTGCACTGCTTGGTCTGACACTTGCCACAGGTCTGTTTAGTGATAGCTTGTCTGCAAATGCTATGGGAGAAGAATATGCGATCGGCATATTATTTTGCCTGGGTGGTTCATTGAGTTATGCAGCAGTTACCGTGATTGCGAAAACCGAACGCCAGGTCACGACATTCGCTCTGGCATGGTGGCAATGTGTTTTGGGGGTAGTCATCCTTGCATGGACTCCGCATATCTTTGGATGGCCACAACAGGCATCTTCCTGGGCCTGGTTGGCTGGGTTGGGAGTGTTCCATACCGGTTTGGCTTACGTGATTCTGTTTGCAGGCATGGCTCGGCTCTCATTGGGAAATATTGCGCTATTACAGTTTGTATACCCACTCACTGCAGTCGTAGTTGACTGGATTGTTTATGGGCGAATCCTTCAACCAGTTCAAATTTTTGGTGTCGCTTTAATGGCTTTTGCGTTATGGGCGATTAAAACTCGCTGAATACAACAGATAGATTCTGCACAAGTTATCGATTGTAGCCAAACTGGGTCAAAAAGAGGCAGTTATCACGGCTTAAGCGATTAATTTTGCTATTAAAAGTTGAATGATTATTTAACCACGAAGGGCACGAAGATTATTGAGTATATGGTTTGCCACAGGGTTACTTCCTGTCCTTCACCTTTTGACTGTGCTTTTGTCGCGGGCTTAGAAGGGGTTATTAATAGAGCATTTCAAGCGAAGTTTATTGAGAGCTAGTTGATCTAGCTATCGTAAAGTTTTAAAGCGTAACATATTAACCCGGCACTATATTGTTGCCGGATTAATAGATTTAAGAACAAGATCGCTCAGGAATGACATTGTCAAAAATTGAGTTGATCCAAAACCATTCCAAAAACAGGGACTTACATCGGAAGAACTAATTTAATCTCTTTAGGACAAAGCAATAACAAATAAACCAAAAGAAGTGAAGTTTAATCACCAAAGCCGAGGAGAATGAAATGACTAAAGAAAAACACATAGTAATCCCACAGGAAGCTTTTGACTGGTACGACGAATATGCACATGGGTTTATTGATCGACGTACCTTTATGTCTCGTCTGGCAGGACTTACTGGAGCAGGTCTAAGCATGGGAGTTTTAACTGGAGCCCTGATGCCCAATTATGCGCTGGCAGAACAGGTCTCTTTCAACGACGCAGATATAATCGCTAGCTTCGAAACCTTCGAATCCCCCGAAGGCCATCTTGAGGGCAGAGGCTATCTGGTAAAGCCGAGTAAATTGGGTGGCAGAGCCAGCACTGTTCTGGTTGTACACGAAAACCGGGGATTAAACCCATACATAAAGGATGTCGCTCGAAGACTGGCAAAGCAGGGTTATGTCGCCTTCGCACCGGATGCTTTACACACGTTAGGTGGTTATCCTGGAAATGATGAAGATGGCAAAGCCATGCAAAAATCGATGCAACGTTCAAAGATAGAGCAGGATTTTATCGCTGCGGCTCATCACCTGAAATCACATGAATTGGGTAATGGTAAAGTCGGTGTAGTGGGATTCTGTTTTGGTGGTTACATCAGCAATATGCTGGCAGCCGCTGTACCTGATGTTATTAATGCGGCTGTACCGTTTTATGGAACACCGGCTAAGGACAATATTGTACGTAACATCAAGGGGCCTTTAATGATGCACTATGCGGGTCTGGATAAACGTGTTAATGCCTCCAAAGCAGATTATGAGGCTCTGTTAAAGCAATTGAAGGTTGATTATAAGGCTCATGTTTACCCAGATGTGAATCATGGCTTCCACAATGACTCTACTGCTCGATATGACAAGGAAGCAGCTGAACTGGCATGGTCCAGAACATTGGATTTCTTTGCTAAAAATCTTGCCTGATACGTTTTACATGTAACCTGGCAGGGTAGTGCAACCACAGGAACCTTCTGCTGTATCTAGAGGGTTCCATTATCAATGACTTCTATCATATTTGTGAATCGAAACGCCGAGAGGGGCGGACCTGCATAAGCTATTAATATCTTTAAACTTGATTTAAAAAGAGGCTGTTTTCAATGTTTAAATGGATAATTTTTCTATAAAAATCGACCCTTTAAATAATCCGAGGATAATTGTTGTCGTGCGTTTTTATATGTTTCATTGTTGCCATAGCCGAATAGCTGAAGATTAATTTCCTTTTCAATAAATGGGTCATAGCATTACCCAAACATTTTAAATTTAAAACCTATACAGTCTTTTCAACTCGTGGCTGTCCTATCTTCTTCATCATCAGTATAAAACTGGTAGGTATCGCGCCCATCTCTCTTTGCCTGATACATGGCTACATCGGCATGTTTTAATAGACTTTCCGAGCTATCTGCATCATCCGGATAGATGCAAACGCCAATACTCAGTGTTATTTTTAGTAGATTATCGTTGATGCGGGCTGGTTCAGCCATTGATTCGATCATTTTCTGAATCATAGTTTCTACCGCTGCTGGATCGTCAAGATTGTTGAAAAGCATGACGAATTCATCACCACCGAAACGTGCCAGAGTGTCACTATCGCGCACATGACGACTCAGTCTGCTGGCAACTTCCCTGATCACCTCATCGCCTACGGCATGACCAAGGGTATCATTGATTTGCTTGAACTTGTCGAGATCGATAAACAGCACGGCAACTTTTTTTCCGGAGCGTTGCGCATTGTTAATGGCCAGTTCCAGGCGATCCAGAAAGAGCATCCGGTTAGGAAGATTCGTCAGTACGTCGTGATTAGCCTGAAACTGTAAAGCATCACGGTGAGATTTGAGTTTAGTTTCGCTTTCCTTGATCCTTGTTATGTCAAGATAGGATCCCAGTACCCCATAAGTTGTGCCATCTCCATCGATAAGTGGCAATTTCGACTTCGAAACCCAGGCCTTGCGGCCATTGTGCTGGAATTGAATCTCTTCCTGATGCATCCTGGGCTTGCCCGATGTCATGACCTCAAGATCATTAGCCCGATAGTGATCCGCCAGATCTTTCCAGACCATATTGAGGTCAGTCTTGCCGATTATCTCGCGTTCACTCTTGAAACCAGCATCTTCCGCGAACAGTTTGTTACAACCCATGAAGCGTAGCTGGGTATCTTTCCAGAATATCCTTACTGGAACCGTGTTGATGATGCTTTTTATCAGGTTGCTTTCCTGGCGTATACGCTGTTCGAGCTGATGCTGCTTGGTTATATCCAGCATCGTACCCACCACTTTAACCAGTGTACCTTTGCTATTGTAAACCGGTCGACTTTTGATCTGAACAAATCCGGATTCAATTGTTTCGCTACGAAACTCGAATACACCTTCAAAATCGACATGGTTCCCGCGCAGCAGGTCAATGAGCTGCTTCCGGTCAGATGAATATTGTCTTTTCGGCAGGTACTGCAGTACTTTTTTAATCCCGGGTTCGAAACTTCCTGGCTTTACGCCTAGGATACGAAAGACTTCATCATCCCACATTATTTTCAAGGGACTCAAGGTCATACTCCAGCTGCCCAGATGAGCGATATGCTGTGCCTCGGCCAGGCTCTCTCGACTTTCCTGAAGCTTACGATTATCGTTACAAGCTCTGATTGCATTCACCAGTTTAAGATTAATCTTGGACAGCGAGTTTAAAATGAACTCGTCAAAAGGCGAACTTGATCTGGTCAGTATCAGATAGCCAAAGTTTTTCAGCTCGAAAAGATAGTAATAGCGATCATTGTACTCCTCCATCAACATCCGGCGTCCTTCCTTGGCGAAGCTGGCTTCAAGGTGAAGAGACAAACCGCTATAGATTTCGTTTTTGATAACGACTTTCGGTTTTGCATACAACAGTCTGTAGCCAGTGCCTTTTTTCTGATAGATAGCGGCAGAGGAACAGTTAAGACGGCTTAGCATCACAGTGACTGCTTCTTTAAGCATCCTGTCCAGGTCCAGAGAATTCCCAATAGACATGGAAATCTCATAAAGGGCCAGGAAGGTCGAGTTGTTATGCATTTCCAATATGCCCTACCACCGAAGTTTTATTGTAAAATTGCAGATATTCGCGTCCGTTATTGGCGATTTCACCCAGGCTCAAGGCACCTATCATCGGTATACTGCTGTCATACACAGCATTGATTTCGTCGTCAAAGCGTTGCTCAAGAAAGAGCACCCTGGAAATACAGTCGACGAAGAACATAAATTCCCCCTCAAAATCCATTTGACTACGACTTAGGCTTAAAGCCTGCTGTGCCGCTTTGATCAGCTCATCGCTATCACCGCGAAGGATGTCCACATAACTACCCTCTTCGATGTTCCCTACACAAACCATATCGGTACCATCGAGCACAATGGGGTCACGCACGATCTTTTCGTCAGAGATCGTGTTGATGCCAAAGGGGAAGGATTTAGCGATATCGAAAAAATTATCTGCGTCGATCATGGTATCGGAGTGACTGTCGACGATGGATTTGTAAACTTCAAATGCGGGTTTGAAATCAAGCTCTTTGACCACGGTACCCTGTGCTCGAGTCACCTGATAGGGGCCATTGATACTATGCCAGCCATGGCTCACACCAATAGCACTTTTACGGGTAGAATAGGCATACACCAGGGCATCCTCGATAAATCCTTGATTGGTAAACAGCGATGGCTTTTGAATAAATGAAAGCGAGCCCGAACCACCCCCTATGTAGTTAACATCCAGTCCATAGTTGTCGAACAGGACATTGATACATTCGCCAATATTCTTCGCCAGGCCGTCGACGAAGACAAACATCGTTTTGACCGACTCGTCAAAGCCTTCTATTTGCTGTTCCATATCAGCATCGAGACTTTCGTAATCTTTAGAACTGATTGCGATTATAGTATTAATGGACATCGTCTCTTCAAACCCTACAAACAGAACTCCCTCACTGTACTTAACGCCTTCATAGATAATAGAAGGAAATACAGCTCCGACAACCGACGAGTTGCATTGCTGTAGCAGAGGGTCAATCATTTCTTTTTCATATGCATTGGCATCGCAGGCCAGGATCAGGATAGTGCCGTATTCACGATCCAGCGTTTTCAGGTGCGAGGTGAATGCTTGCACGGATCCTGAAGGCTCAAAGATTATCTTTTGCATTAAGTTTCCTCTAATTAGCCGTCGAATCAGGATGTTGTGGATGGATAAATAAGCTTGTATTCACAAAATAACTACTGGTAGATTTAATGATTATCAAAATGATCCTAAGTCTATAATAACTGAATATTCAAGTCTCATTCAAAGTTCAGTTGTCAGGCAGCATGTGAGAGTATTAGCTTAAAAAGTGTAAATTAACCCAAGATATATTTTCCTGACCTGTTTTTCAGCCACAATAGGGCTGTCTGTGATACTGGAGTCAAGTATAAGCTGCTCGATACCGGCTAGCGTGAGTAATTGAGCATTGATTGAATAGCCCACCATCAGGGATGTCAGTGTATTGATGGCTTGACTGCCCCTGTAGGCTGGCCGACCATCCTGAGCTTCAGAAACCATAACTCCGTGATAATAGTTCACCAGATCCGCACTTTGCAGTTGCAGGCCTACGGATGGCTCGAACAACCATTGTCCTGATTGTTTTGGGTAGCTGTATTTTGCGGTAAGTTCATAACCCCTGTGCGAGTTGCTTACATCCATAACACCCTGCAGAACATACTTTCCCCATGGTGTTTGATTGTTCAGGCCCAGGCCAAGCTCAAATGCCGAGTTACGATCTTTCATTCCTTCGATGTTTAAATCCTCATTCACATCCAGGCTGGCTGAATAGAAGTTACGCGAGCGCATCTGACCCAAAATGTAAGTCTCAGCTATATCACCAGAGCTTAACTTATATTGGAACTCCCCTCCAACGAAGCTGAATCTGTCATCCATATAATTGACCATGGGTAAAATGCTGGTCTCTTCCTCGTCACCGACAAACGGTGATTGACTGTTGTCAGCCAGAACCCCCAGCTGCCAGGTTGCTGCCTCAACTGAGGTAGTGAGAATAAATAGGAGGCTTATCCATGCGATGTGAGCTTTGTTGTTCATAAATCACCAGTTTAATTGATTAATGAAACTACTATCGCGAGGAAGATCCGCCAGGTCGTCCTGACGTGAAAGAAAGGATAAAAAAGGTTCCGCAAAACTGACGAAATGACTCAGTAATCGTGCTGACTTACAGGTCAGGACGATTAATTAAGTTTCTGATGCGAATTTAAGAAAAAAACAAAGGAATAGATCATGTCTAAATTTTGGCTGTTTATTGCAAATACTATTGGTATCCTGATTCTGGTACTGCTGGTTGTCTGGATGATTCGGGGTTTGTAGTAAAATCCCCTCCGGATAGCAGGCTGAACATCGTTCAGTGACTTTTAAAGATAATGGGGTGTGTCAATTACCGTATGGACAATAGTTTTAGCATACTGTCTACGCTTACCTTACTGGGCGCTGCTCAGGGTGTATTCCTGTCTCTGGCGCTGGTGAATGCACGAGGTGGGGATGTCCGTGCTCATCGTTTACTGGGTCTGCTAACATTTCTGTTAGCACTGGATCTGGGCGAAGAGTTTCTGTATCAAGTTGGCCTTTTCGAATCAATGCCTGATCTGCTTAATGTTCTGGCGCCTATTGACCTGTTGTATGGTCCGCTGATATTTCTGTATGTATCACAGTTAACGAGTCCGCAAAACACTACGACGGAAAAGGGGAGTAACTGGCATTTCCTGCCTTTGCTTATCGGCATCATCCTGCTGTTGCCATTTTTTATGATGGATGGATCGCATAAGCTGGTGTTCACTGAGGCCTTGCGCAATGGCACTGCTTTGCAAAGCGATATAACTGATGCGCAGCTCATCCAGATTGGCTTCATTCTTTTTATGCTAGGGACTATCGTTCAACTTGGTCTGTATCTTCTATTCTCCATTAAGCGCTTAATCAGTCATGCCAAAACAATTAAGAATGAATTTTCAGATATCGACAGGATCAATCTTGCGTGGCTGAGGAATTTACTACTGGGTTTGAGCGCTATCTATATATTGTTACTTGCTGATCTGTTCTTTCCTGATCTGATGGGGATGAATATTCTGGGTGATTTGGTTACCGTTTTAGCGGTTGTGCTGATTTATACCATGGGCTATTTAGGTTTACGTCAACCGGCAATCTTCACTCAGACTACAGAATCTTCACAAACCGGGTCAGAGCAAAGTGTAGCTCCTGCACAGGAAAAGTACCTCAGATCAGGACTGGACAGGGAAACGAGTCTTGTTTTTCTCAATGAATTAACCAGCTATATGCAAACCAACAAGCCTTATCTGGAAGGTGAGCTGGTTTTATCTGAACTTGCGCAACAACTCGGTATCTCTGCCAACTACCTTTCACAGGTCATTAATGAGCAGCTAGAAGTCAATTTCTATGACTTTATCAATGGCTATCGTGTGGAAGAAGCTAAGCAGTTGATGGTTAGTGCCGGGCAGGAAAAACTCAATATCCTCAGTATCGCCCTTGACTCAGGATTCAACTCAAAGTCTGCATTTTACACAGCCTTCAAAAAAGTTACTTCAATGACACCTGGCCAGTACCGCAAAACATTATAGCCAGCGCTTTAAACCTAGATTCCGCAGTTGACCGCTCGCAATAGAGGTTAACCCACTGTTTCATTAATCATGACAGTTGATGTGTATAATCACCCAATCGGTGAATCCCGCTACGAACTGAATTGCACGTTTTAGGCGGCATATCTCTTCGTTGTAACTCCTTGGAATAGCTGGCTATTCCGCGTCGTTACGCCTTGATCTACACCACCTCAAACGCACACTTCAACTCGTCCAACTGCGGAATCTAGGTTAAAGTATCCTGACTTATAAGCCAGGACGAAAAAACCCAACTCTCTGACCATCATAGCTGTACCGATAGTTAATCATCCCTTAGGGGCACTATTTTATAGAGAGAGAACAATGAACACAGTCATACAGCAATACAAACACACTTATCTATTCTATTTTCTGGCAACCGTTATACCCTGGTCATTCTGGGGGCTCGCCGCTTACATTAGTCATTCGACTGATTTTCCCTATCCGGCTGAGCTTGCGAGTCTGCTCGCCTTTGTCGGATTACTTGCCCCGGTGATAACTGCTTTTGTGCTGATCTATCGAAATAAGCAATTGATGGCTGACATGCTGCAACGATTGATAAACCTGCGTTCGGGTAAACCGGTTTACTGGGTGTTAACCCTGCTGCTGATGCCTGTGAGTATTCTATTAGCGCAACTGGTTTCCCTGTTGTTTGGCTATCCTGTGTCTCAGTTTGCGTTCAGTGAGCAATTCAGCTTTACCTCAGGTGTGTTTCCGGTCTGGTTTTTATTAATAGCCGCACCTGCTCTGGAGGAACTGGCCTGGCATAGCTACGGCACCGACTGTCTGTGCAATCGATTTACCTTAATGACAGCCTCATTGTTGTTCGCTTTATATTGGGGTATATGGCACATCCCATTGTCATTCATTAACGATTATTACCACAGCAATCTGGTCGAAGGTGGTTGGGTTTATAGTGTCAACTTTATGCTGAGTATGTTCCCCTTTGTCATCATCATGAACTGGCTGTATTTCAAAACGGGGAGAAGTATTCTGGCAGCAATAATTTTTCATATAACCGCTGGTTACTTCAATGAAATATTCGCTACCCACCCAGACAGCAAGGTGATTCAAACTGGACTATTGATTATCTTTGGGACTTATATCGTGATAAAAGAGAGGGCGCTCTTTTTTGAAAGATTGTTTCAGGTATCAGCAAGGGTTTAGAGATTTTTTAGTAATAGGGACAGAGTTGCAGGTGCATAGATTCTCTATGCACCTGATTAATCTGAATCTGTTTTAAAAAGCCTGTTCATAAGGTAATAGCTCAACCCGAGTTGACAGGGCATGTAATGCGATATTGTGTATCATTTCATCTACTGTAGTGCAGCAGTCTGCCAGAATGGTGACCTTATAAATCTCCGCCTTTTTAGAGATCGCTGTATGCGTGACACAGTTCTGCGTCATCATCCCACAGATCAATAATGTATCGATTCCGTGTTTGTCCAGGGTTTGCTGCAGGGTGGTTTGCTCAAATCCATCGGCAAACTGTTTTATGACCATGTCGGCTTCAGGCGCGGCCTGCACAATTGCCGGGTGTATTTCTGCGCCAGAGCTACCCTTATTAAAAAATGGCGCAATTCCTCTACTGTCATCTGCAATATGCTGAATCAGTACAATCGGCATATGCTGCTGTTTCGCCTTCTCAATCGCTTTTTCGATATTGCTCAGAACCTGCTCTGTATTCCACAGCGGATATTTTCCTTGTGCAAAGTAATCATTCTGAGGGTCTATAACAAGCAATGCTGGTTTTAAGTTTTGTGTCATGTGTATGGTCTCTAAGGTCAATAAACAGATGATATTGTGTTGTCATTTAACTCTAAACTTTAGTGTCAAAAATGACATAATAGCGTTCAAAAATGACAATCTGTTTAAAGGCATATGAAACTGGCAATTATTGATTATCCTGGCGCACTCAAGTCTGCGGTGTATGGGCTGAGTGAAATGTTTGCACTGGCTAACCGACTGTGTGCTGAGCAGGATCTGGCAGTTAAGTTCGAAACCGAGATTATTGAGTTATCCCCAAGCGCAGAGATAGAGCTGTATCAAAAACGTTATGCTGCCATTATCTTGCCACCCAGCATCGACAATGTCTTTTATCTCGATCCTTCCCCTGCGATCAAAGACTGGCTGGTTAAAAAACATAAGCAGGGCAGCATGCTTTGCTCAGCCTGTGCAGGGGCTTTCATTATTGCTGCAACAGGCTTGCTGGATAAGCGAGAAGCAACAACGCACTGGGGGCTGGTGAGTGAGTTTAAACAACTGCATCCTGCGGTCAGGTTGAATGCGAATAAAATTATGGTGAATGATCAGGATGTCATTACTGCAGGGGGGATGCTGTCATGGTTAGATCTGGGGATGGAACTGGTTGCTCAATTTACCAGCCCGGGCATTATGCGGCAGTTGGGCAAGCTATTGGTCATAGATACCGGTGCACGTGAACAACGCTATTACCAGCAATTCTCGCCACGGCTTACACATGGTGACGAGTTAATCCTAAGGGCACAGCAAAAGTTACAGGCTGATTATGCTCAGCCCATAAAAATTGCCGAGCTGGCCGAATTTTGTTGCCTTACCAATCGTACCTTTTTGCGCCGTTTTTTTAGAGCAACAGGCTTAAACCCCAACGAATACTTACAGAGACTCAGAATCCAGAAAGCCTGTGATCTGCTGGAAAGTGTTTCCGATTCATTTGAAGTTGTAGCTAATAAAGTGGGCTATGACGATATCAATGCCTGTCGAAAAATATTTGTTCGTATCGTAGGGCTGAGCCCCAGAGAGTTCAGAAAACGTTTTGTCAATAATCGGGTTGATTGAAAGTCAATGCAATAAAACGGATTTCAATCGACAGGTCTCACTATATCTGCAATGACGCTGTCGATATACCATCCTTATCATATATGCGAATATCTACTATTGAGAAAGATATTCTTTATTCCCCGTTTTTTTACGTGACTTACCACTTAATTCAATCCATTGTATTGCGCGCTATACAACCCCCCAGGAATTTCCTGGTCTAAACAGGTAAAACTTAGCTGCCATGTGTGACAAAACCCAGCTAAACTACGGCCCGCAACGACAATGGTATTTTCAATACACTTTTTAGAATTAAGTCAGGCAGAGTGAAATATGAACCAGACGCTTGAAAACGGCACGATAGACATAGTCGATGGAGAAGAAAAGGTTTATCACGACGGATACTGGATTAAATGCTACGAACCGCCCAAAAATAGTCTGGCAGACAAAAAATTACTCATTCAGTCGCTCACCCGACGCCTGTTCAATCATATGGAACATGGCATCAATATCCCGGGTAGATTGCTGGAAAAAGTAAGAGCTGCCTACGAAGCTGAATCAGAACCGAAAAAAAAGCGTGTAAAAGGCGCCATGTTAGCAGGCGCTTTATTCAACCGCGCTGCAGATATCTTTAACCAATTGGTCGAACTGGAAGCTTGTGGGGTAAAGATTGAACGAGGTAATGACCTGATGCACTCATGCGGACTGTGTCTGCAGGAAGCCCTGGAATATGGGAAAATGGTCAAGCATCGCAACGGTGATGAGGGTATTGATGAATTATGGGGCGAGCCCTTCAAAGCCTTCATCATGTCTATTGAAGACTTTTATCAGAGTCGCTATGTCAAGATTGCGCTTACCATGCGCAATATCGATCAGGTGGCCGATTATATGTCCAGCTGTCTCGGTGATGATGCACGTTTCAAGGGTATAGAAATACTTATTCAGAAGTACGCAAATGTCGCCAAAAGGAAATGTGAGATTCTACGTACCGATGATGCCCTGCTGGATGTGTGGGCTGAATTTGTGGTGGCAGGAGAAGATATTGTGAATTTTAAATCAGCCTCAGAAAAACAAAACCCTGACGATATTCTACTTGATGAACTGGATACCAGATACCTGTTAGATCAGGGCGTAAAGCTGATTGCTCACATTACCCGGGCTAGAACGGCTATGCCCAAAAGTACCGAAAAATATTTGAATTTATGTCGACTGTTTAAGTCACGTAGTCATTAAGTTGAATAGTTTAAAGTCTAAAACCCGCTAACTACACAATAAAAATATACTGCTGCAACGCAACATTTATTCTATATTAACCTTCTTACCCGTTGTCACCGAAATCAGAAATTGTTGGATAAATAGACTCCCGTCCTGCTTTGTTGATTCAGCGCCATCTATTTGCTGAATTCAGGTTTCAGAGCTATCACAAGAGAAAACTATGAAAGAATTTAAAATCCCGAGCGATTTGTTAAAAAAGCTGCGAGCGGGAGCCCACAAACTCGGTGAAAAGCTGGAAGATGTAGCTGTACTTTTTAGTCATTTAACCGAACGGCAGGCTAAAGCGCATTACCATAGACAGGGTCAGGAATCGAACGAGCAATCCTATTTATTTAAGCCACGCTCGTATATTGGCTCCAGAAAACGTGAGTATCTGGTGTATGAACCACCAGGAAATATTACACATCAACCACGACCATTGGTGTTAGTGCTTCATGGTTGTCAGCAGGACCATCGAGATATTCAGCAGATTTCAGGTTTTAACCATATTGCAGATAAATACGGCTTTCTGGTGGCCTATCCGTTTATTACCAGTTATGGCGGTCTGCGATTTGAAAACTGCTGGGGCTGGTGGTTTGACCGGGAGATTCACGCAGGGCAGGGCGAAGTGGAAGATCTGTGGCAAATAGTTGAGGACATTAAACTTAACTATGCCGTTGATACCAGGCGTATCCATGTTGCTGGATTATCCTCCGGTGCAGGAATGGCAGTTGCCATGATGGTTGCACATGCCGATAAAATCGCTTCTGGTGCCTCCGTAGCAGGCATGCCTTATGCGGATAGAGCAGACGCTGTAAAGCATGTTTTTAATAAAACCTCGCGTAATAAAGCAGTCGAAAAGATTGTGCAAGCCATGCAGAAAGAAATGCGCGATGCATCGCATACGGTACTCATCCAGATCATCCATTCACAACAGGATGAAACAGTAGATATACAATCCGCATTGAATCTGCGCGATAGCTGGGGAGCCTGTTTTGGAATAGATACACAACAGGCAGAACGGCGTCGATCAGGCAAAGATGGCAGTGCATCCTGGGAACATACGCTGTATGGAGACAATCATGGTGCATCAGTTATTGAAACCCTGATCCTCGAAGGACCGGGTCATGGTTGGTATGGCGGCTATCCAGGTGAATTCAGTTATCCAGAGGGACCGAATGTTTCAGAAAAAATCTGGAAGTTTTTTGCTCGGCATCCAATGGTTGAATAGATAAGGCTTGTATAGCCTTGAATCTTTTATTTAACCACGAAGTTAGCAATTAAACGCCTGTTTGCGGTGAAACAAACAGGCTGTTTTATGATTCAAATAAAGCACTTACAACGCAGCTTTTATACTTTCTAAAATAGGCGTTGTTGGACGACCGATCAGTGATGAAAGATCCTTACTATCGCTGTACAGACCACCCTTAGACGCTCCAACTTCGGAGTCGGCCAGAATAGCCGCGAAACCTTCAGGCAAACCTGCTCCAATTAAAACCTTGGTATATTCCGACTCAGGCATATCCTGATAAACAACAGTTTTACCTGAAGCTTCAGAAATGGCGGCGGCGTATTCGCTCAAGGTAAAGGCAGTGTCACCTGCTAATTCGTAGACTTTACCTGCTCGGTTGTCTGAGGTGAGGACTACTGCAGCTGCTTCGGCATAGTCGGCACGCGCGGCAGTGGATAGTTTTCCATCGACAGCACAGCCTAAGACTACACCGTGTTCCAGTACGACAGGTAAACTCATCGTGTAGTTTTCAGAGTACCAGCTGTTGCGCAACAGCACATGAGGGATGCCCGATTCAGCCAGTAATGCTTCGGTTGCTACATGCTCTTCTGCTAGCTGTAAGGGTGACGTTGTTGCATTCAATATACTGGTGTAAGCAATCAGCGACACACCTGCTGTTTTGGCAGCATCGATGACGTTTTTATGTTGAGCCTTACGTTGACCTACTTCACTGGAGGAGATTAGCAGGACTTTTTCAACACCTTCCAGTGCAGCAAGCAGGGTATCTGGCTGGTTGTAATCTGCCTGTCGAACCTGCACCCCTTTTTCTGCCAGATCTTTAACACTGTCCGGGTTGCGCACGGCAGCGATTATTTGCCCAGCGTCAGTTTTTTCCAGCAGAGAGTTAATCACCAGACGGCCCAGTTGGCCGGAGGCACCTGTTACTAAAATCATGTTTCCACCTATTTGAGTATTGTTAATAAAGAAAAAAAGGATATAGTATGTACAAACTAAAAGTAAGTACGCACAAAAAGGTAAGTATGGAAATAAATCAAAATTTTGACAATTCACCTTCTGCAGTGAGCTTTAACCGGGGCGACGTATTCTCTGACAAATGTCCTTCACGCGAAGTGTTAAGCCATGTCACCAGTCGCTGGGGTGTGTTAATACTGGTTGCGCTCAAGGATGGTCAAACGCATCGCTTTAGTGAATTGCGCCGCACCATTAACGGCGTGAGTGAAAAAATGCTTGCTCAAACATTAAAGCATTTAGAGCTTGATGGTTTTGTATTACGAACCTCTTTTCCTGTAGTGCCGCCACATGTTGAATACAGCCTGACCGATTTGGGCCAGCAGGTCACTGAGCATGTAGCAGGTCTGTCTGACTGGATTGAAGATAATATTGTGGATATTTTGTCACGGCGAAAATCAGAAGGAATCAGTGAGCGAGGGTAGGTTGATTGATTTAACCACGAAGGGCACGAAGGTTAATAGATGGGAATCCTCTTCAAGCCGAGAGTTTGGTGAACTGTCCCTTGGTTTTTTGAACAAGCTGAGTATATGAATTGTTAGCCGTTGCTGAAGGTCGACCATCTGTGACAATTATTCAGAAACTGATACGACTTCAGGAGAGGGCGTTACAGTTACAGCAGCATGCACAGACTGGTATTATCCTACCATGTCCTTATCTGTAAATTCACCTATCGGTATTCTCGATTCCGGCGCTGGCGGTCTGTCGGTGTTGCGGCACATCCATACCCTGCTGCCCGATGAGACATTGTTCTACACCGCCGATAGCGCTCACCTTCCATATGGTGACAAGAGCCCGGCCTATATCCGAGGGCGGGTCAATGCACTGGCTGCTGCTCTGGTCGATCAGGGTGTCAAGGCGTTGGTGGTTGCCTGCAATACCGCGACGGCGGCGGCAGTGGAATCCTTACGCGAGCGTTACACCATACCGGTTGTCGGTATGGAGCCGGGGGTTAAGCCTGCGGTTTTGTATAGTAGGAGTGGCGTGGTGGGCCTCCTCGCCACTGCTGCAATGGTCAACAGCAATCGCATGGCTGATCTGGTTCAACGTTACGCCGGAGAGTACGAGCTGATCATCCAGCCCTGTCCAGGTCTGGTGGAGCAGGTGGAGCGCCACGAACTGGAGACAGCCGAGACCAGCCGATTGCTACAGCAATACCTTGCGCCCATTCTTGAACGCGGTGCCGACGCTCTGGTGTTGGGATGTACTCACTACCCGTTTCTGCGTCCGTTGATCGAACACCTGGTTGGACCGAAGGTGGCGGTTATCGATACCGCTGAGGCGGTCGCCAACCGTCTACAATCCCTGCTGCAACAGGAGGGCTTTCTCAATCCACACAGCAATCAGTCTTCCATTCGATTTTTTTCCACGGCTCCAACGACTGCGCAGGCAGAGCTTTTTTCGAACCTGCTGGGCTGGTCAGTGGTAGTCGAACCACTAGTGGAACGTACTGAAGTATGATCCTTTCACCACAACAGGAAAAAGCTACCGCTTAGATCTGCAACGTCTTGCCTTTTCCATCAAGCTTTGAATCTATTACTGTCTTGCTGTTCTGATACATACGGATTAGGAAGCGGATTGAACATTTAAAGGGGGCGGATTCGATTAATTGTATACTGATAAATCTATCTTCTCAGAGCCTGTTAATACTAGTCAGAGGTGCCCTGCAGTTATTCAATCATGTTCTCCTGATATTTGGTTCCATAGTCACGTAGCGAGGGAATAACCTCATCCCAGGTATATTGGGTCACGGCTTCAATGCCACGTGCCTGTAGTTTTTCGGTGGGGCCATCCCCAATTTTTGCCACGAATACTGCTTTGCAATCGGCTATGGTTTCGAAAATACTCGGCATGGCTGATTTATCTGAATGACTACCCAGACAATAATGCGGCACTGCGCGGGTTTCGATGTGGCTTACGCTTTCGGCTGTTATATCGTATATGTAAAAGGACCTTGCATGTCCGAAGTGCTCATTGATCGCTACTCCATCTTTGCTTGCTACGGCTATCCTCAATGTTTTGTTATTCATGTGCTTTCCAGCTCGTACCACTGAAGGTGCTGTTTGAGTATTTCCAGTAACCAGTCGTATCGTAGATCTTCAAAGCTTTGTTCCTGCTGGCTGATATCACGCTCTGCATTCACCGGGTATTCCAGATCCAGACCATAACGATCGGCTCTCTGGCCGTAGGTGTACAGATAAGCTGTAGCCGGTGTTAGCGGAGAGCCGAGACGTATTGAGTAATTGTCCAGCTGATCTGCACTGACCAGGGTAAATCGATCCTTACCCATGTCCTGTTGCAGTAATAACAGCAGGTGTTTGATGCTGATGTCTTTTTTCAGTCCCCAAAGGTTGGTGTTAGTTGTCTCAGGCATTGATACAATCCATACCACGAGATATCGAGCAGCGTTTAAATACTTCGATTTCTGATGTCATTTTTTTGTGCTGGGAAAGTTTGGCAACCAGCCTGGTTAAACCCTTAGAGATTTCAGCTCTGCTACCAAAACGCAAATGATTCAGCAGCGCTTCCAGCTGTGGAAAGGTCTTGACCATCTGTTCGGCATAACTGTGTTCGATATGTAGTTTCATAGAAAAGTGTCCAGCAATATTCGTACCATTCGAACCGATGAAGAGATGGTGAGCTAACATCAGTATTTACAGGGAAAGCTGTCATAGGGCACTATTTTTAAGCGCTCGTTTGTATGCGTTACGACATTGTTTGCAGCAAGACTCTGTCGGTCTTATGACAATGCTTTCTGAGATATTGATGATTAATATTTGGTGAAATGTAACCAATTTGTAATGTGATTGAAACAAGCCTGTAACAAGAGTTGTATATCGTTCGGCTACTTTTTTAAATCACCTATTCCAGTCTCCAGTTGCTGAGACTGTTTGAGTGTTTATTCGGGTATTTATCATTCAATCAACAGGAGAAAAGGGTATGCAAATTCCTTTTAAACGAACATATTTATCAACCATTATTGGCAGTATTATGCTGGGTTCAGCCGCTTTGTTAAGCGGTTGTGCAGGTGATGGTAAAGACGGTAGCGCAGGTCTGGATGGTCAGACCTATTCATCCATGATCGACTTTCAAGCTATCTCTCCAGCGGTTACCGATAGTGAGAAAAACAGTATTCGTAGCTCTGATACAGTGACTATCGCTGGTGAGAAGCAGACTATTGCCTATAACACCTTGTTAAAGACCGGTGATACGGACAATGGTGAGGTATTTGGAGCGATCAAGGATTCTACTGATACGGTAATCATGGACAGTAATGGTTCATCGCCCAGCCTGTGTAACGGAACGCAGCTCCCAGGCATGAATGATAATCCGAGAGGTTCAGGTCTTGATCACGTCTCGATTCTGCAGAAAAACGATAAACTGTACATGGTTTCCCAGTTTGAGTGTCAGGTAGGCGCGATGTACATGAACGAACTGACCCAGGATAGCTCAACAGGTGCACTTTCTGTTACTCCGAACACGCTGCAATATGTCAGTCAGGCCTCAGGTTTTGGCGGTTGGGTGCATTGTGCCGGCTTAACCACTCCGTGGGAGTCACATCTGGGTTCAGAGGAATATGATTCAAATGCCCGTTCCATCGAAACCAACGGCGCGGCCAGCGATAAATATTTTAGCGCATTGTCTGACTACTGGGGTGGGGATATGAGCAAAGCCAGCCCTTATTACTATGGCTGGACACCCGAGGTTGCCGTTGATGCCAATGGCGCTCCGGTTTATACCAAGCACTATTCGATGGGCCGCTTCGCACACGAAATGGGTTATGTGATGCCTGATGAAAAAACCGTGTATCTGAGTGATGACGGCACTAATGTTACCTTGTTCATGTACAAAGCCGACACTGCTCAGGAGTTGTCAGCTGGTACACTTTACGCTGCAAAATGGAACCAGGTTTCTGGTACGGGTATAGGCGAAGCTGTTTTAACCTGGGTGGACCTGGGTAACGCAAGCGATGCAGATGTTGAAGCGGCACTGAACCCTGATGGTGATGTAACCACTAATGATGGCGTGACCTTTTCCGATATCTTCAACACTGAAGCACCACAAGCTGACGGTAGTTGTGCAACGGCAGGATTTGTAGCTGTTAATACTGCGGCTGGTAACGAATGTCTGCAGCGTACGACCAATGACCTTAACGGTGACGCAACTTACGATGCTAAGGACGATGCAATTGCCAATCGACTGGAATCACGTCGCATGGCTGCTTATCTCGGAGCCACTTCGGAGTTCCGCAAGATGGAAGGCATTACCTTCAACGCGCGTGACAACAAACTGTATGTGGCCATGTCTCAGGTGACCAAGGGTATGCAGGCAGGGTCCAGCAATGATCTGGGTGGGCCGGATGATATCCAGCTTGAAGCCAATTCCTGTGGTGGTGTGTACGAACTGTCTACAGCCTTCAATGGCGCAATCGGTTCGGATTATGTTGCCTATAACATGAAGGGGCTGGTTGCGGGTACATCGGTGGATTACAGTGGAACCGCGCTGGTTGGTAACAGCTGCGATATTGATAGTATCTCTAATCCTGACAATGTTACCTTCCTGGAAGGCAGTAATCTTTTATTAATCGGTGAAGATACAGACGGTCATATTAATGATGCACTGTGGACTTACGATATTGTAAACAAAACGCTGACCCGCATAGCTCATACACCTTATGGCTCAGAGGCAACGTCGCCATACTGGTATAAGGATATCAATGGCTTCGGTTACCTGACGCTGACTACCCAGCATCCATTCGGTGAAACCGGCGTTGACCCTCACTACCTGAATAGCAGTGTTCCTACCGATGAAACATCTTTAACGACACAAACCGGGTATGTTGGACCTTTCGACTTTTCCAGGGTTAAGTAAGACAATCTTCGGTCTGGCCTATACAACCGGGGCACTTTGTGCCCCGGTTTTTTATCTAGATGTGCAGCGTCACTATATTCTGAATATTCATGTCATCCTCGTTCTGGGCAATATCGTGTAGGCTAAAATAGTTTCAGAGATAACATCTTTATGTTTTGCTCGATTTTGAGCCTGTGAAATCAAACCCAGTGCCAAAACAGGTACTAAATAAAAACTACCACTTCCCACGAATCCCAACAGTGATCGCCCAGAACTCCAGATCAGGAAACATATCGTTCAGTTTCTGATCTCCGAGTGCTTCGTCCGGATAGCTATCCCCGGTTTGGGTAATTTTTTCAACATTTAATGTCCATGAAAATTGAGGATTCATTTTGTACGCGATCATGGCACCGGTTGTTTTCGTATCCATGTCAGCCAGACGATAATCAGCAGAGGCATAGTCAGGTGTTGTATCTGTACTATTGATACTGAGCTTGTAAAAATCGGCCTTGCTCTGTTTGCTCAAACGATAATGCGGCGTAATGGTTAACTTATCTCCCAGTTCCAGATTGTATTTCACATCAAAGGTATGGGTGACTATGCCCCAGTCATCCTGATAATACCGATAATCTAAATTCAGAGAATCTTTTCCTATTGCTGTAACCAGGCTGCCTTTTAATGTTTGTTTAAGTCGGGTATCTGGTCGTTTCTCCCATACATAATCTATCGGAAAACCATTGCTGTCGATTATCGATATCATTTTATAGGGATCGGTCTGATAACCATCGACAAAGCTAATCCCATAGTTCAGGTTTAACAGAGTGTATCGGTTGTAGACATGAGAAATACCAAGCATTGCCTGATAGGTGAGTTTTGACTTTCCAGGAAACAGCTCAAAGTCTAATCCATCATCATCTTCTCCTCCCTCGTGATCATCGTCATCATCTCTTGTACTTGCGTTACTGCTTCCAGATGATCTGGAGAGCGTTTGTAAGCTGCTTTGGCCTGGGGCGGCTCTAGACGCAGATGTCATTACTGTGATTGATTGAAAGGGTTTAACGAATCCGCCAGATGGATTTACTGCGTCATAGCTGAAAGCTAGTCCGTACATTAACGTGGTGAGTTTGTCCCTGGTATCCTTGTAATAGCTGTAATCAAAGCCAGCAGAACGATAATCAGATTCACCAGACAGGCTGATGCCTCCCTGATATCGAGATAATCGGTCTATGGGCGTCATCCAGCTGACATTCAATGCCAGGCGAGTGTCATTAAATCTGGAGTCTATTGGTGTATAGCCTGGAGCGGTGGTTATGCCCGATATTTCCTGGCTTTGACTGGAAGCGTTAGCTCCATTGGGAGATGATCCGGTAAGGTTATCAAACACCAGATCATACTTGATAAAGTCATCGTCAGCCGTTTTCGTGGTTACTGAAAGTACCGGTTCGAATACGGAGACTCGATTCTGATCCTGATTGTCTTTTTCATCGTAGCTGAGTACTGAAAAGTCGTAAAAGGTATCAGCCGCCTGAGTTTGACCTACCGATAGCAAAGTGCATACAGCAAGTCCTAATTTTTCTTTTAGTTGCACCCGCAGCCACCTCCACCAACACTACTACCACCGCTGGCGGACTCTTTACTGAAATAGATATGTTCGTCCAGACCTGCTTGCACAGGGTTAGGGTTTAAAGCCATGTTTTCTCTGGCGAGCGTACCCCGTTGCCAGGGTTTGACATCTTCTGGCATTAAATGGCTACAGGCATTGAGCGTTATTAGTATGGGAATAGATAAATAAAATTTCATGGTTCCTATCTGGCAAAGTGATGAGGTGTTACCGCCCAATAACAATACTCATGGTTAAATCAGTACTACAAAGATACTCACACAAAAAGTATGCGTTTATCACTATTGCCAGATTTTTACAGCTAAAGCGTTAATTTAACGTTAATTCCCGTTAGGCTTTAGGTGATTTATGTCTTAATAAAGAACCATGTCACAAAACAGGGTCACCAAAATCGATGGCTATAAGCCATTAATTTTGTGAGAAAACGAAAATCACAGCTTCCGTTTTTCGTGCTCTGATCATTCATGGATGAATTATTCAGAGCTTCCTTAATAGATTCAACGTTCAGCGCAAAGCATGGCCGAGCCAGCAGAATTACACACTTTGATGATGATTTAAGCTAGAATCCAACCTCAAATTTTCTGGTGAATTACATGAAACTGTTAGAAATCGATAAGTCACGTTATAGAAAGCACCTAAAGGTGGTTTTTGCAGGCATAGTAGCTGTCATGGTCATTGTTTCTCTGGCAACTTCAACCTTGCTGATTCAACTCTTTAGCACGCCGGAGGCTTCTCATTTTTATCATAATCTGGCTGGTGTCATCATCGCTGCTGTGGTTACAGTGTTTGGTCTAAAGAGTTTACGAACACATCCTTTCATGCATGAGGTTGTATATGTGTGGGATCTTAAATATCAGCTTAATCGTATCTATCGTAAACAGCACAAGATAGAGCCGCTGCTGGAAGAGAATCATGTTAATGCCATGATCATCATGAATTTTATGTATAAGGGTTCTCAACAGCTATACACGCTGGATGACAATACCATCACCATCGATGCTTTGATTGCAAAATCTCTGGCGCTGGATACGCGCATAAAAGAAGCTAACCTGACGGTTTCAACTGATGATTATGATCAGTCTATGCTGGCAGAGTTTTGAAAACTTTCTTTCACCCTGAGCTTTATTCAACGCCTGTTTAAATCGCCAGATCAATCTGCTGCAGACTGCCAGCCTCACCGGACTCCATTAGGTATAGCCCTGAGCTTTTAATCGCGCCTTGCACAGTTTGTTGCTGGCTATCCCTTAACTCGAAAGGCGTGGCTAGCTTGTTCAGGTATATCGCTCCGACACCTTTTTCATTCAGGCTAATCAACTGCTGTTGTCCATCGCTGCCGATATGCAATAAACGCAATTGTGCAAAAACCGAGTCGTTTTCATCGATCCATTGATTGCCATCGCTGTCGTATTGGCCGAGTTCGCTGAATCCATCTCCGCTTAAGGCACCAAATAATTCTGAGCCATTATTAATGATCCCATCCTGATTCCTGTCCAGTGCCAGAAAAGCTGTATCAGATTGAAACAGCGGTACATGATCCATTACGCCATTCACATCCAGATCAAACTCAAAGCTATCAGATCCCAGTTGTAGCGAAGTGCCGGAAAAGTTCAGCACCAGCGGATCTTTCAGTGCCTGTCCAGCACGTAGCGAAAAGTTTTGCTGCATCTCCAGTTCTCGTGAATAACTGATATTCAACTCGGCATTGATCTGTCGTCCATCGCCGGTATTGATGACGGCAGTAGCGGACATAGTCATCTTTTCTGATTCATGGATTGAGGATGTGTAATCCAGAGACATACCAAAATCAGGATTATTATTAGTTTCGTCAGGGATGTTGACCTCTACAGTAGAGTGCGTTTGTGGGTTTGAATCGGGCGTATAAAATTTGATTTCTTTGCCGGTTAAACGCTCGATCAGACGTTTGAGTAGCGAGATTTCCAGTTCCAGATTCTTGCGCAATGACTCTACTTGCTGGGTTTCCTGTGCGGGTTCTGAACGTAGTGAGTCTATAGCGATCTGGACATCGGGTTGTGCGGCAGCAGAGTCACTCGATTTCCAGAATTGAAAATCGAGTGTTTCCTGACGCGTAGACAGCGATTGATGCTGTGACTGTAGTTGCACCTGGGCATTCGAAATGATCATGATCTTCTCCATCATGTTAAGACCTGGGTGCTTCGGGTAATCACTCAGGTTTGATACGGGCTATTCAGCTTATCGGCAGCTGGCCAGGAATCCTTAATCTGGGGTATCAATCATTGATGTAGATTTTATTACACAACAGCTTTATTCTTTTGCTTTGGCGAGTGTCCCAAACGGGGCGAAGGTTCGCCGGACTTAGCAGATTACGCTCTTTCCCTTATTGTATGCTCAGGAGCTAAAATGGATAAAACAGCAAAACTGATACTCGACGGTGTTGAGTATGAATTCCCCGTGGTAGTTGGTAGTGAAGGCGAAAAGGCGATAGATATATCGACGCTACGAAGTACTACCGGGCATATCACGCTGGATCCGGGGTTTGGCAATACCGGTAGCTGTCGTAGTTCTATCACCTTTACCGATGGGGAAAAGGGCATACTGCATTATCGCGGGATACCTATTGAACAATTTGAAGGTGCGCCTAACTTTGCGCGTGTCGCCTGGCTGCTGATCTTCGGCAAAATGCCGGATGAAGAGAATTACCGCAATTTCAGTCATATCCTGACCAATAACGCCAACATTGATGAAGATATGAAGCATCACTTCGAGGGCTTTCCGCGTAGTGCGCCGCCTATGGCCGTGTTGTCAGCAATGATTTCTACACTGTCCTGTTTTTACCCGGAGTTTAACCATCTGGATAATCGGCAGGAATTCCAGCAGGCTGCAGCTCGTCTGATCAGTAAGATTCGCACGCTGGCTGCGTATACCTATCGCAGATCTATGGGACTACCCTATATCTATCCAGATCCGAGATTACCGTATGTATCCAATTTTCTGCATATGATGTTTTCGCAACCCTATCAACCCTATGTGGCGAATCCGGCGGTGATTGAGGCGCTCAATCTGATTTTGATACTGCATGCTGATCATGAGCAGAATTGCAGTACCTCAACCGTGCGTATGGTGGGTTCCAGCCAGGCAAATCTTTATGTGTCCTGCGCAGCTGGTGTGAATGCGCTGTGGGGGCCGTTGCATGGTGGCGCGAATGTTAAGGTGATAGAAATGTTGGAGGCTATTCATCAGAATGATTTAACGCCCGAACAATACGTGGCTCAGGCCAAGGATAAAAATAATTCAACTCGCCTGATGGGATTTGGTCATCGGGTTTATAAAAGTTTTGACCCGCGTGCAAAATTACTCAAGAAGGTCAGCGAACGATTCCTCAATGAGCTGGGTATTGATGACCCATTACTGGAAATCGCTCAACGTCTGGAACAGATTGCACTGAATGATGAATATTTTATCAAGCGCAATCTATACCCCAATGTGGATTTTTATAGCGGCATTATTTTGCGTGCCATCGGCATACCAACCAATATGTTTACCGTGTTATTTGCTATTGGCCGTCTGCCGGGCTGGATTGCACATTGGTACGAACAAAATGGCGACCCCGATGCACGCATTGCGCGCCCGCGTCAGGTTTATACCGGCACGCCGTTAATAAAATAATTTTTAGTCTGGCTGCATTAAGCTGCTCACATTCAACAAGCTGTTTGAGTAAAAAGTAAATGACAGTTTTAGCAGAAAAGTACTGGATTAGATAAAGGCGGGATCCCAGTCTTTCCAGACAACCTCGCGTCCCTGTGTTTGAATCATTTTTTCGATTTCCTGAACACTGCGGCTGTCATTTACCGTAAATTGTTCCAGTGCTACTGGCGCATCTTGCGCATAACCTCCGGGTTGGGTTTTTGATTCGGCGCTCATGGTGGTAAAGCCCATTCTAATTGCATGCTTTCTAAACTCCGGAGATTCTCTGGTCGAGATACTGAGTTCCAGGTCTGGGTCAAATATACGCAGCGCTGTAATTAACTGGATCAGCTGGAGATCGGAGATGATAGATTTTGGCTGTATGCCTCCTTCACAGGGGCGAATTCTTGGAAAGGACACACTGAATCGACTGCGCCAATACTTTTTCTGTAAATGGCGTAGATGGTGCGCCATCATAATTGAATCGCTTCGCCAGTCGTCAAGGCCAAGCAATACACCCAGGCCAATCTTGTGTATACCTGCCTGACCAATGCGGTCTGGTGCATCCAGTCGATAATTAAAATCAGATTTTTTACCGCGTAAGTGATGCTCAAGATAAGTCTGACGATGATAGGTTTCCTGATAAACCAGTACGCCATCTAACCCCATACCTTTCAGAGTTCTGTAATCATCTGTTTCGAGTGGCTGTACTTCCATCGAAAGTTGACTGAAGTGTGGCTTAATAATGGGCATCATACGCTTGAAATAGGGCATAGAAACCTTATTCGTTTCACCCGTTACTAATAGGAGGTGATCAAAGCCTTTTGCCTTTATTGCATCCACTTCATTGCTGACCTGTTCTTCGTTTAGCGTAAGGCGTTTGATGGCATTACTCATCGAGAAGCCGCAATAGCTGCATTCGTTGGCGCAGGTATTGGAAAGGTATAGCGGTGCAAACAGGCTCATGGTATTACCAAAACGTTGGCGGGTGAGTTGCTCGCTCCTGCTGAGCATGTTTAACAGGAATGGTTCGGCGGCAGGACTAAGTAAGGTAGCGAAGTCATCGATACTCAGCTTTTTTCTGGCGAGTACCTGCTCAATATCCGATGCAGATTTGTTGTCATAGCTGTGCATTATTTTTTGCCAGGACAGGCGTTCTAACTGCTCGCTAAAATTTCCTTCGACAGCTGCACTTTGGGTGACTCTACGAGCCGGTGATGGTCGAGTACTCATGCCAGAGTCCCTAAAAACTCAGTAAAAGGACTCGAGGCTTCAGCCTGTTGCTGTTTATCTGCCAGACCAGATTCAAAAGCCATTCTTCCTGCTTCTACTGCTAAACGAAAAGCATGCCCCATTTGTTCAGGTTGATGAGAAACCGCCATGGCGGTATTAACCAGTACCGCATCAGCTCCTAGCTCCAACGCCAGGGCTGCATCTGAAGGCGCCCCAATACCTGCATCAATAATCACAGGTACGCAACTTTGTACTATGATTAATTCTAAAAAAGGTCGGCTTGCTAAACCGAGATTAGAACCTATGGGTGCACCTAGAGGCATTACACACTGACAGCCAACATCTTCCAGGCGTTTGCACAGAACCGGATCTGCATGTACATAAGGCATAACCACAAAACCCTGTTTAACCAGCTCTTCTGCAGCCAGCAATGTTTCGATGGCATCCGGCATCAGGTATTTTGGATCTGGATGAATCTCCAGCTTCACCCAATTGGTCTCTAAGGCTTGCTGAGCGAGTTGTGCTGCAAAAACGGCTTCTTTTGCCGTTCTGGCTCCAGAGGTATTGGGTAAAAGCTTGATACCATGTTGTTGCAGTGGTCGCAGAATATTATCGCTGTGATTCTTTAAATCCATGCGTTTTAATGACAGTGTAACTAACTCACTACCACTTGCTTTTATCGTCGATAGCATCGTCTCGGCATTAGAGAATTTTCCCGTACCTGTAAATATACGGGATTCAAAACTGTGATCCGCTATGGTTAACATAGTCATACTAGCCCCCAGCAATAATTTCAAAAATCATAACTTCAGCGCGCTCTGTTATGACGGTTTCTGGCCACGCATGTTTAGGGACTATGGTTCTGTTGATAGCAACAGCGAGACCCTGTACTGGTTTATTTAACGTGGTTATCAAATCAATTAATGTTTCACCGGTAAAATCGTATTCTTCATCATTTAGCATAATCTTCATGAGCGTAGCTCCGAATGGTGATTTGTGAATAAGGTTTGTAATCTTCGTATTGAAGCCTCGGGGTCAGATGCTTTTGTAATCGCTGACACCAGTGCAATGCTGTCTACTCCGGTAGATAAAACCGACTCTGCGCGTTCGCTGCTAATACCGCCAATTGCCACCGTGGGGAAATATCCTTTTAACAATTGCACATAGTGGCTTAGTCGTTTTAAACCTTGCGCTTGTAATGGCATATTCTTTGTCTGAGTAGGGAAGATGTGACCTATAGCGATGTAACTGGGTCGTATTGCTACAGCCCTGGCAATTTCAAAATAACCATGTGTGCTAATACCCAGAGCAAGTCCGGAAGATTGAATGGCTGACAGGTCTGCGCTCTCCAGGTCTTCCTGCCCAAGATGAATGCCGTAAGCAGCTGACTCGATGGCAAGTTGCCAATGGTCGTTAATAAACACTCTAGCGCTATAACGTTGCCCCAGGGTGACGGCTTGCTCGATTTGCCTGCGAATACTGTTATCCGGATTTTTAATTCTCAGTTGTACCGTCTTAACGCCATTTTTTAAAACTCGTTCTAACCATTCCACATTTTCCACCAGCGGATAGAGGCCTAAATCATCCGCTGGAATCGATGCAAACCCTTTTGTTAAATCGGCATGATTATCAGTCGTGGAAATAATGCGGGGGATATTTTCAAACTGTAAAGGCCAACCAGGACTACCTAAGGGGCCTGCACCTTGTCCAATTTGCACGCCTGATTTCAATGCTCCGGTGATATAAGATTTAGCTAATGTGAGCGCGTCTAACAGTTGGTAACCCTGTGCGATAAAACAGGTTAAAGCAGTAGCTAAGGTGCAGCCGGTCCCCCTGTTGTTCGGTGCTTCCAGTCTTGCTGAAGAAAAACCAGTTACCTGATTTTGCGTTATGAACCAGTCTATACAATCTGAGTCTTTACTATGCCCCCCTTTTAGCAGCCACGCACAACTTGAATTTTCAAAGCGTGAGTTAAGTGACTGTTTGATTGAGTTAATATCCTGCTGCGCAGGTATTCTGGTCAGCGTCTCGAACTCTATGCTGTTTGGTGTGATCACATCAACATAGGGCAGCAGTTTGATCAACAACATCCCTGCATCGGACTGCTGTAGGTGATTTCCATCCTTATTGCTTGCAGTCATCACCGGGTCCAATATCACACTCACATTTTGTGATTTTTCCTTGATCTTTTTTAACCATTCAACGCACAGCAGAACAAGTTCAGTATTTGGTAATAAGCTGACTTTAATGGCATCGGGCAATACATCTTCGAATAAGATATGCCATTGTTGATCGAACATCTCTTTCGAAACCGCTTCTACTGAACCCAGCTTTTTAGAGTTTTGTGCAGTGACACAGCTAACAATGGTCTGCACATGACAACCTAGATCCAGCCCCGTTCGTAAGTCTGCCTGCAGGCCAGCGTGTGCAGAGGAGTCTGACCCTCCAACGAAGTAGATAACAGGAAGTTTTTGCTTCACAATTTTTCCTGCTCAGGATTGTTTGTCAGCTTGTAATTTATCAGTCGTTAAGTAAACATCGCTACCCAGCTCACGAAACTGTTCTGACATCTTCTGCATACCCTGTTCAGCGACATCCTTATTTAATTCGCTTACCGCAATTGTTTGATTTTCTACAGCTAAATTATTTGCGTAATCCCGTACCTCTTGCGTAATTTTCATGGAGCAAAACTTTGGCCCGCACATGGAACAGAAGTGTGCGACCTTACCAGAGGCCTGAGGCAGGGTTTCATCGTGATAGGTTCGCGCTGTTTCAGGATCGAGAGATAGATTAAATTGATCTTCCCAACGAAATTCAAAGCGTGCTTTGGATAGCGCATTGTCTCTTACCTGAGCACCTGGATGACCCTTTGCCAGATCGGCAGCATGAGCAGCAATCTTATAGGTAATCAAACCTTGTTTTACGTCTTCCTTATTAGGTAGCCCAAGGTGTTCTTTGGGAGTGACATAACAGAGCATCGCACAGCCATACCAACCAATCTGTGCGGCACCAATTGCCGATGTAATATGGTCATAACCGGGTGCTATATCTTGTGTCAGTGGTCCTAACGTATAAAAAGGCGCTTCGTGGCAGTGCTCAAGTTGCTCGGTCATGTTTTCTTTAATGCGCTGCATTGGCACATGACCGGGGCCCTCAATCATGACCTGTACATCGTACTCCCAGGCAATTTGGGTTAACTCACCCAGGGTACGTAGCTCTGACATTTGAGCCTCGTCGTTGGCATCCATAATCGATCCGGGGCGTAAACCATCACCCAGTGAAAGGCCGACATCGTATGCTGCACATATCTCACAAATGTCACGAAAACGAGTGTAGATAAAATTTTCCTGGTGGTGTGCTAAACACCATTTCGCCATGATGGAACCACCTCGAGAGACAATGCCGGTTAAACGTTTGGCGGTCATGGGAACAAACCTGAGCAGTACGCCTGCATGTATAGTGAAGTAATCGACACCCTGTTCAGCCTGTTCAATCAGCGTATCACGAAATACATCCCAGTTCAGGTTTTCGGCAATGCTGTCTACTTTTTCCAGTGCTTGATAAATCGGTACGGTTCCAATGGGTACAGGTGAGTTACGCAATATCCATTCACGGGTTTCGTGTATGTTTTTACCGGTAGATAAATCCATTACGGTGTCAGCACCCCAGCGGGTTGACCACACCAGTTTTTCAACTTCTTCTTCGATGGACGAGGTGACCGCTGAGTTACCGATATTGGCATTCACTTTAACCAGGAAATTACGACCAATAATCATCGGTTCGGATTCAGGATGATTAATATTGTTTGGAATAATTGCCCGACCTTTGGCAACTTCTTCACGTACAAATTCAGGAGTGATATGAGTTTGTAAATTAGCACCAAAACTTTGTCCAGGATGCTGCCGGCGTAAAAGCTCACTTTTAACTGCCTGAAAATTTTGATTTTCTCGTAGCGCAATATATTCCATTTCAGGAGTGATAATACCCTGACGAGCGTAATGCATCTGGGTTACGCATTTGCCTTGTTTAGCTTTGCGAACCTTTGGTAATTGTGGAAAGCGCAAATCATCTAAAGCGGAGTTTTGTAAACGGGATTTTGCAAATTCAGATGAAACATGAGGCAGTGGGATGCTGTCGTTACGCTGCTCAATCCAGCGAGCTCTCATCGGAGAAAGACCCTTGTATACATCTATCTGTTCTTTAGGGTCAGCATAAGGACCTGAACAGTCGTAAACATAAACAGCTTCATTGGCTTCGAATGTGAGATGCTTCGGATCAGAACCGATGGGTGTATCGGTTAAGTGAATTTTACGCATTGGCACGCGGATTGATGGATCTGAGCCGGTAAGGTAAATGCGTTCGGATGCCGGAAAAGGCGTCGCGCTTAAAGACTCAATAAATGACTTTGCCTTCAGGCGAGACTGTTCACGATTTTTCTTTGTTGGTTGTTGAATATCAGTTTGAGTAGACATAAGCATTTCCCAGTAATTTAAAGTAGAGAATTGCTTGTCTGGGGTGCGGTTTTATCTGTTAAACGTATTAAGAAAACGTTTTAAGACAAAACGAGAATCCTGAATTTAATGAATATAACGAGATAACTGATAATGACAGCATCGAATTAAAATCATAAAAACAGGAGTTCATTCGATGCAGATAAGAAAAAATAGATTTCTTGTTTCCTACGCGGATGTTAATCCGATCAGGTTCTGCGGATCCCGCATTCAATGATGCGATCTCAGCCAAATGGCACTCCGACAAGTGGGAGCAAGTATACTTAACGTATTGCTGATGTCCATTGATAAAATAATGTCTAGAACACTTTTCTCTGTCAGTGAGCAGTGACGGATCGAAGTAACTCTTTGATTCTACGACCTTATTAACCTTATATATCTATGATTCAACCCTTAAAGGGGCTATTTATCAGGAAAGGACATATAGGTAAGCATCATGTCGAGCCAGCTGATAATTTATCCAGATATTTTCGGATATCCTCAGCGTATTTATCGTATTGATTTCCCAGTAGCTGCTTTAATTCATCATCGGTAACAAAACCAATATTTTCTCGGTAGGCATTCTTGCTTAGCCTCAGTCGTTCCTGAGAAGCAAAGATTGCATCAATATCAGGCATCGGTTTTATATCGTCCTGATTGACCTGTTCAAGTCTTTGTTTGTGCGCTGTAACTATATCTTTAAGTGAGGTGTTAACTGGGAGATTCAACATATCGATTGAGTCACCCGCAGCAAAAGGATTTAACTCGCCCGTATTATTCGTAATGATAAATCCTCCAGAGGTTGTTTCACTTTCCAGCTCAAGAATTCGAGCAGCTTTCCATTTTCCTTGCAACAGCAATAGCAGCCAGGGTAAAAAAGAGGGTTTAAGGGGCTTGATCTCAAAAGCTGCTGCGCTTATTTTTTGATCATCAGAGTTGAAAATACGTAGTAAAATACGCTTACCTAACTGTTGGTTAAGTCCTTTGGCTTCAAAGTCACCAAGAGATTGGAAACCATAATGAGTGATTTCCTTTTCTGCTCTGGTGCAGAATTTTTGTGCAGATTTTTCGTAACGTGATTTATCTGTTGCTGTGAAATCCGCATATGGCTCACGCGCATTCTTTAGAATATCCTGAGCAATACTCAAGGCGATCATTTGCTCAGGATCGTCATCGATCTCTTCGAGCATTGAAAACATGTCTTCACCTTCAGCCATTTGACCAGCCATTGCATCCAGTAAATTATTGGCAATGTGATCATCCTGTGAGAGCTCACCCGCATCGTCGATATCGATCAAACCTTCGCGCAATATATTGGCAAATTTTTTGTGCTCGTTATTGCCACCATTCAGGCAATCGTCTCTCTGCTCCTGAATGAAATCCCGAAATGATTCGCTATCAGCATCCAGAGAGTTCAACGCGTCATCGAAATCGGAGATGGCTTTGTCAAAATCCTGCAATTGTTTATACAGTCTGGCGCGTTTGAGGCTTAACTGCCAGTTCGTTGTACCAGGTTCTATCGCATCGCTCAGATCTTTGACAGCCTGTTGTAAGGGAGTAACCGCATAACTCATTCCGATAGCGTTCTTGAGCTGTTCCTCGTCAGGCTGAGGGGTATAGGATATGGATTCATAAATGGATGCACGTTCTACCAGCAGGTCATTTTTCTGTTCCGGATACACCTTGATGGCTTGATCAATACAGGAGCGCATCTCTTCGAGTCGATCTGAATGTGCAAGTAAATATGATTTCTGAATTAGCAGGGAAATGTCTTGCTTGATATGAGAAAGACCTTTTTCAATCGCTTTCAGGGCGTTGCTCAGGTCATCTTGATACTGGTAGTTATTGGATAAACGGATCCACAATTCAGGATCCTGTGGGTTAAGTCTGATGGCCTTGGCCAGCATGCCACGTGCATTTTTCCACTGTTCTAGAGATTCGAATGAGTTGATGACCTCCTTCACTACATCCAGGTTTTCAGGATCTGATTTGTACAGAGGCTTGAGTATTTTTATTGCGGCTTTGGGCTTATCGTTCTGATTAAGTTCTATAGCCTTTTCTAATTGAGTCTGAATGTCCATATAGAATTCCATATAAATTTTTCAGTAATTTATAACATGAACAACTCTTATAACATAGCTTATTTTATTGAAGAAGGTTGAAGTTGATGGGCTATTCGAAACCTTTTATCGTAAGCTGGAAAATGAGAGGGGATGCTTTCCAGTATTAATCGGCTATTAAGTTTGGTTGGGTGTTTGTGTCATTTATGTCGGATGGCGCTTTGCTTATCCGACCTACAAAGATTTTTTATATAGAACGGATGCTTTGCTATAGGAGTATTGAAAATACAGGCAAACCTGGTCTATTAGATTTACCTGCAATTTGAAGTAAGTATTTATTGATAATCAATATGTGTTAATTATCAAAGGTTCGTTACATTGACCCCTAAATCATAAACTAACTCACCGCCAAAGTATGCTGTGGCAATTATTGCTACTGCAATACCAAGCTCAATAACCGGAATTAAATTAACGCTCCACTTAGGCAGCTGGGTATTACGGAACCACAGGAATGCTCTGATGATGGCCCATCCGATTAGTATAAACGCTACTGCGCTTCCAAGATGTTCGTGGATTTCTGCTATATCACTACTGAATCCGCCTGCTTCTGCTGTTTCCAGTGCGATGTCTCCGAATATGATTGCTATTAAGCCAGATAGCCCTGCCACAATTGCAAACAGCGTTGAAGTGTTGCCAAGATAGGAGCGTCCTGTAACACTATAATTTTTAAAAATAGCAATTGAGTCGACAAGAGCTAATGTCAGCGCAAACACAATGGGGAAGTGAACAATTATAGGATGAATGTGTTGAATGGAAATCATGGTATACCTTCGTAACAAAAAATTAATGGGAAAAGTTTTTCAAAGACGGCAGAAGAATACCTGATGGTTTGTTTATCATTTGTTAAGGACTGTTGAGTGAATTTTATGAACTATTTTACTTTTCATATCAAAATAACCCCCGCCAGGATGCTTTGGTATTTTACAGCTAAGAATTATGCTCTACAGGTATAATCGTACTGATCATTACCGGAGGATTAAGGTATGCTTACGAATCTGTAAAGATGGTTTTAGTTAGCTTGTGAGTGCAGGCTATTTTAGAAAGCGAGTAATTCAGGAGTTAGTAGTTTTAAATGGTTAATGAATTAATGGCATTGGGCTGGACCTTCTGGGCCCTCGCAATAGTCGGTGTTTTTATCACTGGCGTTTCCAAATCTGGTTTTGCTGGTGGCATAGGGGTAATTACCGTTCCCTTACTCACACTTGAGATAGGGGCAATACGTGCAGCGGCTTTGATGCTGCCACTGTTGTTATTGATGGATTTTTTCAGTGTTCGTGCCTGGTGGGGTAAACAGTTGAATGAACACCTGAAGCATTTATTGCCGGCTTCAATGATAGGGATTTTTATTGGATACTTGCTGTTTGATTATCTGGATGATCATATTCTTGCTTTTGTACTCGGTATCTTCTCCATTCTGTTCTCTCTATATGGTCTAATGAAAGGCTCTAGCTTCAAACATACAACATCACCTCTAGTGGGTCGCATCAGTGGTTTGGTTGCGGGCTTTACCAGTTTCATGGCACATGCTGGTGGGCCACCCCTTAACTATTACCTGATCCCACTCAAGCTTCCCAGGGCTCAATATCTGGCAACTGCGGTGATGTTTTTTGCATCAATCAATGTGGTGAAGTTATTACCCTATGCCATGTTGGGGCAAATAAATATTGAGAATCTACTCATAGCTTCGCTGCTTGCTCCCATAGCATGGATAGGGGTTAAGGTGGGCTTATTGATACAGGCTAAACTCAACGATGAAATTTTCTATAAAAGCATACTCGTGATGCTGTTTATTATTGGAATTAAGCTGATAGTGGATTCTTTTAACTGAACGCATAATACATCTGTTCAGATACGAATGGCACTTACTTAAGGCTAACACGACGTCATTGCGAGGAGCTTGCGACGTGGCAATCCCTTTCGGCAGATGGTCTCAGCACTGTTTAGAGATCGCCGCGCGTAGTTTATGCCCTTTGGGTACTCGCGAAGACAGTTTTC
>JBNLGQ010000062.1:0-37943 GCA_050306135.1 Gammaproteobacteria bacterium
ACTGTAGAATAAATCCTGTTGCTGACGTACCAGACCTAAAGCACCATTATTCAGCAATATAAGTTTGATGTTGAGCCCCTGCTCCGCAGCAGTTGCCAGTTCCTGAATATTCATCAGGATACTGCCATCTCCACTAAAGCACACAACAGGTCGATCAGGTTCGGCCAGGGCCGCTCCTATGGCTGCGGGTAAGCCGAAGCCCATAGTGCCAAGACCACCGGAGGTTAGCCATTGCCTCGGTTGAGTAAAGTGATAGGACTGAGCTGTCCACATCTGATGCTGACCAACATCAGTGGCAACCAGGGCATCTGGTCCAAGAAGACGAGCAATATTGCGTATCAGGTCTCTGGGTCGGGACAAATCACTTGTATACACAGTCGCTGGATATTGTTGCTTTAACAGATAGATTTCCTTATTCCAGCTATCACGTTTTCGCTCTGTAACCTTTTGCAGTAATAATTCCAGAGTGGGCTTAACATCTCCTCGCAAAGGAATATCTGCATACCTTAATTTATGCAGTTCACTGGCATCGATATCGATATGAATAACCCTTGCATCCGGGCAGAATTCGGCGAGACGACCGGTGGCTCGATCATCAAAACGTGCGCCAACAGTTATTAACAGATCACTTCGGTGCAAAGCGTGGTTGGTTGCAGCCGCACCGTGCATACCTAACATGCCCAATGATAGTGGATGTTCCGTATCCATTACGCCCAGTGCCATCAAAGTCATCACTGTCGGTAAATCGGATTTATTAGCAAGTGCCTGAGCAAGGCTGGATGCGCCAGCATGAATAACGCCTCCCCCTAAATAAAGTACAGGTCTTTCAGCGCTTTCAATCGCCTGCGCGGCTAAGGCTATAGTCTCGACAGGTGCAGATATTGCTTCCTCAGGTATGCCTGCATCAGGCCATTGCATAAACTCGATTTCTGCCTGCTGAACATCTTTGGGAATATCAATAAGTACAGGTCCAGGACGTCCTGAAGTGGCTATACGAAAAGCAGCAGGTATCACCTCCAGTAACCCTTCAACGGAACGAACCAGAAAGTTGTGTTTAGTAACTGGAAGACTCATCCCGTAGATATCAACTTCCTGAAAGGCATCAGAGCCAATTAATGGCAGCGAAACCTGGCCGGTAATACAGATAACAGGAATAGAGTCGAGATGGGCATCGGCTAGTGCGGTTAACACATTAGTGGCACCTGGACCCGAGGTTGCGAAACACACGGCAGCTTTACCCGAGACCCGAGCCATACCCTGTGCGATAAACCCTGCCCCCTGCTCGTGACGAGCAAGCACATGCCGAATAGGACTACGGCTTAGCGCATCATACAAAGGTAAGTTAGCGCCACCGGGTATCCCGGCGATATGGGTGATGCCCTGACGCTGTAAAAGGTTGATAGTAAGGTCAGCGCCCGTTCGTTTTATCATCAGATCGATCTCCTTGTTTGATCGTCCGGAAAAGAATCGACGGGTCTTAAACGAAGAAACCCCCGCCGGTTCGCACCGGACGGGGGTTTTGGATTCTTTAAGCTCCTTCCCGTTACGGTGCGATAGGCACGACTACGACCACGACCACTAGAAAGTGGACGACGACGTTGAACAGGGAATTAGCGTTTAGGTTCATATTAAATATTTAGTAAATTTAGACCTGACTATAAACGTCCCAAAGTTATTCTGTCAAGACAGATTTTTTTCAGATTGGAATTTTCAGGCAAAAAAAAGCCTGCAAAATGCAGGCTTCTTTAATTCACCAAAAGAGCGTTATTTATTCTTCTCTTTGTAGTTTGAAATCGCAGCAGAAATCGCATCTTCAGCAAGTACCGAACAATGGATTTTAACCGGAGGTAAAGCCAGCTCCTCGGCGATTTGTGTATTTTTGATTTGCGCAGCTTCATCCAGAGTTTTTCCCTTAACCCATTCGGTGACCAGCGAGCTGGAAGCGATTGCAGAACCACATCCATAGGTTTTGAATTTTGCATCTTCGATGATGCCATTGGCACCTACCTTGATCTGTAATTTCATCACGTCACCACAGGCGGGTGCACCCACCATTCCGGTGCCTACACTATCGTCATCATCCAGGACGCCGACATTTCTCGGATTCTCATAATGATCCAGTACTTTTTCACTATATGCCATGTTTATTACCTCAATATCGTTGCTTAATGGGCAACCCATTCAACAGAATTTAAATCGATTCCCGCTTTGTACATATCCCACAGCGGAGAAAGTTCTCGTAATTTAGTAACTGCTTTCTTAACCAGCTCGATGGTGTAATCGATTTCTTCAATCGTGGTATAACGTCCGATAGTAAAACGGATAGAGCTATGCGCCAGTTCATCGTTGCGACCTAAAGCACGCAGTACATATGAAGGTTCCAGGCTGGCTGATGTACAGGCCGAACCAGAAGAAACGGCCAGATCACGTAATGCCATGATAAGCGACTCACCTTCAACAAAGTTAAAACTGATATTCAGGTTTCCAGCAATACGATGTTCCAGATCACCATTCACGTACACTTCTTCCATATCATTAAGACCATTATATAAACGATCTCTAATCATACGGATACGCTCATTCTCTGTAGCCATTTCCTCTTTAGCAATACGGAATGCTTCGCCCATACCAACTATCTGATGTGTTGCCAGGGTACCTGAACGTAAGCCACGCTCATGACCACCGCCATGCATCTGTGCTTCCAGACGAATACGGGGCTTTCGACGTACAAATAAGGCACCAATACCTTTAGGTCCGTAAACCTTATGCGCGCAGAAAGACATTAAATCGACTTTAAGTTCAGCCAGATCAATGGTCACCTTTCCAGGAGACTGGGCTGCATCAACATGGAAAATAATGCCTTTTTCTCGGCAGATTTCACCAATCGAAGCGATATCCTGAATCACACCAATTTCATTGTTAACGTGCATCACAGACGCCACAATAGTTTCTGGTCGGATAGCTGCTTTAAATTTTTCCAGATCCAGTAAACCGTTTTCTTCTGGGTCTAAATAAGTGACCTCAAAACCTTCTCGTTCCAGTTGACGGCAGGTATCGAGCACTGCTTTGTGTTCCGTTTTAACAGTAATGATGTGATTGCCTTTCTTTTTATAGAAATGCGCCGCACCTTTAATAGCCAGGTTATCTGACTCTGTAGCGCCACTGGTCCAGATAATCTCTCTGGGATCAGCATTGACCAGATCAGCTACCTGCTGACGCGCCAGATCTACAGCCTGCTCAGCCGTCCAGCCAAACTCATGGCTGCGTGATGCAGGATTACCAAATTTACCATCGATGGTGAGGTATTCGGCCATCTTTGCAGCAACACGTTCATCTATAGGTGTGGTTGCACTGTAATCCAGATAAATTGGAAGTTTGATGTTACTCATTTAATTCATTTCTCCATTAGGCTAAGGCAACTACAGATGAGCGACGATTGATAAATCGTCCATATTGTACATCCTGCTTTTGTACTAATTCACCAATCTGGGGACGATTGACGTATTGATCAAGCTTAATTCCACTTAAAAACTTATGTAAATCACAGGTCAGGTCAAACCATAACTTATGAGTCAGACATTTTTCACCATTATTACAATTGCCCTGACCACCACATTTGGTCAGATCCAGTTTTTCATCGACCGAATCAATGATATCGGCTACAGATATCTGATCAGCTGATTTAGCAAGACGATAACCGCCACCTGGGCCACGTACACCCTTGACCAGTCCATTCTTTCTGAGTTTTGAAAATAGCTGTTCCAGATAAGAAAGCGAAATACCCTGACATTGGGAAATATCGGCTAAAGTGACCGGACCCACCTTTTCGTGAAGCGCAATATCCATCATTGCGGTTACAGCATAACGACCTTTTGTAGACAGTTTCATGGACTCACCTTTAATTCCTGACTAATTTAGTCAGGAATTTATCGAATGTGGCCTTCAAGGTCAAGTCTAAATTAAGACTAATTGCATGGAAAGAAAATTATCGATCTACATATCAAACACTTAGAGAAAAGAGCTGATAATTAAATCGAACTATTTAAACGCTTTAAGTTGGAGATTGGATGGAAACAGTGTCCCTGATATATACAGTAACCTAACCATTTATATAGAAAGCGGTTGAGTTTCCACTTCTGCTGAAGGGTATCGCCTGAATAGATACGATTATGGTTTCTATCAAGGCGATCATGAACTTCTGCAATATTAGCATCATGATAAATGCGAATGTGCAGGTCAGGCTGATGTATGACCTTATCATCCTGATGAAACTTATAGGTCATACGTAACATAGTGGTGAACTTGCAACGTTCCTGTACCGAAAGATATAGATCAAGGTGTCCAGGTGATACTGAAATCATTTCATCGGCTATTTCAAGGTCAGGCACTATCTTCCTAATACGAAGAAAATTGTGTTCATATAAATCCATTAAGCCGGAAAAGGTTCTGGGTTTTATGATTTGACCGGTTTTAACCGATTCAAAATCAGCTAGCATAATTTAGTCTCAATAATAATTTTCTACAATTTAAATATGACTCATAGCTGTCAAAACTATCTGCCAGTAATAACTGCTTTGTCTTTGTTTTGCCCTGACCTAACTGTAGCAGAATAAACCATCGCGTCATTAGTATTTTTATCTCCTGCCCTGAATAGGTACACTCACCTTCACCTGCTAACCAGTTTATTGTCTTTGGATTATCTAAAATTTGTATCTGACAACCATTAAAATACGGATTGTTTATGGATTGTTTGTGAAATAACTGCCATCCCAGTAATAAAAATAATAAAACAAATAGCAATACATAAGGCCAGTCAATAATCTGTACGATACAGATTAAAACCAGCAGTTGTAAAGCCAGTTCCAGTCGGTAAACAGTTCTGGAATATCGAACGTAAAAGAACTGCGAAGCCGCTGATTTACTGATCGAATTCATTTCCGTGCTGTTCCCTGGCAATTATCGTCTGGCGGACTAAGTGTCCAGCAACTGAGGGGCAATCTGTAATATGATCTCGCGTAAAGTATTATCCCTCAGCTTACACTGGAACAGCTGCAAGTTAACAATTTCAAACCTGCCAGAAAGAATAGAAAGATAGCTTGTTTCACTATCTGTATCGACAAATTCAATATGTTCAATACGCTTGATACATTGACGTAGAAAGCCCAGATTCTTTTCTACTGTTAATTCAGACGGGGCAGCGGCAACCTGTTCAGGTGAGCTTGCATGAATGTTGATACGTTTGTATCTCTCAATATTAATCAGAGGTTCCGGCTCAAATATCTGCATCCAGCCCTGAGTACCTCTAGCGATCAATGTCGGTGCTGTTCCCTTGGGTACACTATTGTCCATAAACTTGAAGGAGTAACGGGGCGTTTCATACGCCAGCCATTTAAATAATACCTTTGCCATGCCCTCATAGGCTTCGACACAGTGTCCCAGGTAGTCTTCAACAGCCTTGTAGCGCCCCCGTTCCAGACCTCGTGCCCAACCGCGTTCGACCGTTGCCTCAGGCGGAGTGACAATAAAATACATATACATGGTATCGATATAGCGCACATAGGTGTTATGTAAAACACGACCAATCTTTTCACTGGCAAAACTGTCGAAGCGAAAACGATCCACTACCAGATGCGGAATCGAATGACTCTTTTTAGCCTTGTTGCGTATGTAACGATCCAGCCGGGCATCAATTACGCTGACTTCATGGCTGGTGAAACGACCTGCATATTTGAAGCTCTCGCCCAGCGATTCGTAATCCAGCAGTAACTTCCTCCAGATATCTGGACTGATCGTGCCATAGGCATCGTCGGCAATATGAATACTTGCCATCTTTGAACGTAGCATGGGACGTAAATGACTCTTTCCTGAGGCTGACGCACCCTTGAGACTGAATAGCACCGGGCTTTTTGCATCAGGTATTAAAGCATAACCTTCCCCCTCTACCGCTGCCTTTACCAGTTCGCCAACACAACGACCGATCACTCGACTACACAGACTGTTACAGACATGTAGAAAACAAATATGTGCCAGGTATTCCGGGTCATTGCCAATAAAGCCACGGGTACGGGTAATCGCCCCCAGCACACGATACAGACTTCGATACACTGCTCCCTCCAGTTCATCCCTGGTTTCAAGCTGACGGGTTTTATAGCCATTGATTACAGCAAATTCCCGTTCCTCACGGGTTTGTTGTGCTGCGGGTGGCTGAGGTTTACTACCGATCAATCGCTGCCATAGTGTTGGCGCAGGGGCTTTAGGAGGGCTTAGATTTTCGATCGCGCTATTAAGCTCCTGTAGCGTAAAAGCTTCAATACGCTGGCACAGCGAATCATAACTTTGTTCAATCTCATGTAAATGAGGTTGAATATAGTGTTCAAGAATTCGCTTTGTTATGGTCCGAAAATTGATACCGAGGTCTTCCTCGGCTTCACCTTCGAGTACCACAATATCGGCAGTGACTCTGACAATCAATTCGTGCAATACCAGACGCTCGGGGCGGAAACGGATCAATTCCATGGCGCTGAGGCCCGTTTCAGCAACAAGCTGATTGATCTCATCGAGTGATGTCAGAACATTGGTTGCATCATAAATCGTTTCAAGCTCACGGTAAGCCTGCGGGATTTCTGACTCGACGCCGGGATTCCAGGGAGAAAAATCTTTATTTTGGAGTGCTTTATCCATGCCGATATTGTACCCGTAAAAACCTTAATATGGGGCACAGCACTTCAAGTAAGCGCCATCTTATGTATACAACATCTAGTAACTTCAGCCATATTTTTATCTTCCCTTTGCTTGCGTTCAGGTATCCTTTGTAAGGGTCTGGATTGGTCAATTGCAAGATTGGTATGAAGGCCAGATTTTTCATTGAGTATTTACCATCCATTAACATTTAACCATTTGTGATAAAAAAGTGATTTTTCCGTGAAAAGCCTGTGAATGTTTAAAGTGATACTTGGGTTTCTTTAACCAGAAAAGGAAATACCCATGAATATATTAAGCAAATCAACAGGGATCGCCCTGGCATTAGCTGCTGCAAGTTTAACAGGCTGCAACACAATGGGCACGGCCGACACTATGGCTGCTAAATCATCTATGGACGCTCAGGTTCAGTGTTTTGGCGTAAACGCATGTAAAGGCCATAACGACTGTAAAACAGCTAACAATGCATGTAAAGGTATGGGCTCCTGTAAAGGCCAGGGCTTCTTAAGCATGTCAAAGCATGCCTGTTCTGCAGTTGGTGGAACCACATCTTAGTTTCTTGATATTTTAAAAAAATCACTCAATCACTACAGGAATATTCAAATGAAAATTTCAAAAAAATCTCTTACTTTAGGTGCCTCAATGGCTTTGATTGCTGCCACTATGGCCACTGCTCCATCATTTGCGATAGCGGGTTCAAATGCAGAAACAGCGAGCGTGCATTGCTTTGGAGTAAACCAATGTAAAGGCCATAACGACTGCAAAACAGCTAACAATGCATGTAAAGGCATGGGATCCTGCAAAGGTCAGGGCTTTGTTGCGATGTCCAAATCTACCTGTGACAATTTAGGTGGCAAAGTTAAGTAATTCAACGTTAAGTAATTCAACGCAATGATACATTAGTCTCTGAAGTGTTGAGACTTATGTATCGATTGCCTTAATCATTTTGAGGTTTACATGACACGTCCATTTTTAGGTTTTGGTTTAGGTTTACGAACAGAGCATTATAAGCATGTGGTTGAGCATAAACCCGATGTTGACTGGTTTGAGGTCTTAAGCGAAAACTATATGGTGGCGGGTGGTAAACCATTACATTACTTGGACCTGATTCGTAATGACTATGAAATGGTGATGCACGGTGTGTCGATGTCTATCGGCAGTACCGATCCATTAAATCAGGACTATTTAAAACAACTGAAACAATTGATTGAGCGCGTTCAGCCACAATGGATCTCGGATCACTTGTGTTGGACCAGTATCAATGGCAACAATAGTCATGACCTTTTGCCTCTGCCCTATAACGAAACAACCATAGAGCATGTGTCTAGTCGTGTAAGACAGGTGCAGGATATTTTAGGTCAGCAAATTCTGCTGGAAAACTTATCCAGTTATGTAACCTATCAAGAGTCTGAGATGACCGAGTGGGAATTTTTTAATGAAATAGCCAATCGCTCAGACTGCCTGGTTTTACTCGATATTAATAATATCTTTGTCAGTGCCCACAACCATCATTTTGATCCCATGGATTATATCCATGGCATGGATAGTGAACGCATTATGCAAATACACCTGGCAGGACATAGTTATAGCGGGGACATGATTATAGATACACATGATCATGATGTCTGTGATCCTGTCTGGGACTTATATGGTAAGGCGTTACAACACCATGGAGCTATCAGCACAATGATAGAACGTGACGATAACATACCAGAATTCCATGAGTTACGTGATGAGTTGCGTATTGCCGAAAAGATAGCACAAGGTACTTTAGGTTCTGATTTATTGAAAGGAGCAGCCTGATGTCTACACAAGCTATTGAGTCATTGAAACAGTTACAGGAGTCATTCTTTGGTCATTTAGTGGGACAGCAGACCGATGCGGTTAATCATATTATATCGACCCCGGATAGAACGTCAGAACAACGCCTGCATATCTATGCCTCTGGTTATCGCCTGCGTTTAAAAGAAGCAATAACTACTGATTTTGATCGTTTATTCAGTTACCTGGGCGATGAACTATTTGAACAGCTAATGGATGCATATATTGATCGTTATCAATCTCAACATACCAGTTTGCGATTCTATAGCCAGCACATGATTGAGATGTTACAAAGTACCGAGCCATTCTGTCTATACCCCGAAATACTCGAATTAGCCCAAATAGAACAATCATTTAACGATAGTTTTGATGCCGCTGACAGTAACACCATAGGCATTCAAGAATTAGCATTAATTGAAGCAGAAGCATGGGAACATTTACGCATACAGTTTCATGCCTCCGTACAATTACTTGATTTACAAACCAATAGTTTCTTAATCTGGAAATCCCTGGCAGATGAGCAAACACCACCTGCAGCTATCAAGGAAACATCATCCTGGTTAGTGTGGCGCAAGGAATTAGTCAGTCGATTTATGCCACTATCTGAAGCAGAAGCCTGCATTTTCCGTTTGGCTTTACAGGGTAAAAACTTTGTTCAACTGTGCGAGGCACTCAATGATTTTGTTGATGAACAGCAGACAGCCATGCAAATGATGACCTTTTTACAGGGCTGGATAGATGAAAAGATGGTCTGCAGACTGAGTTGATTGAGGACTTAAGCAAAAGAGAGGATAGACCTTGAAAATTATACTTACGATAATAGCCACTGGAATGATTTTCATATCGGTGAGCGGTTTTGCCAAAACCATAAAACTGGAAAGCACACCTCGCCAAACCACTTTATTAGAACTTTTTACCTCCGAGGGCTGTAACAGTTGCCCGCCGGCAGATCAATGGATGAGTACTTTGAAACATGACCCCCGATTGTGGAAAGAAATTATTCCAGTTGCTTTCCATGTGGACTATTGGGATTACATAGGCTGGAAAGATCCTTTTGCAACAGCAGATCATTCCTATCGTCAACGCCGTTATCAGCAACAGGGAGGTATCAGCACCGTTTACACACCGGGCTTTGTTAGCAATGGCCAGGAATGGCGTCGCTGGTTTGGTTTAAAAAAGATCGAACGCTCAGATAAAGTGCCCGGCATATTAAGTGCCACTATTGTCGATGGAGTAGCCCATGTAGTTTTTGATGCCAGGCAAGTGACGGACAGGCCCTTAAAACTCAATATCGCAGTATTGGGATTTGGCCTGGAAAAAAAGGTAACAGATGGAGAAAATGCTGGCAGAACCTTGCAACATGATTTTGTTGTCATCGGACAAGCTAGCCAGATATCCCGTACGGGCCAGTGGAACTTGCCGTTACCGGATCCACAGGCATATAAATCAACCACAAAAGGAGTTGCCTTTTGGGTAAGCGAGGATGATAAACAGCAACCGGTTCAATCCGTTGGTGGATGGCTAGATTAGAGGGTAAAGGTAAAATCTTAAATAGCTGAGCCTGCAGCTAGATTATTCAGTCAGGGACTTGCGCAGGAATTCAATAAGCCGGGCAATATCCGCATCTTCGCTCTGGAAGCGCCCTAGGATCAGGTCGTAAAGTTCTGGGTCTGGCATCTCTAGAATAGATTCGAATGCCTGCTGGTCTTCTACTGAGGCAGCTGGATATACGTGCTCAAGATAATTCTTGAACAAAACATCCAGCTCTTTCATACCTCGCCGACATAGCCAGCTAAGTCGCCCCATCTCACTCATCTGCAGGTTACCGGGCCTTCATGGCTAACGCTTAACTACGGCGTTTAGCTATGAGCTGTTTGATTTCACTAATCGCTTTGGCCGGATTCAGACTCTTGGGACAGGCATCCGCACAGTTCATGATGGTGTGGCAGCGATATAGCTTGAATGGATCTTCAAGAGCATCCAGACGCTCTCCAGTGGCATCATCACGGCTGTCAAGAATCCAGCGATGTGCGTTAAGCAGTGCCGCTGGTCCCAGGTAACGGTCTGAATTCCACCAGTAACTGGGGCAACTGGTTGAGCAACAGGCACATAAGATACATTCGTATAATCCATCCAGCAATGCCCTGTCTTCCTTGGATTGCAACTGTTCACGATCAGGTGGCATCGGTGTATCATTTTTCATCCAGGGCTCAACTGAAGCATGCTGGGCGTAAAAATTAGTCAGATCGGGTACCAGATCTTTTACCACTGGCATATGTGGTAGCGGATAAACATGTACGTCTCCTTCAATCTCTACGATAGGCTTTGTGCAGGCCAGAGTATTACGACCATCGATATTCATAGCGCAGGAGCCACAGATACCTTCGCGGCAGGAACGACGGAAGGTCAAGGTAGGATCAATTTCATTCTTAATCTTTAAAATCGCATCCAGCAGCATAGGACCACAATCATCCAGGTCCAGGGTATAGGTATCGATGCGAGGGTTTTCACCAGATTCGGGATCGTAACGGTAAACCATGAATTTTTTTGGTCGACTGGCGCCAGCTGGTGCGGGCCAGGTCTTACCTTCTTTTACGACGGAATTGGCAGGTAAACTAAACTCAGCCATTATTTATCATCCTCTCGCTACAGCCATTAAATTGGCAATTCACAAATTTCATCATCATTAGTACACACGTGCCTTGGGTGGGAATGGCTCCACCTCATCAGTCAATGTGTTCATATGCACTGGGCGGTAGTCAATACTGACTTTTCCCTTGTCGTCTATCCATGCCAGAGTGTGCTTCATCCAGTTTTCATCATCACGTTCAGCAAAGTCTTCCCTTGCATGTCCACCACGACTTTCCTGACGGTTATTGGCACCGTGAATTGTGGTTAGTGCACAGGCTCTCAGATTATCCAGTTCCAGCGTTTCGACTAGATCGGTATTCCACTGCATGTTGCGGTCGGTGACCTTTACATCATCAAACTCGGCATAAATGGCATCCATCTTCTCTACCCCGGTTTGCAGGGTTTCACCAGTTCTGAATACCGCTGCATGGGTTTGCATGGTTTTTTGCATTTTCAGGCGCAAATCAGCAGTACTGATACTACCGTTGGCATTGCGTAAGCGGTCAAATCGATCAAGTAAAGGCTCAATATGTGAATCGCTAAGAGGTTTATGCTTTTCATCCTTATTGATGATTTCACCACAGCGCAGGGCTGCAGCACGACCAAACACGACGATATCCAGTAGAGAGTTGGACCCCAGACGATTGGCTCCGTGTACCGATACACAGGCAGCTTCACCGATTGCCATCAGGCCAGGCACTACAGAATCTGGGTTGCCATCCTTAAGTGTGACGACTTCACCATGATAATTGGTAGGTATACCGCCCATGTTGTAATGAACGGTTGGCAGTACTGGAATAGGTTCTTTGGTGACATCCACACCGGCAAAAATGCTGGCGCTTTCAGCTATACCCGGTAGACGTTCATTGATGACTTCAGGACCCAGATGCTCCAGATGCAGATTGATATGATCGACTTCGGAGCCAACACCTCGACCTTCATTAATCTCAACCGTCATTGCGCGACTGACTACATCGCGTGATGCGAGATCTTTGGCGTTAGGAGCGTAGCGCTCCATAAAACGCTCACCTTTGGAGTTAGTCAGATAACCACCCTCACCTCTTACACCCTCTGTAATCAGGCAGCCGGAACCGTAAATCCCGGTGGGGTGAAACTGGACAAACTCCATATCCTGCAGCGGCAGGCCTGCTCGAATTGCCATGGCATTACCATCGCCGGTACAGGTATGAGCAGAGGTTGCAGAAAAATAAGCACGTCCGTAACCACCGGTAGCTAACACCACCATCTTGGCGCGAAAGCGGTGTAGTTCACCCGTAGCCAGATCCCAGGCGAGTACGCCGCGGCAGACGCCTTCGTCCATGATCAGGTCAGTCGCAAAATACTCAATAAAGAACTCTGCTTTATGTTTCAGCGACTGCTGGTATAGCGTATGAAGAATTGCGTGACCGGTTCGGTCAGCCGCTGCACAGGTCCGTTGAGCGGTACCTTCACCAAAGTTAGTAGTCATTCCACCAAATGGACGTTGATATATCTTACCTTCGTCAGTACGTGAGAATGGCACACCGTAGTGTTCAAGTTCGATGACCGCCGGAACTGCTTCGCGACACATATATTCGATAGCATCCTGATCGCCCAACCAGTCAGACCCTTTAACGGTATCGTACATATGCCAGCGCCAGTCATCCTGGCCCATATTACCCAGTGAAGCACTCATGCCACCCTGTGCTGCCACCGTGTGACTGCGTGTTGGGAAGACCTTGGTAATACAGGCAGTGGATAGACCTTTTTCAGCCATCCCGAAGGTAGCACGCAATCCGGCACCACCCGCACCAACAACCACTACATCATAGCTGTGATCGACGATTTTATAAGCTAGAGTCATGCATCAGGCTCCAAATGAAATTTTCAGGACAGAAACCACGCCAAGAGTGGCAAATAAGATCGCTATTAAAGCAATAGCAATCAGTAAGCCAATCTTCAATGGTTCGTGGGAGATATAGTCTTCGATGACAACCTGTAGCCCAAGGTATCCATGGTAAAAACCAACGCTAATGGCGAGTATCATCATAACTGTGCTAAACGGTGAAGCTATCCAGGCAGTCACCGTGCTGTAATCGGCAACAGCCAACAAAGCAATAGAAAAACTGAACCAGATGGCCAGAGGAATCAGTGCAAGGGCGGTCAGACGCTGATGCCACCAGTGACTGGCACCCTCTTTGGCTGCACCCAGGCCTTTGACTTTCGAAAGTGGGGTTCGCAAACTCATATCATAACTCCTATGCAGATAGTGCCACGATCCAGATCAGCAGCGTCATCGCTACACTGGCCATCAGCACGATCTTGTTATTACGTCTGGATGCCTCAAGGCTAAAGCCCTGACCAACATCCCAGAAAAGATGTCGAACACCATTACACAAGTGATAATTTAGCACCACAGTGAAGCCAAATAATACTAACTGACCAAACCAGTTAGAAAGAAAACCATGCGCAGCTTCCCAACTTGACTGTCCTCCAGCAAGGGCTGTCAAAAAAAGCACGGTTAGCACCAGACCGGCGCTCAGAAGTACACCTGTTAAACGGTGAGAAATTGACATTTTCGCCGTCAATGGCAGTCGATATATCTGCAAATGTGGGGATGTCGGTCGATTATTGTTTGTCATTTGTTACCTACCAAACACGTAGCAGTGCCTGCACCGCTAAATTAAAAAAAAGCTCTATATTCAGATCAGAAATCAATACAGCGACCTTTGCGTTCCCAATCACCGTAGCGAGTAGGTTCAAGGCCTTTTGGGCCTCCTATCTCTTCAAATGGGTCTGGAGTCGGGTTGCTTTCACCCTCCTCCTGTTGAACTTCGCTGCTCAGATCATCGGAGCTGTTAATCTGTTTATTATCTTGTGTCACCAGCTCATCACCTGCATATTGCTATGCATTACCTTTCGGTCTGACATAGCTGTTTTTATAAAATCACTATACAACACTCAGCATTCGAAGAATCAAACTGGTCTGAATGCTATGTAGAACCTGACTTAGTGCTAAAAGCTGAGTCCCATTCTCCATCGTAATGATGAAGTGCGCTACATTTTCTCTGTATAAGCTTATTTACTGCAAGAGCGTATTATAAGGATCTTTTTTTACTTCGTAGCTCGTTAAATCAATGATCATTATTAATCAACAACCGAGTTCATTCAACCAAACCATCCAATTTAATCGGCCTGGTATGTATTTGATTCAGAAAAGAAAAAGGGCGTTGAGATTAATCATCAACGCCCTTGGTAGAGTACAGGAGAGTAGATCAGGATCCGCTTAATAACATGGGGATTAACTTCTGGTAGGGTACATACCCATCAAACTTGCGGCCACTGGCTGTAAAAAGTGCCGGGGTGCCTGTAACACCAACTGTGTTACCCAGATTGTAGCCTTTATCAACCAAAGCAGCATTCGCACAGCTGCCATCAGACAGTTCTCCGCTACTAACGTCCTTAGCAATATTCATAGCCTTTGCACGATCATCACTACACCAGACCTTTTTCAAATCCTGATAACCCGGCCCACGCTTTCCTCCACGAGGAAATGGGAAATACCTAACTTCAATGCCTGCTTTCTGAAGCTCAGGCACTTCTCCGTGTAATTTCTGGCAATAACCACAGGAAGTGTCAGTAAAGACATTCAATACCGCTTTGGTCTCTGATACTGCTGGAAAGATTGTCAGTTCAGATTCTGGCATTGTCGCCAATGCTTTCTGTGCTATTCCCTGGCGGGCTATGTCAGTTAGATTGGTTTGTGATTGAAGATCAATCATATCCCCGATTAAAACGTAACGACCGTTACCGCTTAAATAGGCAAACTTGGATCCGAACTGTGTTTGATAGATGCCATCAACCGGGGTTGCCACAGGCTTTCCTACTTCTATAGCCCCCAGTCTGGACTTGAGTAACTGGGTAATTTGAGGGTCTACTTCTGACTTATCAGACTCTGCTTGCGCCGGTAAAACAACGGAAACACAGGCCAGAATGCCCGCACTGATGATAAATTTAATAGATTTCATTCAATTTCTCTGATTAATAATAATTCGTTAGCTTTTAAGCCGCTCTGAAAGGTTTAGTCTGACAGGAGCCGGATTAGTTTCACTACAGGGTCTGCTTTTTCGCCTATTCATGTATCAATTTCCATACCAGGACTCGATTATTGGCCGGCATGGCATGATCTTCTATGCATTCTAAACCAGACTTAGCTGCTATGTCCTGAACCCATTCAAAATTTTTGATGCCGCTTTGCGGGTCTCGTTGCTTCAGCCAGTTGTCAAATCTGGCATTACTTTCGCTGGTATACTGGTTCTGATAATTGAATGGGCCATAGATCAGCAATATAGAATGTGTATGCATACAATCTCCAATCGAAGCAAACATTGCCTCAACCGCGAGTTGCGACATGATATGCACTGTATTAGCCGTATAAAGCAGATCAAACTGTTGTTGTGGCCAGTCACCAAGACAATCCAGATGTAGCGGGGGCAGCACATTTGGCAGTTGGCTATCGGTTATCCATGCCTGTATACCCGCATGATGCTCTACCAGGTCGCTGGTTTGCCAGAGTAACTGAGGAAAGGCTTCAGCGAAATAAACTGCATGTTGCCCGGTACCACTGCCAATCTCAAGCACACTTTCTCGGCCATCAACATATTGCTGCAATACCTGCTGGATAGACACCCTGTTCTGTACACAGGACTCAGAAAAAGGTTTAGGATTTGCCATAAAACAGGATAATTTACGCTACGATTTTAAACTTGCGATTGGTTACTGAAATCGACTCTATTGCCTCAGCAGAATCTTTTCAAAGTACTCGGGTAGAAAGAGCTGTATTATTCACTGATCAGATTAGTTCATCAACCGATAGGTGTATCTTGCAAAAAACTCTTTTTAATACTGAAGATGCTTTTACCGAGCTATCTCCTCTTGCTCACCAGCTCAGACCGAGGAAAAAAGAAGACTTCATAGGCTTTCATGAACTTGGGAATAGATATCCGTTTCTAAAATCACCCAAACCCAAAAGCATGATTTTTTATGGGCCTCCCGGCTGCGGTAAAACAACTTTAGCTCATGTATTATGTGACAAAGAGGAATTCGAGTTCTTCCCCTTCTCCGCTGTTTTATCCGGTGTAGCAGAGTTAAAAAAACTCTTTCAGTCAGCCAAAGATGCAATTGAAATGCATCAGCGTACCCCGATAATTTTCATCGATGAAATTCACAGGTTTAACAAAGCCCAACAAGACGCACTACTGCCACATGTAGAAAGCGGTCAGTTCATTTTAATAGGCGCAACCACAGAAAACCCTAAAAGTAGCATTAACAGGGCATTGTTATCGAGACTAAAAATTGTCGAGCTTAAGGCTATAGATTTCAATGACACACTACAGATACTAACCACAGCTGTCGACAGGCTAGATACAAGCTTCACCAAGGAAGAGATTGAAATGATGGCCGAATATTCTACCGGTGATGCCAGGAAGGCGATTGGCAGTTTAGAAATGGCAATTGAATTAAAAGAAAACAATCAGTTTTCAATGGAAGTACTAAAAAAACTCATCCTGGAAAATTCCAGGGCTTATGACCGTAACAAAGATCGCCACTATGACGTAATTTCAGCATTTATCAAAAGCATGAGAGGCTCAGACCCCGATTCTGCCCTACTCTGGTTAGCCATCATGCTAGACGGTGGAGAAGACCCCGTTTTTATTGCTCGACGCCTTGTCATATTTGCCTCAGAAGATGTAGGCAATGCAGACATACATGGTATCACCATAGCCAACAATGCTCTTCAGGTAGTAAGCAATATAGGTATGCCAGAAGCTCGTATCTCGCTTGCCCAGGCCACCACTTACCTTGCTAGCACGGTGAAAAGTAATGCAGCATATGTAGCGATAAACGAAGCTTTAGAGTATGTAAAATCAAATCCAACAATTGAGGTGCCAGAACATCTGAAGAATTTTCCTCAAAAAAATGCTCCAGTTAAATACCTGTATCCTCATTCATATTCAGAAGGCTGGGTTGATCAGCAATACGCACCAGACGAAACACCTCAGTTCTACAAGCCGAAAGAGATAGGTGTTGAGAAGAACATAAGAAACCGACTTAGGCAGTTATGGAATAAAAGGAAATCTTACGATTAAAATTACTATTCTTACCGGTAGTTCAGGTATAGAAAGGTTCTAAAAGTAAGACGCATGCTAATAGCTACTAATGCATGGTAGCTCACGTTAGATCAAATAATTAACATTGTTGGGTATTTCAAAAGCAGTCGTTCAGGTAAATGATATCAGTTCATGGTGAATGTGCTCCCTATCGACCGCAAGCGGCCGTTCTAGTTTTAAATCGAGTCTAATCCTGTCGATTCGGCTTTCTCTAGCCAGCGCCCTCGGTGTCGAATATTGACATTATTCGACACCGAGGGTAGATTCGCCAGAAATCGTATCAAAAGAGGTGCTCCAAATGGCCAGCAGCATGAATCTATCTTTGACTGACGAATTAAGAGATTTTGTCAATAGCCGAACCGGAGACGCTGGACTCTATGCCACACCCAGCGAATACCTTCGCGACCTCATTCGGCGTGATATGGAATCCCAGGCAACGGTAGCGCATGTGATGAAAGGACTGGATGACCTCGAGCATGGCCGATTCTCTGATAAATCCATTCTCGATATTGCTGGAGAAGATTAGTAGCAATGGCAAGGAAGCCTCGATACTACATTCTAACCGAAACAGCCGAACGTGATTTTCGAGCAGCGCGGCATTGGTCACTATCCCGCTGGGGAAAGGACCTTACCAGACAATATTTCACCGACCTGCATCAATGTGCTGAGCGTATCGCGCAAAACCCTGAACAGTTTTCTTCCTTCGATCATGTTTCCAATACCGCGGAATTGAACGTGTATCCCATTCGGGAGCACTACCTGGTTTATCTACCCATCTCTGACAAACGTATAGTAATAGTCGCATTCATTCGTCAGACTCGTGATGTTCCGGATATCCTTAACGCGAATGGTTTTATGATTCAGCGGCAATTGAAAGAGATCCTGGAGAAGTTGAACCAGAATGATATACCTGGGTTAAAAAAATGATGATGCCCCATGATCCCGAATGCGTGAACCCGTAACCCGGAATTGTAGGTTGGAAAAGGAGGAACGACGCCTTCCAACATTGACTTACTTTTAGTTTGGCAATGTGCTTGTATAGTTTATGTCGGATGGCGCTTTGCTTATCCGACCTACATGAAAAGTTTTTTACAGAAATCTTGATATGCATTAAAAAGATATACGCGGGATGTCAGAAATAGCAACTTCGGGTCGATGGTTGCCATTCGTATACTTAGTCTTGAACAGCCGCTTTCTTAAAGAATTAAGACAACACAATGTTACTTTTCCAGAATATTTTACTGCCCATGGTAAATTCAGAAATAAGATATTGATTTGCTGGCAAATCCAGGAACAGTATATTTCAACCCGGCTTTAACTACCGAATACCTGGTTTTGGATGTGTCCCTTCGGCACTCCCCCAAAATTGACTCTCGTTAATAAAGATGGTTAAGCTGACAACCTAATCCAGCGTCTATGGACGCATGCGATCTGCAAGCGGTTGATAGCCTGACGTTTGGGTGAGAGAAAAGATCCTGCATTGGATCAGAGCCTGTTAATTTCCAGCACCAAAGACATCAACACCAGGGGGAGGATCAAACTTGAAGACCTTTGGATCAAAGATCATATTCGTACGCAGGTTTTCAAATACTATCTGGGTACTTTGCCCAAAAGGATCGCGCAACTCCATCGCCTTGATCACATCGTTTTCCAGACCGATGTATACCGTAGAATATTCCATATCAGATTTTTTCGGGGTGAGCTCCACCCAGTACAGAAACTTGCGCTGCCCTACTTCATTGACATCAAACTGGGTTTCTACCTTTTGTTTATTCATCAACACCATAATGGGTGCGGTAGCCAGACCACTTTCCATTGGCTTTACTGTGGCCTGATCCAGATCAACATCGTATACCCATAGCTCTTTACCATCGGCAATAATCTGCTGTTCGTAAGGTTGCTGATAAATCCAGGCAAATTTACCGGGTCTAGATATCGCGACTGTGCCACTGGATTGCTGCACGACTTTTTTATTGTCATCCAGCACGGTTTGTTTGAAATCGGCTTTTAAATTATCCAGCGTACTCAGCGCTCTGTTAACCCTGTCTTCAACCTCGGTGGCTAGCGCTAACTGGGTGAACAGGATACTGCTTATTACAACAAAAATTCTCATCATTAATCCCGTGGTGGCGGTGGCGGTGCCAAAACTTCTCGACTACCGTTTGACTGGACTGGCGACACTACGCCAGAAGCCTCCATTTCTTCTATCATGCTTGCTGCCCGGTTATAACCGACCTTCAGGCGTCTTTGTACATAAGAGATCGATGCCTTGCGTGTCTCAGTAACTATGGCCACTGCTTCATCGTACAGAGCATCCTGATCTGCACCGGTTGAATCTTTTGGCATTTCACCGGGTAAAACTGGCGCAGTCTGTTCTTCTAGGACTCCTTCCATGTAATTTGGTTTCCCCTGCTTCTTTAATTCCTTAACCACTGAATGAACTTCATGATCTCCCACATAGGCACCATGAACCCGCTCAGGCAGACTGGTACCGGGTGGTAGATAGAGCATATCACCATGCCCAAGCAAGGTTTCAGCGCCCATCTGATCGAGAATCGTTCGTGAATCAATCTTGGAGGAAACCTGGAATGCTATTCGAGTTGGAATATTAGACTTAATCAAACCGGTAATAACATCTACCGAGGGGCGCTGGGTAGCAAGTATCAGATGGATACCCGATGCACGGGCTTTTTGCGCCAGTCGAGCAATCAATTCTTCTACCTTTTTACCTACGACCATCATCATGTCGGCAAATTCATCCACCACGACCACTATGTATGGCAGGGTTTCAAGATCATCCGGTTGTGCATCCGGGTTCATCATCATTGCCTGTTCACGGTTAAACAAGGGGTCTTTAATCGGTTCACCGGCATCAATGGCGTCCTTTATCTTCTTGTTAAAGCCAGCGATATTACGCACACCCATGGCCGCCATTAACTTATAACGTCTTTCCATTTCAGCTACACACCAGCGTAGAGCATTGGCTGCATCCTTCATATCGGTAACCACTGGAGCCAGTAAATGAGGTATACCATCGTAGACGCTCAGTTCCAGCATCTTGGGATCAATCAGGATCATCCTAACCTGATCAGGGGTTGCTTTAAACAGCAGGCTGAGCAACATGGCATTAACCGCCACCGATTTACCGGAACCTGTTGTTCCCGCCACCAGAAGGTGCGGCATCTTACCTAAGTCAGCTACGGCGGCTTCACCACCTATATCTTTACCCAGAGCAAGCGTTAACGGAGAGTGGGACTGATCGTAGGCACGAGACCTGAGTATTTCACTGAGTAAAACGATTTCGCGTTGTTCATTGGGAATCTCCAGCCCCATGACCGATTTACCGGGGATTACCTCAACCACACGAACGGCTATAACCGATAACGATCGCGCAAGATCCTTGGCCAGGTTACTGATCTGACTGACCTTGACTCCGGCTGCTGGCATAATCTCGAAACGCGTAATGACAGGCCCTGGATGTACCGATTCCACCTGTATTTCAATGCCAAAATCACGTAATTTCAGCTCCAGTTGCTGCGACATCGCTTCCAGTGCTGCTGCGCTATACCCGATAGTGTTTCCAGATGGCTTATCCAGCAGTGATAACTGGGGAATAAGTCCAGGATCTCCCGAGGTTTTGAATAAAGGTATTTGCTGTTCCTTTAAGGCTCGATCACTTTGCTCTACTTTCTTTACTACAGGCTCAATGCGTACCGGTTTGCGTTGATCCTTCTTTTCCTTCTGCTGGGTAAATATCTGCTCGCGCTCAATACGCAGGCGACTGCCCTCTCGACGATCCCGAAACAGGTAGTATTTATCCACTATGCGATCTATCAACCACAAGGTAAACTTGCCGGTATGATCAACCAGCGCCAGCCAGGAAAGGCCGGTGAACAATGTCAGACCAGACAGGAATAATGCAAGATGTAAAACGGTAGCACCCAGAAAACCCATGCTATCGGAGAAATTTAGTCCAGATATCTGACCAAGGATACCACCCGCATCCAGCGGCATAGTGCCTGTTCCAATGGCAAAATGCAGGCTGGATAATGCACAACCAGAAATCAGTGTTAATGCAAACCCGCTCCAGCGTACAGCCAGCATCTGGTAGCGGTCTTCTTCGCTCTTGATCTGGGTTCGAACCAGAATAATGCCGTTGTAGATCAACATAATCGGCAACAGAAACGCCATAAAACCAAACAGATACAGCAACAGGTCAGACAGCCATGCACCGGCCGATCCGCCAAAGTTAGTGATCTGTGTATTCACCCCGGAATGTGACCAGGCGGGATCGCCACGGTCATAACTGAACAGAGATACCAACATATAGCTCGCCAACGCAAAAGAAATCAGCATACCGGCCTCTCTCAGTCGTTGTTCGAATCTACTCACCAGAATTTTTCTGTCGTTATCTTTGTTAGTCGGGGTTTTTATCTTTGCCTGTGCCAATTCGATGTGTCGCTTGAAATGAATGCGCGCCATTTTACAGTAACCTACGTAAAACTAAACCTTGCATTTGCCAAAACAGATCACAGATATATAAGCATTCAAGCAAGCATGAAAAAGTCCTGTGATTTCCAGAGGCTTTTTGCATGGTTTTTCAGGTAAACTACGCCTCTAAAAATTACATATTATTATTTCAGGAAAAATAAATGTCAGACACTAAACATTGCAAGGTATTAATTCTGGGCTCAGGCCCCGCAGGATATTCAGCAGCAGTATACAGCGCACGCGCCAATCTTAACCCTGTCGTGATTACCGGAATGGAATCAGGTGGACAGTTAATGACCACCACAGAAGTCGATAACTGGCCTGGGGATGTCGAAGGCCTTACTGGTCCAGGCCTGATGGAACGTATGCAAAAACATGCAGAGCGCTTTGAAACAGAGATTATTTTTGACCATATCCATACGGTTAAACTGGATGAAACCCCAAAAAGATTGATTGGTGACCAGGCTGAATACACCTGTGATGCTTTGATTATCGCTACTGGCGCAAGTGCAATGTACATTGGCGACCCCAGTGAAGAGAAGTTCAAGGGCAAAGGCGTCTCTGCCTGTGCGACCTGTGATGGTTTTTTCTATCGTGGTCAGAAGGTTGCCGTTCTGGGTGGTGGAAACACCGCGGTAGAAGAAGCGCTTTATCTCTCTAATATTGCCGAGCACGTCACTCTGGTGCACCGCCGTGATACTCTGCGCAGTGAAAAAATCCTGCAAACTCAACTTTTCGAAAAAGAAAAGAATGGCAACATTTCGATTGAATGGAACCATCAACTAGACGAGGTTCTGGGCGATGACTCGGGTGTAACTGGTTTACGCATCAAGAATACACAGGATGGCAGCACCAAAGACCTTGATTTGACAGGTATCTTCGTTGCCATCGGTCATAAGCCGAATACCGATATCTTTAAAGGTCAGCTGGAAATGGAAAATGGCTACCTCAAGGTTAAAAGTGGCACATCAGGCGATGCAACAGCCACCAGTGTTGAAGGTGTATTTGCTGCTGGCGATGTGAGTGATCATATCTACCGACAGGCCATTACTTCAGCGGGTAGCGGCTGTATGGCTGCACTGGATGCAGAACGTTATCTGGATGCTAAGGAACTTCAAAAATAGTCCGCATTGATCCACTATCGTGCAACATGAAGTTACGATAATACAGCGCCTCGACGAGATCGATCCTGAACACTGGAACGCTCTCGGCGAGGCCGATTATCCATTCACCCGCCACGAATTTCTGTTCGCACTGGAACAGCACCATTGTCTACTTGAATACGGCTGGCAACCGGTTTATTTCCTGATAAAACAGGATCAGAAGACCCTCGCCTCTATAGCCTGTTATATAAAGACCAACTCTTATGGGGAACTGGTATTTGATCATAGCTGGGCTGATGCCTATGAACGGTCCGGCCTGAATTATTACCCCAAACTGGTCAGCGCTATCCCCTACACCCCGGCAACTGGCCCCAGATTTCTAATACATCGCGATATTCAGGATGCCGAGAAGCAACAGGCTTTGCGCAATGACCTGATACGCGTTATTCAGCAATTCTGTGTGGCCAATAAACTCAGCGGCTGGCACCTGCTGTTTGAACGAGAATCCACCACTAAATCGCTGGTTTCAGCCGAGCCATTGTTATACCGCTACGATTGCCAATACCACTGGCATAATGACAACTATCAGGATTTTGATGATTTTCTGTCGCGCCTGAGTTCACGTAAACGCAAGAATATCCGCCGGGAACGTCAGTCTGTTCAACAAACCGACATCCAGATAAAGCAATACTACGGCGATGAATTAACCCACCAACAATGGGCTCGTGTGCATCAACTCTACGCTGGAATTTTTGATCGAAAGTATGGCACCCCTACGCTGAGTGCCGAATTCTTTCAGTCCGTTGGTCATCAATTAAAGCAACGAGTGATGGTAGTTTGCGCTGAGAAAGATGATCACATATTTGCGGCATCATTATTTTTTATCAGCGACAGCACCCTGTTCGGACGCGTGTGGGGTTGCGATGAATACTATAATCATCTGCATTTTGAATGTTGCTATTATCAGGGCATAGACTACTGTATTAAACATGGACTACAACATTTCGATCCCGGTGCTCAGGGTGAGCATAAAATCAGTCGAGGCTTTTTACCGACCCGAACCTGCTCTGCACACTGGATGGTTAATCAGGACTTTCATCGCATGATAAAGAATTATCTAAAACAGGAAGAAGAATATATCAACGAATTCTGCCGCGCCCAGGCAGAGAAATCGCCCTATCGTAAAGAGAATTAGTCATGGTCCCCTGGCTAGACCCACGCTTACCAATTAACTTTCCTGATACCTCTGAGGCTCTGGCAAGCCCAAACGGTCTACTTGCTGCAGGAGGAAAGTTATCTACCGAATGGCTGATAGAATCCTATTCGCGGGGCATATTCCCCTGGTTCAATGAAGGTGAACCCATACTCTGGTGGAGTCCGGCACCACGTGCGGTACTATTTCCAGAGGATTTCAGAATCAATCGCTCGTTCCGTAAGTTTCTCAAAAAATGCAGCTATCGCGTCACTGTGAATCAACGATTTAGAGAGGTTATGCAGGCCTGTGCTGAATCACGACCAGGCCAGCCTGGTACCTGGATATCCAAAGAAATGTTGAGCGCCTATTATGAATTACACAAGGCCGGTTTTGCTCATTCCTATGAGTGCTGGAATGATGAAAACGTTATGGTTGGTGGTCTATATGGCGTGGCCTTGGGAGAAGTTTTTTTTGGCGAATCCATGTTCAGGCGCGCTGATTACGGATCCAGATGTTGTTTGAAGGCTTTAGTGGAAAGTGAAAAATACCAGATGATCGACTGCCAGATGAAAACCGATCATTTGATGAGCGTAGGCGCTAAAGAAATACCACGCTATCAGTTTGAATCACTGCTTAGTCGTTATGCACAAAGCAGTATCGATCAAGATCTTAATGTAGTGCTCTGAATAAAATGGGTATTAAGCATTTTATTTAGGGCGCTACACTATTAACCCGGCGCCAATTTAGGTATTGGTGCCGGGTTAATAGTATGACTTAGCTATCGAAAAACGCACTATACAGCAGATAAATCAATACTGCGCCAAGCCAGGTATCTACCAGGATGAGAAAAACCAGATAGCGCCATGACTCTTTTTTCTTCAGCAATCCGAAAGTAAAGTAAAGAGATATCGCTAACGCTAACAGTATAAGTATCAGAAATTGCATGGCTCTTCGAAATTAGGTAACACAGTCATTCTAGAACGGCTTAGACTATGTTACCAGCGTTACATTGCCAGTTCAGACTGTTCAGCTCGTAGCCTCAGCGGGCATCATAAAACGCGATAGCTCTTTCTGTTTACTGGGATCTTTTAGCCCCATTTTGATAAACACCAGAATCTTCTGAGCCATTTCACTACCCGGATTTAATACATAAACCTGGTTTTCAACATTCGACAGGAATATCTCGTTTTGAATAAGCATGGCCATAAGCGTTTTCATTTCTTTTTGCTCATCCACTACATTGAATGGAATGCCGACACCTCGAGGATCATGCTCAAGCTTTAACGGTTCGATATGGCTGATAAGGTTATGTAATGGTTGGATGGCATCCTGTCCTTCAGATGCTGAAAACAGGCTTCCAGCCATCACATAGGTAGCGAAGGATTGCATTTCGGAAGAATTCAGAGGTGTACCGTGGCTTTGCTTCTGCAATTCCAGGTTATATTTCTGGCGCGCGTCCTTACGGATATAACCCAGACGAATGATGAATGTAACAAAAGCCGCAATGGAGTCATAGATCGCATTCAAAATTGAATACTGGGGACGCAAAATGTAATAACGGATAATTCCCATAAACAGCGCCAGTAAATCAAATACCGCTGCCCAGATCACACTGACGGCTAGCTGTACTGAGTAATGATCACGGTCCATAATCACGCCCATAGCAGTCTCAACCGGACTGAGTATGACCGCCAGCTTGCCCTGACTGATATCTGTCAAAATGGATTTTGCCTGCTCGGTAATAACCACCGACTTTAATTTGGCCAACAACAGAATGAGTTGCTCGCGTTGATTATCAGTTTTTACCTTAAGCGCCGTATCCATTTGAACATAGATATCTCTGGCTTCTGAAAACTTGCGCTTCTCCGCTTCAAAACGTACCTCGTCAGCAGCCAATGCTTCCATTTTTTTATAATACTCAGGTCCCTTGCCTGCCCCCAGACCTGATCGATAACCACGTAAGGCTTCTTCTTCAGCCTGCCGCTTTAAAAAGGCCAGCTGTTGCGTCTTGTTATCAATATAGGTTTGCTCTACCAGCATGACTTCACTCAACTGATCAGCCACTCGCGCTTTTAACTGCGTATTGACTGAAGCGCTATCGGAAAGCGCACCTGGTAAGCCGGCATTGTAGATATAGGTATAGGCAGATAAGGTAGAAAGCGTCAGTGCAGCCAGATAGACCAGCAATAGCACCAGTTTGCCCAGACCTTTGACAAACGGTAACGCTATTAAACTGACTGCGATTGAGAATTGCACGGCAACCGCAAAAAGTGCGGCATACAGCATTTCATCTATGAATAGATGGGCACCTGAATAAGTGAATATGCCATTAATGGAAGCAAGCACGAAAATAACAACACTGATGATTCCGGCAATACGTTTCGCTTGAATACTATCCTGGTGGGATGTTGTCATGTCGATTGTCTCGCGGCTAGGAAAGCGCGAGAGTATATTAGTATTTGCTTATATCATCAACTTATATGCCCCATTGTCAGGTTGTAAATATGACACAAAACGATCAGGATTGTGCCTTATTTAGATGCTGAGCAACGGTTACCGTAGTCAGGTTTACCAGACCTCTTACAGTGATTGACGAGGTCGCAATATTGGCCGAAAGATTACATCCCATCAGTAAGGGCCCAATGGTGACACCACTACCCAGTGTCTTTAAGGTATTCGATGTAATATTACCCGCATCAAGATTGGGCATAATCAACAAATTAGCTTCCCCTGTTAAAGTTGAACCTGGCATGCGCTCATTACGTTTCACAATGGATAAGGCAGCATCGGCCTGCATTTCACCATCAACATTCAAATCCGGTGCCATCTCACGAATCAACTCAAGTGCATGACGCATTTTTTTCGAAGATGCTGAGTCTCGATTGCCAAAATTGGAATGCGATACCAAAGCCACACGGGGTTCAACCCCAAAGCGTGCGACTTCTTTGGCTCCGTTGACTGCCAACTGGGCAATATCTTCAGCCGATGGATCAATCTTAACCTGAGTATCACCGATAAATAGCATACCGGAACGCAGAATATGCACATTCAAAGTCGCTAAATGATTATCCTGCTCACTTTGTCCTGCTACATTAAGCACCTGCTCAAGATGATTATGAAAACGTCCAATAGAGCCACAGATCATACTATCGGCATCACCCAGTTTAACGATTAGAGCAGCCTGCAATGTTGTGTCCGAACGCACCATACAACGTGCTTCCTGTTCTGATACACCTTTTCGTTGCATCAGTTCGAAATAGCATTGAGTAAAGCGGTCTTCATCTACGCTGTAAATTTCATAGTCCTGCCCTTCGGTGAGTTCAAGACCATAGGTTTCAATCTGTGATTTGATTACATCAGGCTGACCCAGCAAAACAGGAAAGGCAATCTTGTCATGTACCAGATTATCAGCAGCCTGCAATACACGCAGATTTTCACCTTCTGCGAATACCACTCGACATTGACTGCCTCGCGCCATATCAAAGATGGGTTTCATCACCATACCGGACTGGTAGACGTAACTGGATAGACTTTGACGATATTCCTGCATATCGGCTATCGGTCGAGTCGCCACACCGGAATCCATCGCGGCCTGTGCTACCGCACTGGATATCTCGACAATAAGACGTGGATCAAACGGCTTAGGAATGAGATATTCCGGGCCATAGCGCAGGGTTTCGCCCACATAGGCAGAGCTCACGATATCTGAAGTTCCTGCTTTAGCTAGACGTGAGATAGCATGCACACTGGCTATTTTCATCGCTTCATTGATTTCAGTGGCACCGACATCCAATGCGCCTCGGAACAAAAACGGGAAACATAAGACATTATTGACCTGATTCGGATAATCCGAACGCCCGGTAGCAATGATTAAATCATCACGTACCTTACGAGCTTCAGGGGGACTGATTTCAGGATTAGGGTTTGCCAGTGCGAAAATGACAGGGTTATCCGCCATGGCTTTCACCATCTCTGGCTTTAACACATTGGCCCCAGATAGACCAAGAAATACGTCGGCACCCACGATTGCTTCAGCCAATGAACGATGCGGTGTATCCGCAGCATAACGCTCTTTATAGGAGTCCATCTTTTCGCTACGGCCTTTGTAAACCACACCACTACTGTCAGATATAATGATATTTTCTCGTGGCATCCCCATTGATACCAGCAGGTTCAAACAGGCGAGAGAAGCAGCTCCGGCACCAGACGCGACCAGCTTCACCTGATCCAGCGGTTTACCCACGATATCCAAAGCACTGGTCATCGCAGCAGCAACCACAATTGCCGTACCATGCTGATCATCATGAAAAACAGGGATAGACATTCTTTCTTTTAGATATTCTTCAACAATAAAACAATCGGGAGCCTTAATGTCTTCCAGATTAATACCGCCAAACGTGGGCTCCAGTCGCTCGATGGTTTCTGCCAGCTTCATCGGATCGTTTTCATTGATTTCTATGTCAAACACATCAATATTGGCGAATTTTTTAAATAAAACCGCTTTTCCTTCCATTACCGGCTTGCCGGCTAAAGCCCCTATTGCACCCAAACCAAGCACCGCTGTTCCATTCGATACAACCCCGACAAGATTACTGCGCGCGGTATAGTCACTAGCGGTTAAGGGGTCTTTTTCAATCTCTTCACAGGCATAAGCCACTCCCGGAGAGTAAGCCAGGGCAAGATCAGTTTGTGTAGCCAGTGGTGTGGTAGCTTCAATAGCCAGCTTACCTGGGCGAGGAAACTTATGATAATCGAGGGCTTTTTGGCGAAATTCGTCTGTCATGATATTTTTTATTATGTTTTGGTGAAGTTGACAGTATATTCATCCACTAATAAGCGGCTAATAACTTATCGCTCATTGCTAATAAGTTTCTCGCTTACCATTGAGAACGTGCTGATTTAACGTTGATTAAAAAAGCATTAACCACTGAGGACACGGAGGGCACAGAGAGGGAAAGTTAGATAGATTATTACTCATCTTTAATTTAAAGACCTGTTTTTATATTTGTAAGCCCTCCGGAAATCAAAAGGCCAAAATTTAATCTTTAATACTGCAAAATCAAATTGTATTTATTGTGAGCAGCAGCGCGGGGAACAGTGCTGCCAGACAAAATGACAGCGTTATATTTTTAAAATTAGAATAATTTAAGCCACATGATCCAATACATTTCCCTCTCTGTGCCCTCCGTGTCCTCAGTGGTTAATGCTTTTTAAGGGACATTAATTGAGTCCAAGTCTAAAACCACTCCAATAATGCAACACCAAGGCCTAGTGTTGTCGACCTGTGGTTGTAATCAATCATACTTTCTCCATAGCCTGAAAAGATCTGGGCATGGCAACGTAAGCGATGAAAACAGGGGTATGAGTAGTTCAAACTTATTGAACCACGTGAATCATCACCGGAGCGTAGAGAGTGTCGAATCCTCGTCGATATCTGATGTGAATTTTTTTTGCGGTGAACCACGAGTAATTCAGCTCTACCCATATAGTCTTCAATATCAGGGTTGTCATCATCACTACGCTTTTCTGGTATTCGTAACCAGGGGCGAAACATCACTGCCCAGTCGGGTTTATCCATTCCTATAGACAAAATGACACGATTCCAGCTGCGCGATAATTCTTCTTCGCGACCATTCGATTGATGATTCAGGCTCATACTAAGCATTCGACCGGTGTAACCCATGAGTTCAAAACTACTACGCAAGGTAAAAATAAATTCCGGTTCGTGATTGGTTTCCCGGAATGGCCTGGAGTTATCGCCGTTGTAAAGCTGCCAGTGAGACGACTGCGTATAGCCTAGCCAGAGATCTCCATCATCTCCTAACAGATTCCTGGCCAGCTTGGTTTTAAAACTGAGCTGGAACTTGGTTTCGACTGAGTCCATCGGTAGCTCATCTTCTAATGCTACAGAATGGGTGGGTGAGTTGGGTAAGGTATTAAGACTCGAACTATAATAAATCGGAAAAAAATAGACTGGCTTATAAGGTCTAAACAGAAACTCTCCAGGATCAGAGTCAAGCTCCCATCTTTCAGTTAACAGAGATACTGTTTCCTCACGACCAATCAGTTCAAACCCGCTTAATTCATTCTTGTTCGGCTGCGATGATTTGTTCAGACGATCATAACATTCAAGTCGCTGTTGCTCGTTATCAATTAGGTGACATTGCTCAACATCCGCAGCAGCAGACAGCTGATAAACACTCAACAGTAGTAACAAACTCAGGTAACGTATCATCGAAACTTTCATTCAAATTCGAAACTGGTTTCCTGCATTTCACCATTAGTACTGATGTCGATGGTTTTTAACTGAGGGAAACGTGAAAGGATATAAGCAGAAAGCAAAACCAGAGACTTTTTATTTTCATGTTCAAAAGCGCCCAGAATACGGTCTGCTACAATCTGACAACGTTGTTCAGCTGTCGGATTATCAACCCAGCTACGACTCATTTGCCAGCCTTTATCCATATCTGCATCTAGTTTTTGAAAATATTCACCTGCTGAAGTGAGAATATTATCAGGCACTTCAACAGGATAGCTTTGGTCTTCTACTCGGATATTCAGTATCATGGTCAGCCTCTAAAATTTAATCCCGATTATACTCATGTTAGCCTCTATCAAACACCTCATATCCATAGAAAACCTGAAGAAAATCCGTCAGTTGCTGGATGACTCTCCTTTTGTTGATGGCAAGCTTTCTGCCGGCATGGTAGCCAAAAGCGTAAAAAACAATCAGGAAATGAATCCTCATTCAGAACATTTCAATCAGCTCAATGAACTGGTGATGAACAATCTGGTTCGACACCCCACCTATAAAGCTGCAGCATGGCCGAAACGTGTTGCTGTGCCTTTTTATGCACGCTACGAACCAGGTATGCAATACGGTGAACATGTGGATGACCCCGTTATGGGACAGGGCGACCCTTATCGAACCGACGTATCAACCACGATTTTTTTATCTGATCCAGATGAATACGAAGGTGGTGAATTAACCATCATGGATACTTATGGTGAAAGGCAGATAAAATTACCCGCCGGTTCCGCTGTTATCTACCCTTCTCACAGTCGCCATTATGTAGCACCAGTTACAAAAGGGGTCAGACTTGTAGCCGTAACCTGGGCACAGAGCACGGTAAGAGATCCTGCCAAACGTGAAATGCTACATGAGTTGAATCAGGCGCGTGAAATGCTATTTAAGGAACTCCCAGGTTCTGAAGCAACGCGTAAGGTTAGTGCGACTTTCAATAATCTGGTAAGACGCTGGGTGGATCTATAAATCAAATGGATATTCGAAGTTATCAGCCTGCTGATCAGGATCAGGTCATCGCGCTATGGGAAGCCTGTGACCTGCTAAGGCCCTGGAATGACCCGGTTAAAGATATTCAACGAAAACTGGCCAGAGATGCAGAACTATTTTTCGTAGGTATACACAACGATAAGGTTATCGCATCAGTGATGGCAGGTTATGATGGACACAGAGGCTGGGTAAATTATCTAGCTGTCAGCCCAGAATTTCAGCGCGGTGGATATGGTCGCCTGATCATGCAGCACGCAGAATCTGTACTAAAATCTCTCGGCTGTCCGAAGGTCAATCTACAGATTCGAGAAACCAATATCCAGGCGATGAATTTTTATCAGGCACTGGGGTATCTGGACGATAAGGTTATAGGTTTGGGTAAACGGCTTGAAGTAGACGATTAATGCCACACACAAAAAAGCCACTCTATCGAGTGGCTTTTTGACTAACTGATACTTCAGCAAAAATTAACGGTGAGAACCTTTTTCTGCATGAGCAATATCAACCAGCTCCATCGCCTTTTCCATATAGGTTTGACGATAGCCGTCTAATGGGTGACCAGCTTCTGGCGTGAAATAATCTTTAAAATTAACGCCGTTTTCCTGTTCATAAGCAATGAATTTCTTTTGCATTGCGATCAGTTCTTGAATTCTTGCTGCTTTATCGCTCATAACTTTCCTCTGCACATTGTGCTGGTCAATCTGAATAAAATCTTAAGTGGGCGGAAATATAAGTGATTATTACCGCCCCGTCACTACCACTATGGTGGTAGAGAGATAACGTTAGTGCATTACCTCAGTGATAAGCCTGTGCGGTTTAATATCCACCTTTACGGGTACTTTGTGGGCATCCGCCGATCTTAAGACCCTGTTTTGAAGGCATTAATGGAAACATTTCATACATTTCCTTTGAACTAACCTTGCGCCCCCATAGTTTACCCATCGCTTTCATGATACTGCGTTCGTTGGGTTCATTGCCGTCCAGTGTTTCAGTACGAACGTATTTCACAATATCCCAATGTCCTTCTGTGGGCTCAATACCCTCTTCTGCAAATAGCTCTTTTGCTATTTCTTCATTCCAGTCATTGGCGTTAACCAGATAACCATTTTCCGTTCTCTCGACCGAGTCAAGTGCCATAATATTGACCTCACTTCGTTGATTTATGATTAATGAAATTTTCAGGCCGGTAATTTTCCATATAAAAACTCAAATGTCCTTACCCCTTTAGTTATATGGGTTAAAGCTGGATTTAGCAGGTAAGCACAAGAAGAGTCAGAGAAAACAGTTGTGAACCTTGTTGTAGGGTTATGGTTTGACTCAAAAAAACACTCATTGTGAATAATATTCAACTGGAGTGAGATCTATTGACCTATATCAATACAGTTTTTTTTCATTGCCATATAAATACACACTGTCTATCAATGAACGAATTACATGGATTCTGAAATCACTCACATCACTAATAAACGGGATCGCTTGATCCTGTTTTCTACCCTGCTCCTGTTCTGGTTTTTATTAAACGGTTCGATGGATCTGGATGTTATTATGGTTGGTGTCATCGTATCTGCAGTGATCAGCCTGCTGTTTTATCAGGGGCTATCCTTCTTTACTGAACTACGATTGACGCCCGAAGCCTTTCGTGCCGGATTTCTTTACTACGGCTATTTCTTCAAAGAGTTACTATTGTCGAACCTGAGAATGGCTGCCATCGTGCTATCCCCTTCTCTGCCTATCAAGCCGACCATAGTCAGGGTAAGAACCCGGCTGAAAAGTCGCATGGGTCGTCTGATGCTAGCTAATTCAATCACTCTGACCCCTGGTACCCTGACCGTCAAAATGAAGGGCGAGTGGTTATATATCCACTGTGTGTATCTCGACAGTAGCGAAATGGATACTGCGACCCACGACATCGTGGCGGGTTTCGAGTCTTATCTTGAGGTAATGTATGGCTGAGGCACTCATTTACCTGGCAGCAATACTCAGCTCTCTGGCTTTTTTACTCGCGCTGTTACGCTTCATCAAGGGGCCAACCCCGGCTGATCGAGTGGTCGCCTTTGATGTGCTGACCATTGTTGCCATCACCGGTATTATTTTCGTGGCACTCGCCGAAGGGCGTGGTATATATCTTGATGTGGCGTTGGTTTACGCTCTGCTATCTTTTCTCGGGGTCATCGTTATTGCTCGATATCTTGAAAAGGGGTTTTAAGCTATGGCTGAGTTGATGGATATTTTCGGTGCACTGTTACTGGCCGCAGGGTCTTTTTTCCTGTTTCTTGGCAGCCTCGGGCTCATGCGTATGCCTGATGTTTTCAATCGCATACAGGCTGGTACCAAATCCACCACACTGGGGACCCTGCTGGTTTTGTTGGGTACCACGTTCATACACCCTGGATGGGGCTTAAAACTATTATTGATTGGGGTATTCCTGTTATTTACCAATCCTTTATCGTCACAGGTACTGGCCAATGCGGCGCATCGCAGCAAAACACGTCAGAGTGATCTGGTCACCGTAGACCACTTAGCTGAAGACCGGAGTAAAAAAGAATGAATGGTTTATTGCTGGCAATAACCGTGCTACTTGCGATTACCATGATAATCGCAGCACTCATTTCTATTCATCGAGAAAGAAGCCTGCCTATTTCCATCCTGGCTGCCGGTCTGGTCAGCCTGTTGGCCTCGGTACAGTTTCTGGTTCTTGCGGCTCCCGATGTGGCGATGACAGAAGCGGCCATCGGCAGCGGCTTAACAACCTTCCTGTTCTTTTTTGTTCTAGGCAAGGTACGCAGGGGTAGACATGATTAAACGATTCACCGTGCTGCTGATCATTCTTGGGCTCGGTGCTATCTTTGCTCAATTATTGTTGCAGTATCAGCCTGATACAGCACTAAACCAGAGCGGCCTTTACTATGCAGAGAACACGGCTCAGGAAGTGGGTGCTGCTAATATTGTTACCGCCATCATCGTGACCTATCGCGGTCTGGACACGTTAGGTGAAGTCACCGTGCTGTTCCTCACGGCAGCCATTGTTGGACTGGTGTTGTCGCTTGATTACAAAAAGTCCACTCATCGTGTTGAGAACAGACCCGGTCCGGGCGAACTTTTAATCACAGGAAGTCAGTTACTCGCCCCTCTGATTTTATTGTTCGGTGCCTATATCTTTACCAATGGACACCTGACTCCAGGCGGTGGCTTTCAGGGTGGTGCAATCCTCGCTTCTGCAGTGCTGTTACTCTTACTGACCCGTCCGGTTAAACACTTCAGCCATCGACTGATTACCAGGCTCGAATCGATTTCAGGGCTGGTGTTCGTGGGTATTGGTCTGTTGGGCATAGTCCTGGCCGGTGGCTTTCTGGATAACCGTATCCTGCCAGTCGGTGAACTGGGCGATCTGTTTTCTGCTGGAACCATCCCGATCATCTATTCCTTCATCGGATTGAAGGTCGGTGCCGAATTCAGTTCCATGCTACTTAAACTGGCTGAAACAGAGGAATCCTGATGGAATACATTGCCCTGGCAACAGGCTTTATGCTGATCCTGATTGGGCTCTACGGAGCGCTGACCAGGAGTAATATCCTGCGTATGATCGCGGCTTTTGCTATTGCCAATACCGGCGTCAATCTGGTACTGGTATCCATTGGCTATATTCGAGGACGTAGCGCACCTATCATCGATGCAACCCTGCCAGCATCTGACGCAGCGGCACGTATTATCGACCCACTTCCGCAGGCACTGGTTTTGACAGCAATTGTCATAGGCGTTGGTATTACCGCATTGATGCTGGCCTATGCCTATAAGCTTTATACCAAGATTGGAAGTCTGGATATCTCCAGAATCAGGGAGCTGAAATGGTAGATCCACTAAGTATTATTACCATCACGCTGGGTGCTGCGTTTTTGCTCGGCTTGCTGCGTGATGAGTGGCGCGCAACAGCTTATACCATCACCCTGATCACCCTGGGATTCATTAGCTGGGTGTCTGCCAGCTGGTTATCGCAGTTTGCCTTTGATGGGCGACCAGCAGTAGAAATCCTGACAGCTGGTAGCCAGCCACCTTTTGCCATCAACCTGCGTATGGGCCTGACTGAATCTATTGCATTATTGGTGGTAACCGTCACCGGTCTGTTATCGAGCATTTATCTACGTGACACCCTGTTCCGCTTAGGCAGACGCGCAATGGCGGTTTTGCTGGTATTTATTATGGCCATGTGCGGCATTATCATGACGCGCGATATCTTTAACCTTTTTGTGTTTCAGGAACTGATCGTAATCTCCACCGGCGGTCTGGTCTTACTTTCCAGTAATAAGCTGTCGCTAGGTGCCGGGTTCAAATACCTGATCGCATCGCAGGTAGTTTCCATTCTGTTACTCGTTGGCATTATCTTCAGCTATCACAGCACTGGCAGCTTAAACATCGATGGTATGGCGGCACAGTCTGAACTACTGATCAAAACAGCTCCATTGGCATTTTTCCTGCTCATTATTGCGCTCATCATCGAGCTCAAGCCCTTTCCTGCCAATGGCTGGGCGCTGGATATCTATGAGTCGGCGCATCCCGCCTTTTCTGCCATTCTTTCCGCCGCCACCGGCACCGCCAGCCTGTTTATGATTGATAAGGTGTTAACCATCGGTGGTGATAGCTGGCTACCACTGGCGACCGGTGTCGGCCTGCTCAGTTTCATTGGTGCCAATCTGTTTGCTCTGGCACAAAACCATGACCGTCGCCTACTGGGTTATTCTTCCGTAGGTCAGATTGGCCTGCTGCTAACTATCATTGGTCAGCGTGACATTCTGGGTGAAAGTTATCTGTTCATTGCCGGTGGTATCCTGCTCGCCCATGCAGTAGCCAAGGCCGGGCTGTTCTGGTTATCCGGTCTAATCAACGGACGTGAACTGACTGCCTGGACTGCTTTGCGCGGACGTCCATTACTGATCTTTGCCTTCGTCACTTTCATTGCGCTATTGATCGGTCTGCCACCCTTTCCCGGATTTTACGCGAAATGGGAGCTGGTGCATATCCTGGCCAGTGAAGGGCGTATCGCGCTTATCGTTCTGATCCTGTTTGGTGCCTTGCTTGAAACAGCTTACCTGTTCCGCTGGTTTGGCCTGATCCTCAAACATGAAGAGGTAGCGCCAACGGCTGGCTGCCCACCACAGAAGGTGGCCGTTGTATACAGCGCTGTACTATTCGGCTGGGGATTGGCTTACACCTGGGGCGAGCTATCTGGTTTCGGTAACCAGTTGACCGCTATTCCTCTGTTATTTGCATTGCTTTTTCTGCCATTGGAATGGTTACCAGTTAGAATCAAGAATCTGCTCGCCATCGTTGGACTGGTGGCATGGTTCATTGTCCAATTCCCTAGTTACGATGCGCTACAACTAATCTTCGCAGCCATCATCCTGCCTGGTGGTGCACTGATACTATTGTCCAGCTTTCACAATCAGGGGCGCAGACTGGGATTTTATCCAGCCAGTCTGTGGATGTTTGCCGGCCTGAGCATGTTGGTCGTGTCCAAAGATTCATTCAGCTTCTTCGCTGCCTGGGAAACCCTGACCATCGGTTCCTATTTCCTGATTCTGCGTGGTAAGCATTCACAACCGCATGCCCTGTCCTACATTATGTTTTCACTGGGCGGTGCCTTCCTGATGATGCTGGGATTTGCACTGGCGGCACAGGGCAATCCGATATTCCTGCTAACCTCACTGGCCGATGCACCCAGCGAATTTGCACCGTGGATATTCATCCTGCTGGCGATTGGTTTTATGACTAAAACCGCCTCCATTGGTGTGCACATCTGGCTGCCGGGCGCACATGCAGAGGCGGAGTCTGATGTATCACCGTTGCTCTCTGGTATCCTGCTTAAAGCCGGGCTGTTTGGTCTATTCGTATTATTAATAAACATGGGTAAACAACAGTTATACGGTGTGGAACTGACTCATGTATTGCTATGGATAGGTGCCATTTCCGCCCTGCTTGGCAATTTGATGGCCATCTATCAGGAAGATGCCAAGCGCCTGCTGGCCTACTCATCAATTGCACAGATGGGTTATGCACTGTTTGGTCTGGCTCTGATGAACCACCTGGGCTGGTTGATGACGCTGATGTTTGTGGTTAATCACTATATCTACAAGTCGATGTTGTTCCTGTCAATTGGTGGTGTTGCCAAACGTACCGGAACCAAAGAAATGTACCGTATGGGCGGGCTGATCACACTGATGCCACTATCCTTTATCGCAGTACTTATCGGTATCATTGCGGTTTCTGGTGTGCCTCCACTGTCCGGCTTTGGTGGGCGCTGGATTTTTTACAACGCCATTATGAGCGCAGAATACCGCCTGCCGATGGTCATCATCTTTCTCGCTGGCCCGATTGCATTTCTCTACCTGTTTCGTCTGATTCACACGGTCTTTCTTGGCCAGCTAAAGGATGAACACCGCAAGCTTAAGGAAGCCCCTTTCTGGATCATCCTGCCGCAGATGATTTACGTGGCGTTCCTGATGATTTTTGCTCTGGTACCGGGTCTCGCGTTACGCCGGGTGGATGCCTATATCAGCCAGTTTTTC
>JBNLGQ010000063.1:0-14373 GCA_050306135.1 Gammaproteobacteria bacterium
CTATCAACATAAGCAGAAAACAGGATCATTGGCTCGGGACTCTCGCATAATCAACCGAACCCCACTATACTTCCCGCGCAGTGACTCTTGCCACGCAAAATGTTTTACAGGTTATATATCCCCATCTTAGTTTTAAACCCATCTGTTATCAGAAATTATGAATATTACCCAACGTATCGCTGAAGAACTCAATGTCCGTGTCAATCAGGTAGAGGCTGCCATTGGCCTGCTGGATGAGGGCTCGACCGTGCCTTTTATCTCTCGTTATCGTAAGGAAGCTACTGGAGGGCTGGATGATACTCAAATGCGTAATCTGGAAGACCGCCTGGGTTATCTGCGCGAGCTTGAAGACCGTCGCGTGGCGGTGCTGAAGTCTATCGATGAGCAGGGCAAGCTGACTCCTGAGCTAAAAGCTGAGATTACGGCAGCCGATACCAAGACCCGGCTGGAGGATCTCTACCTGCCTTACAAGCCAAAGCGCCGTACCAAGGCTCAGATTGCACGCGAAGCGGGTCTGGAGCCATTGGCACATGCGTTGCGTGAAGATCCTGCTCAGGATCCAAATGTGCTGGCACAGTCCTATATCGACAAGGATAAAGGTGTTGAGGATGCTAGTACTGCGCTGGACGGTGCTAAACAGATATTAATGGAAGAATTTTCGGAGGATGCCGAGCTGGTGGGTAAGTTACGCGATTTTCTGTGGGAGCATGGTGAACTCAGCTCAACGGTTATTGCCGGCAAGGAGCAAGAAGGCGCCAAGTTTACCGATTACTTTGAGTTTTCAGAAAGTATTAAAACCATTCCCTCTCACCGTGCATTGGCACTATTTCGCGGACGTAAGGAAGGCGTACTGAATATCGAGCTTTCCCTGCCGCAGGATGCTGAACTGAAGGCCACTGAGGCAGGTGTGGCGGAACGTATGATCGCTAAACATCTGTCGATTCATGATGAAGGCCGCCCCGCCGATCGCTGGCTGAAAGAGGTCGTGCGCTGGGCCTGGAAGGTGAAGATCTTTACTCATCTGGATACCGATCTGAAGCTGCGTCTGCGCGAAGCGGCAGAAGAAGAAGCGATTAATGTTTTTGCGCGTAACCTTAATGATTTGTTACTGGCCGCGCCTGCCGGACCGCGTGCCACCATAGGGCTTGATCCAGGCATTCGTACCGGGGTTAAAGTAGCAGTGGTCGATGCTACCGGTAAGCTGGTGGATTATGCGACTATCTATCCGCATGCACCGAAAAACCAGTGGGATCAATCGATTCACGTGCTGGCGCAACTGGCTAAGAAACATAAGGTCGACCTGATCAGTATCGGTAATGGCACCGCTTCGCGTGAAACCGATAAGCTGGCAGCAGATTTGATGAAACAGCATCCTGATTTACGCTTGAGCAAGATCATGGTCAGCGAAGCGGGCGCATCGGTTTACTCTGCCTCTGAATTTGCGGCCAATGAATTTCCTGATCTGGATGTTTCGATTCGCGGTGCAGTGTCGATCGCACGCCGTCTGCAGGACCCTCTGGCGGAGCTGGTGAAGATTGATCCTAAATCGATTGGTGTGGGTCAGTACCAGCACGATGTGTCGCAGGTGCGTCTGGCACGTCAGCTGGAAGCAGTGGTCGAAGATTGTGTAAACGCGGTTGGTGTAGATGTGAATATGGCTTCGGCCCCATTGCTGGCGCAGGTAGCTGGTTTATCTTTAACCATGGCATCGAATGTAGTGGCATATCGTGATCAGAATGGTCGATTCAACAATCGAAAAGAAATTCTCAAGGTACCGCGCCTGGGTGAGAAAGCCTTCGAACAATGTGCAGGATTTTTACGTGTGATGAACGGTGATAACCCGCTTGACGCGTCGGCAGTACATCCTGAAGCCTACCCGGTGGTGCAACGTATCATCGATAAAAGCGGACGTCAGATGAACACCCTGATTGGTGATACTTCATTTCTGAAAACCCTCGCCGCCAATGATTTCACCGATGACAAGTTCGGTGAACCGACGGTGAAAGATATCATCAGTGAACTGGAAAAACCGGGCCGAGATCCACGCCCGGAATTCAAGACAGCCACCTTTAAGGAGGGTGTCGAAGGTCTGAAAGACCTGAAGCCCGGTATGGTTCTGGAAGGAGTCGTTACCAATGTCACCAACTTCGGGGCATTCGTCGATATCGGTGTACATCAGGATGGTCTGGTGCATATCTCGGCGCTTGCCGATACCTTTGTCAAAGACCCTCATAAGGTGGTTAATGCCGGCAAGGTGGTTAAGGTTAAGGTGATGGAAGTCGATATCGCACGTAAGCGTATTGCACTGAGTATGCGTTTAGGCGATGAGATTGAAAGATCTGCAAAATCCGATCAGGCCAGGCCATCAGGACGTGGTAAACCGCAGGGCAACAATTCTCGGCAGGGCCAGCGCCGAGAAAAACCTCAGCAACAGCAGCAACCACAAGGTGCGATGGCAGAAGCGTTTGCCAGGTTGAAGAAAGGGTAGCGGCGAGGGACTTGTAAACCTGAACTCGCCTTCTATAATTGGCGAGGAAAGTCACCCTGGCTAACTTAGGCACTATCCAGGGTGCTACAAGGCGATAACCTTATCTGCAACATCTTTCCCGAGACAAACATTGGGTTTCAGAGACCCCTATAAATTAACCTGAACAGGAGGTTATCAACTATGAAGCCGATCCAGACAATTCTGCAAAAACATAAGCTTCACTCTAAAACAGTCTACCTGCTTGAGCTCATTCCCCTGATAGAAATGATCTGGGCTGATGGAAAGAATCAGCAAAAAGAAATCAGTATCCTGCAGGACTTTACTATCAGGCATCTTGCAAACCTGAGTAATGCCGCTGAAGGACTGGAAGTCATCTCGGTTGAAGAGGCGAATTCCTTCATCGATTACTTTATGAAGGAGCGTCCATCTGATGAACTCCTGGCAGACCTTAAGGGCCTTGCTATGCAAAAGCTTGAAGCGGAACTATCCAGCAACAGCCGCGAGATGATTATTGAATATTGCATGGATATAGCTGCCGCCTGCGTTACTGAATATCCCTATTCATCATCCGAGCGTGTTCAGGCGCAGGAAAAGGCAATTATCACTGATCTGATTCAAACGCTGGGGATTCCTCGGCACTGATTAATCCCGTGTCATCTAACAGCTGTTGCGAAGTTTTTCTCGTTTAATAAACAGGCCTGTTGCCCGATAGTTTTAATTGCCTGTTCAATCTTGTCATCATGCAGGGTTGCATAATTCAGGCGCATGCAATTTTTGTATTTTCCACTGCTATTAAATAAAGCACCTGGTGCAATGCCTATATTAAAGGGGCGTAGTTTTTCATTCAGTTCAAAGCTGTTAATATTTTCGGGAAGTACAATCCATAAGTTAAGTCCGCCTCCGGGATAAGTCATTCGGGTGCCCTGGGGAAAGTACTGGCGAACTGCTCTGATCATCTGATCTCTGTTTTTATGGTATTGATGTTTTGCCGCGTGATTGTGCTTGTCGTAATAACCCTGCTTAATAAATTCTGCTAACACCTGTTGCGGTACGGCGGGTGTCGAATAAGAGGTGATGAATTTTAAGTGTTCAATGACTTTTCCATACCTGCCTGCTGCTACCCAGCCAATACGAAAGCCTGGGGCCACCGTTTTAGAAAATGATGAACACAGCAATACTCGTCCTTCGGTATCAAAAGACTTAATAGTTCGGGGGCGAGGGCTTTGATAAACCAGGTCACCATTAATATCATCTTCGATAATTGCAAAGTCATGTTTCTCGGCCAGCTTTAATAACTTGATTTTGTTTTTATCGGGCATGATATAGCCCTGAGGGTTGTTAGAGGTTGGAACCAATTGAATAATCTTGATTGGCCACTGTTCCAATGCAAGCTCCAGTGCTGGCAAACTTATACCGGTTTCTGGGTGTGTGGGAATTTCCAATACCTTTAATTCATTCGATTGTATGGCCTGAACGGAGCCATAAAAAAATGGCGAATCTACCGCAACAATATCACCGGGTTTGGTCAGTGCTTTTAAGCTTAATGACAGGGCTTCCTGACAGCCTGCGGTAATGACAATGTCATCCGGGTGTAACGCACAGCCTGAAAGCAACATGAGGCGAACTATCTGTTCACGTAAACTGATTTCTCCTTTGCCTGCCCTGGCTCGATAAAGCGCCTGAGGCTGATTCTTTGCAATATCCTTAAAAATGCGTTGAAGTGGTTTTAGTGTACTAAGTTGTGTATTCGGGGTTCCTCTGCCAAAGGCCAAAAAGTCGCGTTGATTTTCAGTGGAGGTCAATGCCAGTACTTCATCCCAGTTATCAATTTGCACGGGTTTCTGGTCGGGGTGACTGATATCTGGTAACAGATTGTGCGGTTGAACCAGTTTGACGTAGTAACCAGATTTAGGACGAACCACTGCCAGACCTGTATCTTCCAGCAAGCGGTAAGCCTCCTGTGCTGTTGAAATGCTGACTTTGTGTTGCTGACTAATTTCTCTGATTGAGGGTAGTTTCTGATTAACCGCGAAATACCCACTTTCAATCTGTTGTGAGATTGTGCTGTAAAGCTGCTCGTATAGTTTCATGACTAATAACAATACCTAAGGGTTGGTGATAGATAGCTGGCAGGCTATTGAAAAATTTCTCACCACAGAGGACACAGAGAACACAGAGGTGTAACCAGGCATATTCAAACTGGATTGTGTCGGGATATTCAACAAAAGACCTGGAAATAAAAAATAAACATCTAATCTCCGTGTTCTCTGTGCCCTCTGTGGTGAAAGGTTTCTAAATAAGTAATAGCATAAAACATGACAGATTATAAATTTTATTAGTACAGCTGGTACAGATTTGTGATTTGTGAGCATGACAGATTTGAAAATTCTAAATCTGTCATGCAAAAATATTTTTCAGGTGAATCTGTAATGAATTGAAGCCAGCCCTTAACTTATCTGTACCCTAAATTATTAAGGAACGGATATGAAACTCATTCAATTCAACAACACAAAGCGCCTGCTCTACCGGCTAATGCAACAGCTTGAGCTCTATAGTCAGAGATCCAGAACCAGGAAGTATCTGTTAGAGATGGATGCTCACTCCTTGAAAGATGTCGGTTTAACGCAACAGCAGGCTTTACAGGAAGGTAAGCGCTTTTTCTGGCAGGGTGAAAATCCCTCTTCAACTGAGGTTTGTAAAAGCGAGGTGGTATCTGACAAGGGAACTTTGATAAAACCAGGTCAGAGAAGAGAATTACAGTGTTAGCGATTAACCATTCCACGATGATAGGCAATAGAACAGGAGCTTAACCCAGGATCAGCAACATTCTTAAGTTAGTGCTATTAGTACTTGATTCCAGTTATTTAGAAACAACCAGGCTTACTAAGGAAGTTTTGAATTAATCAGAGATTCCCAAGTTGTTTCTGATAGAAGTGTTACTATTTATCAGCTATTTTAAAAATAGTTAGTTGGACCGACCAGGGTAAAGCCTGGTACGAAATCTCGAGTTCTAATCATCAATGAAAACATCAAAACTCACTCTGGATCTGCGTAGCTATAGTGTTGAGAGTCATACACATCAGCATGACTATCATCAACTTGTCTTACCTGTCAGCGGAATTCTTTCTATGGATGTAGGTAATCAGCAGGGTGATGTTATGAATTTTCAGGCAGCAGTGATAGCTGCCGGACAGGATCATGGTTTTGCGGGTTCTGTAGAAAACAGTTTTGTAGTGGCCAATGTTCCAATCTATCTTGCACCTCAGTTAGAACGTTTGCCAGTATTTATCGAACTGGATGACTCAATGGCACAGTATGTGCGTTTTCTGCATCAGCAGTTACAAATTGGCGCGAGTAATTGTGAAAAACAGATGTTAATCCTGTTGCTTGAACTTCTACAGGAGCGCTTTGGTAAAACCTTAAACCTGGATAGGCGGATTGAGGTCAGCCGAAATTATCTGGATGCTAATTTTCCCCAAAACATATCGTTGCCTCAGTTGGCGGCAATCGCAAATCTAAGCCCCCGCCAGTTAAGCGAACTGTTTCGACTACAACTGGGTATGACGCCAAATCAATATCTCATCGAAAAGCGTATGCAAAGCGCCTGGCATTTGCTTAAGACGACTCAGTTAAGCATACAGCAGATCTCAGAACAGATCGGTTATAGTAATCTGTCGGCATTTAGTGACCGCTTCAGCAAACACTTTGGTCGTTCCCCTCGTTATTTCCGCCATTCGGGCAAATAATGTTGCCGTTTCGGCAAAGTCAAATACTGGGTTAAGGATTAAACTGCTTTTTATTTCTGTAACGCTTACCCGTATGCCATCTATAAAGACAGCAACCATTATTGGTTCTATCTCAATTTTTCTGTGGGGCACTCTCGCCTTACTCACTACCTTGACAAAAGGTTTAATCCCCCCGTTTCAGCTGATGGCGATGACTTTCAGCATTGCTTTTATCCTGATGAGCCTGCGTTGGTGGATGAATGGCCATCTGGGGTTTCAGTATATACGCCAACCCTGGTTGGCCTGGCTACTCGGGGTGGGTGGTTTTTTTGGATATCACTTCTGCTATTTTGCTGCAATGAGGAACGCACCGGCGGTCGAGGTAAGTTTGCTGGCTTATCTGTGGCCATTGTTGATTGTATTGTTTACCGGTTTTCTTCCGGGCGAGCGTATTCGGTTACAGCATATTGTCGGTGCATTTATCGCATTTGCCGGTTGCTGGTTACTGATCGGAAAAGATAGTGAAGGGTTTAGTGCCCAGTTCTTAACAGGTTATCTACTGGCTTTTGCCTGTGCCTTGATCTGGTCCTGTTATTCGGTGGCTAACCGTCTGGTGAAGTCGGTTTCTACCGATGCCGTCGGCTGGTTCTGTGCATTAACTGCACTGCTGGCATTGGCTAGCCATCTGATCTGGGAAACCACTGTCTGGCCACAGGGCTTTAGCCAGTGGCTAGGTGTCATTGGTTTGGGTCTGGGGCCTGTTGGTATCGCCTTTTTCACCTGGGACTATGGAGTTAAGCATGGCAACCTGCAATTGCTGGGGGTGCTGGCCTACTCGGCTCCGTTAATATCTGTACTACTGCTGTTAGCGGCTGGATTTGGTAAGCCCAGTATTGGGTTACTGCTGGCTTGCCTGGCCATCGTCGGAGGATCTTTCATTGCGGGGTATCACTGGAAGCCACAAATATCCCGGCGTAGATTTTAGCTGCGTAACTCAGGCTAAACACTCAAAAACAGAGGGTTGACACTTTTTCAGATCAATTTCGCCTATAATTCCTGGTTATGTGGCGTTTAACAGTTTTTCTTTTATCTTCTTTGTATCTATCTATTGCGAGCCCACTGACTACGCCGAAGGGTGAGCAACAATCCCCCATATTTGATGATATACCTGAGCAGCACAGCGAGGTGCGGCCAGAGGAGAAGCGGGTTGATCCTCTGAGCAGATTAAACTACCCGCTGAGTGGTGCATTTGAGATTCGCCGACGAATCTGGGACAAGGTGAGCCGTTGTGAAATCTGTCATTCCCTGGAAGTGGGGTATTCCAATAGTTACATACCGGTATTGCAGGGCCAGAAACGCGAGTATCTGTACTCTAAAATAAAGATGTTCAAGGAAAACCCGCTTAGCCGTCATCCTTTCCCAAACTTCAGCCGGTCTCTGACACAGGATGAAATGATAGATATCAGCCTTTATTACTCGATTCAGAACAGTTTGCTGGATCTTAAGCTGGTTCAGATAGATAGCCAGTGGCGCGATGAACCAAAGGAGCTGGATACTTCAATTCAAACATGTCTAGATTGTCACGGCAGTGACGGAAATGGTGCAGGCTTAATTCCTGATCTTTCAGGGCAGAGCAGGAACTATCTGAGTTATCGAATTAGAGAGATTGCTTCAGAAAGTTCAAAAATACATATTCAAAGTGACGCACCGGTTTCGTGCGCAATCAGCAAGGTCAGCATTCTGCAAAGCCGTTGGCTCGCAAATAAACTGTCATTAGTGGTTGATAGTACCAGGCTAAGCAGCGGCGCAAAGGTATACAGTAATCATTGTCAGTCCTGCCATGAGAAAGAGGGCTCTAATGCACCTGATTTGGGCAGTCAGTTTGACTGGATGAATCATCTGCAGTCGGGCATATATGACTATGCGGATTATATTTCACGGTATAAACATAAAGATGTTTCAGAGTTAAAACGCAAGTTTTTAAGCCGAAACCAATGGGCCGATGCTGTGCATTATGTGCTCAGTCAGTCTGGGGGTGATGACAAGGCTGGCACTGAATAAGTGCTGATTCATGAATTGCTGCACCAATTGAGGGCTTACCCCTGAGTATTGGACTCAATTATTTGAGCAGTTATTTTTGAAATTATGTTAACTGATTGAATTGCATCAATTATTAAAAATCTGGCACTAAATTTGTTATCAGGTTTCTGTCTTTACAATAACTGGAGAACAGAAACGATGAAACTCAAAGCAATAAAAGCAGCGACTCTGGCGATAGCTTGCTCAGCAATAATGAATACTGCAATTGCCGCCGATACCATTAAGGTTGGTGTATTGCACTCTCTGTCTGGCACTATGGCAATCAGTGAAACAACACTGAAAGATACCATGCTGATGCTGATCGAAGATCAGAACGCTAAAGGTGGTCTGTTAGGCAAAAAACTGGAAGCAGTAGTTGTAGATCCTGCCTCTAACTGGCCTCTGTTCGCTGAAAAAGCGCGCGAGTTAATCTCAAAAGAAAAAGTTGATGCGACCTTTGGTTGCTGGACTTCTGTTTCTCGTAAATCAGTATTACCTGTATTCGAAGAACTCAACAGTATCCTGTTCTACCCTGTACAGTACGAAGGTGAGGAGTCTTCTAAAAACGTTTTCTACACAGGTGCAGCGCCCAACCAGCAGGCGATTCCTGCAGTTGATTATCTGATGAATGAAATCGGTGTTAAGCGTTGGGTACTGGCTGGTACCGACTATGTTTATCCTCGTACTACCAACAAAATACTGGAAGCTTACCTCAAGGCTAAAGGTGTCGCAGCGAAAGATATCATGATCAACTACACGCCTTTTGGTCATTCTGACTGGCAGAGTATTGTTTCTGACATCAAGAAGTTTGGTTCAGCAGGCAAGAAAACAGCAGTTGTTTCTACTATCAATGGTGATGCGAACGTACCTTTCTACAAAGAGCTGGGTAACCAGAGTGTGACTGCTGATGATATCCCTGTTGTGGCCTTCTCAGTGGGTGAAGAGGAACTTTCAGGTATTGATACCAAGCCTCTGGTGGGGCACCTGGCTGCCTGGAACTACTTCATGAGTGTTGATGCACCTGAAAATGATGAATTCATTGAAAAATGGCAGAAATTTATCAAGAGTGAAAAGCGTGTGACCAATGACCCAATGGAAGCGCATTACATTGGTTTTAAAATGTGGGTAGAAGCGGTTAAGAAAGCGGGTACTACCGATCCTTCTGCGGTACAGGATGCGTTGATTGGTATTGCTGTGCCCAACTTGACCGGTGGCATTTCAACTATGATGCCTAACCATCACATCACCAAACCTGTATTGATCGGTGAAATTCAGGACGATGGCCAGTTTGAAACAGTATGGAAGACTTCAGGTCTGGTGCCTGGTGATGCATGGTCTGACTTCCTGCCAGGTTCAAAAGATTTGATCTCTGACTGGAGAGCGCCTTTAAGCTGCGGTAACTACAATGTTAAAACAGCTAAATGTTCAGGTCAGAACTTCTAGTTCGGCATTATCTGTAACACTACTCGGGGTCGACTATCGATCCCGAGATCACCATGGGTGCTAAAGCATCTAAAATCTTCTTCTCTCTGACAGCAGGTTAAGTATGAGAATTATTCTACTGTTGATTTCATTCGCATGTGTATTTGGTTTGAATACTGTGCAGGCTGATGATTCCAGCCTTGACGAAGCGACCTCTCAGCTAACCACCAGTAGCTTTGATAAAAAAGCCAGGGGTATCGAATTACTTGTTGATAGTGGCCATGGAAAAACTGAACTGCTGTTGAATGCAATTCTGTCTGGAGACCTGTATTACGTTAAAAAAACTAAACGTCTGGTATTTATCCAGGATACTGACTCTGGCAAACAGGTAAGCGATGCATTAAATGGTGAAGATCTTGGCACTATGTCCAAGCGCAAACTAAAAAAAGTAAGCATCAATAATTCACTCAGACAGCTACTTAAGCTGTCAATTTCTAATATCAAATTAAAGCATCCGGATGCAGACGTACGCGTGCAGGCAGTATCTAATTTAATGGGTCAGGCTGATGATGAAATGATCAACCTGCTCAAAAAAATGCTAGCTAAAGAAGGTGATGCGGATGTTATTCAGGCGATAAATGAGGTGGTAGCATTCACCGGTCTGGATTCAGACAATAGGGAAGTACAGTTACAGTCCATCAAGTCACTGGAAGATCAGCTAAATCCGGACGTATTAAACAAGTTTAAACAACTCGCTCAAAACTCAACGGATAAAGCAGTGAAAATGGCTGCGGCTAAAGCGGTTGCAAGCATCGAATCTCGGGTATCCATGTTCTCCTATATCGAAACCTTGTTCTTTGGTTTGAGTCTGGGTTCGATTCTAGCCCTGGCAGCCATCGGCCTCGCTATTACCTTTGGTGTGATGGGTGTTATCAATATGGCTCATGGCGAACTCATTATGATCGGTGCTTATACTACTTATGTGGTGCAACTGTTGATGCCCGATAATATTGGTGCCTCAGTGCTGATTTCCATCCCTGCGGCTTTTCTGGTATCGGGCCTGGTGGGTATCGCTATCGAGCGTGGCATCATTCGCTTTTTATATGGACGTCCCTTAGAAACGCTGTTAGCAACCTTTGGTATCAGTCTGTTTTTGCAGCAGGTGGTACGCAGTATCTTTTCTCCTCTCAATCGTTCGGTTGAAACGCCGCAGTGGATGAGTGGCTCACTGGAAATCAATTCACTGTTATCCATAACCTATAACCGCCTGTATATCTTTCTGTTCTGTCTGATTGTGTTTGTATTGCTGTTTCTGGTGATGAAAAAAACATCGCTAGGGTTACATGTACGAGCCGTTTCGCAAAACCGAAATATGGCGCGTGCTATGGGTATTAAATCGGAATGGGTGGACGCCATGACCTTTGGTCTGGGTTCAGGTATTGCTGGTGTCGCTGGTGTCGCTCTGAGTCAGATTACTAATGTTGGGCCTAACCTGGGTCAGGCTTATATCGTGGACTCTTTCATGGTTGTGGTATTTGGTGGCGTTGGAAATCTCTGGGGTACCCTGATCAGCGGATTGTCCTTAGGCGTCGTCGGTAAGTATCTGGAACCCGTTACCGGTGCGGTACTGGCCAAGATACTGGTGTTGATCTTCATCATTCTATTTATTCAGAAAAGGCCGCGCGGATTATTTCCGCAGAAAGGCAGGGCGGCAGACTAATGATTAGAAAACTGTTAGAAAATGATTTTGGCGGCAAGGTTTTCCTGACCCTGTTGTTGGTCGGTTGTGGCTATGTACTGTTCGCGAATCAGGTGCTGTCAGCTGACAATATGTTTCATGTACCAACCTATACCGTCACTCTGCTGGGCAAGTATCTGACATATGCTTTGCTGGCGATTGCTGTCGATCTGGTATGGGGATATCTGGGTATATTGAGTCTGGGGCATGGTGCTTTTTTTGCTTTAGGTGGTTATGCGATGGGTATGTACCTGATGCGTCAGATAGGTGACAGGGGTGTGTATGGAAATCCTGAATTACCCGATTTCATGGTGTTCCTGAACTGGAAGGAATTGCCCTGGTTCTGGCTTGGTTTTGATCAATTCTGGTTTGCTATGATTCTGGTGCTGCTGGTGCCAGGACTGATGGCATTTATATTCGGCTGGCTGGCATTTAAATCACGCGTTACTGGGGTTTATCTGTCAATTATCACCCAGGCGCTAACCTATGCCCTGATGCTGGCTTTCTTCCGTAACGAGATGGGATTTGGCGGCAACAATGGATTAACCGATTTTAAGGATATCCTAGGCTTTTCATTACAGTCAGATAATGTACGCATGGTGTTGTTCTTAAGCTCAGGCCTGGCGCTGGCACTGGGGTATCTGGCCTGTCGATATATTGTCAATTCAAAACTGGGGCGGGTGAGTATTGCCATTCGCGATAGTGAAAATCGTGTACGATTTATGGGCTATCGAGTCGATTTATTCAAGCTCTTTGTATTTACTTTTTCAGCCGTGCTGGCGGGTATCGCCGGTGCACTTTACGTGCCTCAGGTGGGTATTATTAATCCCTCAGAATTCTCACCGATTAATTCCATTGAGATTGTTATCTGGGTAGCTGTGGGTGGCAGGGCAACCCTGTTTGGTGCGGTGCTAGGTGCCTTTGTAGTGAATTATGCCAAAACCTATTTTACTGGTGCCTTTCCTGAGATATGGCTGTTTGCGTTGGGTGGGTTGTTTATTCTGGTCACCATATTTGCACCGGATGGCATCATAGGTTTGTTCAAACGAAAGAAGAAATCTGATTCGATCAATGACCCACCAGCGGCCGAATTATCCGGGGAGGCTGCGCAATGAATAGTCTACAGTCTTTAAGAGAGTTCGCGCGGCGTGATCAGGTTTTTAACTTTATGATTCGTGCCGACGAGATTACACCGGACACCTCAAAGGGTATGATCCTCTATGTGGAAGATCTGTCGGTAAGCTTTGATGGGTTCAAGGCTATCAATGATTTAAATCTTTATATCAGGGAAGGCGAATTACGTTGCATCATCGGTCCAAACGGTGCAGGCAAGACCACATTAATGGATATCATTACCGGTAAAACTACACCCGATAAAGGGTCGGTGTATTTTGGTCAGGATATCGATTTGCTGAAATTCTCAGAACCGGAAATCGCTCAGATAGGCATAGGTCGAAAATTTCAGAAACCAACCGTATTTGAACATCATACGGTATTCGAAAATCTAGAACTGGCGATGGCTGCTAATAAGCGTGTCTGGCCGACACTGTTTGCTAAACTGGGGGCAGAAGAGATAGACCGCATTGATGAAATTCTGCTGCAGGCTGGTTTGATCGATTTAAAAAACCACTCCGCCTCCTTATTGTCGCATGGACAGAAACAGTGGCTGGAGATCGCTATGCTGGTAATGCAGCAGCCTCGGCTATTGCTGGTCGATGAACCAGTAGCAGGTATGACGCATCAGGAAATGGATAAAACTGCCGAGCTATTACATAGTCTGACAGGTAAGCATTCGGTAGTAGTGGTTGAACATGATATGGATTTTGTACGTTCTATAGCCAGCGATGTCACTGTGCTGCATCAGGGCAGTGTGCTGGCTGAAGGCACTATGGAACAGGTACAGTCGAATAAGGAAGTTATCGAAGTTTATCTTGGGGAGTAGTTCAAAATGCTAAAGATTGAAAAGTTGAACCAGTACTACTCAGAGAGTCATACCCTGTGGGATATAGATATGGAGCTCGAAAAGGGTAAATGTAACTGTCTGATGGGGCGTAATGGCGTGGGTAAAACGACACTACTCAATTGCATTATGGGCCTGCAGGCAGTACGTTCGGGCAATATGACTTTTGACGGCAATGATTTAATCAGAGCAAATGCTGAAAGACGTGCCTCTATGGGGATAGGCTATGTGCCTCAGGGGCGACAGATATTCCCCCTGCTGACAGTCAAAGAAAACCTGCAAATCGGTCTGGGCGCCCGCTCGGATAAATCAAAAGAAATTCCAGATTTTATCTACCAACTGTTTCCAGTATTAAAGGATATGTTGAGTCGTCGTGGAGGAGATCTGTCGGGCGGGCAACAACAGCAGTTGGCAATAGGCCGTGCACTGGTGATTGATCCTTCTCTGTTGATACTGGATGAGCCTACCGAAGGTATCCAGCCCAATATCGTGCAGGAGATTGGAGATATTATCAAAAAACTAAGCAGTGAAATCGGCCTGACGGTTTTACTGGTCGAGCAAAAACTCCCGATTGTTCGTCGTATAGCCGATAACTTTTCCATACTGGATCGTGGCCGAAAAGTAGCGGCGGGTCAGATCGATGAATTAAGCGATGACTTGATCAAACAATATCTAACCGTGTGAGGTGAAGCTGATGAAAAAACTGATACTACCGCTTGCTCTACTACCGTTGAATGCCATGGCGCACCCCGGTCATGTTGAACTGACCATGTCCAGTGCTGTGGGGTTTATGATTATGAGTGTCGTATGTGCATATGCACTGCATCGCGTGCTAAGCTTAGCCAAGGAAAAATTAAAACGTTAAAACTCAATGATCCCTGCAGTTGCACGCACCCAGAATTGGTCAGCATATCTCGATCTTGTCCTGACTGCTGGCGAAATCAAAACTAATCTGATACCG
>JBNLGQ010000064.1:0-59342 GCA_050306135.1 Gammaproteobacteria bacterium
CATCACCCGAAGCACCCAAAGGGCATAAAGGCTGGGACCATTTTTCCTCCAGCGGCGTTATCAGTCGCTTATGTAGAACAACTACACAGCGCTCCTTCTGCCTTGCTGGAAAAAAAATGGTCTCCAGCAGTGTCAATCAAAATTAGTGTTTACAGGCCTTAATCATGCATCGTTTAGAAATAAAAAAAATCAATGTTAGTTATGGCAGCACTCAGATAGTGCATGACTTTTCATTTAATCTGGATGAAGGGCAAATCAGTTGTTTACTGGGTCCCAGTGGCTGTGGGAAAACTACCGTTTTGCGAACCATAGCTGGCTTCGAACGCCCAACCTCCGGCCAGGTGGCAATAAACCAGCAGGTAGTTAGCAGTAGTAAACATGTTCTGCCGCCAGAGAAACGTCAGATAGGCATGGTGTTCCAGGATTTTGCATTATTCCCCAATATGTCTGTTGAGGATAATATTCGCTTTGGACTCAAAGCCTGGTCAGGCAAAAAGCAGCAGGCTCGTATCGGAGAGCTACTGGCTATGATAGGTATGACCACCTTAGCCAGGGCATATCCTCATCAATTATCAGGAGGACAGCAACAACGTGTTGCCCTGGCCAGGGCTATGGCCCCTAAACCATCTATACTGTTACTGGATGAGCCTTTCTCCAGTATGGATGTTGAGTTACGAGAGCAGTTGGCGCGTGAAGTACGACAGATCCTGAAACAGGAAAACATGACGGCAATACTGGTGACACATGACCAGCACGAAGCCTTTGCAATGGCCGATGAAATCTGTGTGATCAGTGAAGGTCGAATTCAACAGATTGATTCTGCCTATAATCTATACCATAAACCAGCTAACCGTTTTGTCGCTGATTTTATCGGTGAAGGGGTTTTCCTACCGGGCATGGTGGTTGGCGTCAACACAGTGAATACAGAGCTCGGCAATATCCAGGGTTTTGTGCCCGAAGGCTGTAAACCGGGTTGTCATGTTGATGTACTGATTCGTCCCGATGATATTGTGCATAAGGATGATGCCACAGAACAGGGGATTGTCGTTGAACGCGCATTTCGTGGATCTGATTTTCTATACACTTTACGCATGCCAAGTGGAATAGAAGTGTTATCGCTAGTACCCAGTCATCACAATCATCGAGTAAATGAAAAGATAGGTATTCAGCTGGAGTTTGATCACCTGGTGGTGTTTACTCGTGATCGTATACCTTGATCGTTTAAGAATTATTGAACCACGAAGGACACGAAGAGCACGAAGGTTATATTGGGTATTACTGTGAGTACTAAAAGATAATCTACACAGAGAGTTAATAGCCTTAGAACAGGTTTTTAAAGGTTTTTAGCAGTAAATCAAAAACACTGGGTTTAACCTTTTTATGGTATTCCTTACGTAGCTCATCGACCTGTTGAAACTCTTCTTTCACTGCAGCAAGGTTTTCATAGTTTGCTGTAGGTAGAGTACTCACTATCTCGTAGACTTTATCCAGGCCTTCCATAGATAGTTTTTCTCGGTCGCTTGAAAAGTCATATTCCCGGGCTATTTGTAGCTCAGTCATGAACAGCTTAATTTTCTGATTAAATACTTCTGGCGCAGTGGCGTCTATCGCCTGCTTGTAATGCAAGCGCATCTCTTTCATTGTGGGTTTGAGTTCTCCTGCTATTACCGGATGAGTGAGTAATAATCCAACAAACAGGGCTGATAATAATATTTTTAACTGGGTAATCATCGACATATCAAATACCGCAGCATCCCGGGGAATAGGGGCTGCTCAAACAGGTGAAACTACAGAACTTATCAGTGGTTTTGTAACGGTGTTATTAAGGGTGGCATTGTACATGGAGGTGCCTCTCGTGAACAGGTGCTCTTCTCGTGATCGACCTACGCTAGTTAGAAGGGTTTATTGGACCACGAAGAACACGAAGGCTAAATATTTAGGTTGGATGTGGTTTGATGGATAACTATGAATAATTATTCTCATAATTTAGGCATGTGAAAACTATAGCGCTGTCTTTGTAGTGAGGATATTAGGAAAAATACAAATCATTCAATTCGCTTAGTTCTTTTTAGAAAAACGCTGATTCATTCAGTTTTGTTTGTTATTGAGGGTATAGCGTGGCAATCTACTGATTGCTGAGTCTTCACATTCCTCATATATACCTATTAACCAGAGTTTCTAATAATAATGAACGATAAACCATTACCGCCCCTACGTCTAAGCTGGACGATATGGGGGCTGGCTGCTGCACTTTACCTGTTTGCATTTTTTCAGCGTGTAGCACCTGGCGTCATGACATCCGAGTTAAGTGTAGAGTTTGGTCTGACTGCAGCCGCACTGGGTAATCTTTCAGCACTGTATTTTTATAGCTATGTCGCGATGCAGATTCCGACAGGAATTCTGGCGGATATCTGGGGGCCCAGACGTTTATTAACAGCTGGTGCTCTGGTCGCGGGTGTAGGATCTTTAATGTTCTCTTTTTCATCCGATATAGGGCTGGCTGGTATAGGACGTTTATTGATTGGAGGCTCGGTAGCGGTCACTTTTGTCAGCATGTTAAAACTGGCGCATCACTGGTTTTTACCGCGTCAGTTTGCTATGGCTTCGGGCATGGCTTTATTTGTGGGTATTGTGGGTGCCGTGTTTGCTGGCGTGCCTTTACAAATGTCGATCGACTCCTACGGCTGGCGACAGGTGATGGCAGTGTCTGCCGCATGGCCCATTATTATTGGATTGATTGTGTGGATCGTAGTGCGTGATGACCCTAGAGAAAAGGGGTATCAGGGACATATCACTGAGCAATCCAGGACTGATACTCAACCCTGGAAACATGCGTTGAAAGGTTTGCAGGAGGTCTTTCGCTTTAAAAATACCTGGGTGTTAAGTATTGTCCCTGGTGGGGTAGTTGGAAGTATTACCGCATTTGCCGGATTGTGGGGTGTGCCATTTCTGGTGACGCATCATGGTATGAGTAAAACCGAAGCTGCCGCTATTTGTTCTGCCATGTTGATCGCCTGGGCTATCGCAGGGCCCCTGTTTGGATTTTTTTCAGACCACTTCGGGAGACGTAAACCACTTTATATCTTTGGTTGTGCGGTGATAGCTATGGGCTGGAGTATTATCTATCTGGTTCCAGATCTGGAAAAAATCTGGTTGATTACTTTGTTAATGACTATTGGCATGGCTTCTGGCTGCATGATTTTAGGCTTTGCTTTTGCCAAGGAATCGGTCCCTCAAAATCTGGCTGGTACAGTATCCGGGGTTGTCAATATGGGGGTAATGACCGGTCCGATGATATTGCAACCAGCAGTTGGTTGGATGCTGGATCGAGGTTGGCAGGGAGAAATGATCAATCAGGTTAAGGTCTATAATCTGGATGCCTACTCAGCCGGATTTTCATTGATGGCGGGATGGGCGATATTATCATTTGTGTTGATAATCTTTAGCCGTGAATCTGAAATGAATTGAATCTGGTATAAGTAAGAACAAACAAAGGCATTTACCTTTTAGGATTTATTAACCACAGAGATTCCGCTCCGTAAGCGCAGCGCTGTCGCGCAGGAAACATGGGGCCGTACCTAATAGACAGGTGCGCAGGCGAAGACTAAGGTTCGTTCTCGTTCCTGTTTTTCGTAGTTAATTTAATGCCGTAAAAGAATAAACCACGAAGGACACGAAGATCACGAAGGAGTTTTAGATTGTTGCAGGTGTTTCGTATGGGGCTTACAGGTGCAGCGGTTTGGTTGTGCGAGTCGCAAGGATTTTTTTAAACCACAGATTAGGGCACGACTCCAGGGAAGGAGGAGGTAGGGCGAAGCAGGATGCTAGAGCCGAGGACGCCCGTAAGTAGGGCAATGCAGGGGCTATTGCCGAGGACACTGAGAGCACAGAGAGAATATTATTTGATATCTTCTTCCTGGCCTTCGTGGTTATCTTATTTTTTCTTGTTCCCATGGTTCTCCACACTCCTGTCCGGATCGTCCTGCCATTACTCACCATATATTAGGATCACGTATTGCCATACTATTACCGTAACTTCAATCCGTCAGGAATTTTATGATCGAAGAAACGGGGCAGGGAACAATGCCTTCTAATATTTACGAATATTGTTCTATGCCCCAGGGTTCTATTGGTGATGTGACTTTGGTGAGAAGGAGAAGCTCAATGAACCTGCTGCCGAATGGCTTTTTTCTACATTAACATCAAATGGCAGGATCCTCATCGTTGATGGGGCGGGTACAACTGTAGTGATCCGAAATGAGTCCCAGTTGAGAATCAACAATGTTCGTTTGCGAAGTTTAACTTGTAGCTTTTCGAGTATTTAGCTACCATGACAGCCCGATTCACGTTGTCAATAGCAGGGACGATAGTGAATATATAATCTATAAATCAATAACTTATTTAAAACTTACCCCTGATGTTCGTTTTAGTACATTTTACAACCAGCCTTTAAGAGCAGGATGAGAGCCCAATGAAATCAACTACCACATCACTCGACCATAAAACGCGCCTGATCATTGTCGGTGCCGCAATGATGCTGCTGGGGTGCTGGCTGGCGTACGCCATCCAGACCGCCGACGGCATTCGCATCCAGGATGTTCGTTTTACTGGGACCAACGCTACTGAGATGAGTGGGCTGCTTTACGTTCCTCCCAATGCTAGCGCAGAAACACCTGCACCAGGTGTTCTTGCTGTTCATGGTTATTTTAATTCGCGTGAGGCGCAGGACGGTTTTGCTATCGAGTTCGCGCGCCGCGGATATGTGGTGCTGGCGCTGGACCAGACCGGACATGGCTATAGCCAGGCGCCCGCATTTGCCAACGCCTTTGGCGGCATCGATGGGCTCAAATATCTGCGCTCTCTGGATGTTGTTGATAAAGAGAACATCGGACTCGAGGGTCACAGCATGGGCGGCTGGACGGTCGTCAATGCCGCCGCCGCTCTGCCCGACGGTTACAAGGCCCTGGTCCTGCAAGGCTCTAGCACCGGAGCACCCTTTGCTCCCGAAGGCACGGAAACTTTTCCTCGCAACCTGGCGGTTGTTTTTAGTCGCTACGATGAATTCCCCGGCATCATGTGGGGCATCGACAAGTCTTTGAACGTGGTTAACAGCGAAAAGATGCAAAAAGCTTTTGGCATCAATGAAGCGATAGACCCCGGACACATCTACGGGTCACTCGGCAAGGGCACCGCGCGTGTCCTGTATACCCCAGGGGGTACGCATCCCATGGATCATATCAATCCGGTTGCCATTGGCCATGCTCTCGACTGGTTTCAAAAAACCTTGAACGGCGGGACTGCGCTGCCTTCCGAGGATCAGATTTGGTACTGGAAGGAATTCGGTACATTGATTGCCCTGATTGGGTTCGTGGTGTTTTTGCTGGGTGTTTTTGATCAACTGTTATTGCTGCCTTTTTTCGCACCCTTGAGCGCAAGCTATGAAACCTCGTTGGACAAACGCGACGCTCGCTGGTGGGCTGCATTTAGTCTTGGCGCATTCATACCCGCGTTGACCTTCCTGCCGTTTTGCCGCATTGGGGGAGAGTTGTTGCCTGCTAATTCATTCCTGTCGCAGCAGTTTTCCAGCGAGCTCGCCTTCTGGGCTGTGTTAAACGCAATCATCATTATGGTTCTTACGCGATTTCAGGGTGGCGACAGGGCGTGGCCCCAGGCTCAACCGATACGCGCCGCCGCGTTGGCGCTGACAACCTTCGCGATTGCTTATAATGTGGTCGCCATGGCCGACTTCTTCTTTGAGGTTGATTTCCGGATCTGGTTTATGGCATTCAAGGTCATGAGTCATGCGCAGGCCGCCGCCTTTATCGTTTACCTGGTTCCTTTCACTTTTTTCTTTGTCATTGCATTACGCTCTTTGCATTCAGTACTTGCAGTCCGTAACGACAATGTGATGCTACATTATCTGAGCAATATTGCGGCACTAGCGAGTGGCTTTGTCCTGTTTCTGATCATCCAGTACGGACTGTTATTTTCTGGCCAGGATCCGCTTTTGTTTCACATGTTCGATCCCCTGAGATTGATTATTTCGATTAACCTGGTGCCCCTGATGGCATTTGTCGCCGTACTTTCCACCTTTGCCTATCGGAGAACAGGTCACTATCTCCCGGGGGCTTTCGTATGTTCGTTGTTTGTCACCTGGTTTATGGTTGTCGGCCAGGCCACTCAAGGCGGGTAAGCGAAGAAAGTGCCTGCCAGTGACTCAAAATTAAAATCGGCCGAGTCTCGTCATTCGGCGATTGTCGCGCTTGTTCGTCAACAGGGCTTCGTGCCTATAGCCAAACTGGCAGAGCAATTTGCTGTAACCGAGCAAACTATCCGTCGCGATGTTGCATATTTATCCGATGTAGGAGAAGTTTCCCGATATCACGGTGGCGTAGGCATACCTTCCAGCATCGAGAATATCGAGTATTCAGCGCGTAAGGGATTGAACCTCAATGAGAAAAAACGCCTGGCCCAGGTGGTTTCCAGGCACATTGCCCCGCATTCCTCCCTGTTTATCAATATTGGAACAACGACCGAGATTGTCGCCTACGAATTGTTGCAGCATGAGGACCTTCGCTTTATTACCAATAATTTGAATGTGGCAACTCTTCTCTGCAACCATTCGGATTTCGAGGTGGTTGTTGCTGGTGGCAGTGTACGAAATCGAGATGGCGGTATTGTCGGACAGTCCGCAAATGAGATGATTGCGCAATTTCGCGTTGACTACGCGGTGATCGGCATTAGCGGCATTGACGAAGATGGCACATTACTTGACTACGACCATGATGAGGTACGCGCAACACAGACCATCATCAAAAATGCAAGACAGGTTTTTCTGGTGGCCGACCACACGAAGTTTTCCCGAAGACCTATGGTTCAAGCCGGCTCGATTACCCAGGTTAGTGCGCTTTTTACAGACCGAATGCCCCCTGAGCCGATCCGGAAAATACTGACTGAACATAAGGTTAAGTTATATATGCCGGGAAAGGAACTTGGGGATTGAATTACTACCGAACATAACGCTACATATGATGATCCCATGGAGTTCGTGCTGCCATGGAGTGATGGACTAAGCTTTTACTGGCTGATGAAGCTTCGTTTGTTTCTGTATGATTATATCGGTGGCCGCATCGAGAACGAGTGGTCTGGTTGGGTATGGTCTGATTTAGGCAGGAGGCTATATATTTCAGGCCGAAGAGGGGAATATCGGCATATTGGTAAGAGATTTCGGGGGGATAGTTCCTGCGACAGTCAACCAATAGCTTATCTGAATCAAGTCCCAGGGGCTGTTAGTGTTGTTACACAGTTTCGACCCTGCGCCTTGGCTTGATACATCGCCTGATCGGCCTCCTGTTTAAGTGAAGTGATCGTATCGTGCCCTGGACGGCTCACTGCTATGCCGATGCTGGTTGTGAATGGGATCTGAATTTCTCCTATCAATGGCTTGAGATCCTCAACCTTCTGGCGTAATTTTTCCGCCAGAAGCTTCGCCCCGTCAAGCCTGCTTCCTGGAAGCAACAACAAAAATTCTTCACCTCCAATACGACCTAACAGGTCAGTTTCTCGTTTATTTTCCGTAAGACAGCTCACAAATTTCTGCAAGACCATGTCTCCGACTTCGTGTCCGTGGCGATCATTGATTAATTTAAAATGATCAATATCCATAAACAACATTGAGAAGGTCGTTTTTGTGCGTGATGCTAGTCGAGCTACAAGCTCGGCTTCTTCGTAAAATGCACGCGCATTAAGGGTTCCAGTCAATGGATCATGGCTAGCTAAATCGTGTAGCTCATGGTTTACGTCTTTCAGGTTCTGGCGATAAGTAGCGAAGCGTTTTGTATAGGAGTACAGGAATGCGCTACTTGCGCAAAGACTGAATAGCATTGTAACCATTGCATTGCTAGAGAGCGGCGCAAGCAGGAATTTGTTCGCAACAATGAGGGTGATGAAAGAGACTATCGTAGCCAGCAATCCGGGAGATAAACCAAGGATTGTGTAAGCGACCAAAATCAAAATGAAGAACCAGATCGCACGAAATTCATTATTGGTTAGAAAATATAGTGCCGAGACGTTGACCAGAAACCAGGCGGTAAAAAACAGAAGCGCCACTATGGCGAACCTGTCCTTGCGTGTCCCCAGGTAGATCGACAGCGCTACGTCAGATAGAAAGAATATTTGTATGGATCTAAGGTGGATGCTAGCCTGGTGATTTAGCCCAAGCCAATCTGCCAGAATGAGTGCAGCACTGAAGATAATTGCCACCCAAAGCGAGACTCGTAGAAGGTGAAAGCGGAACTGAAAATAGTCTTTTTCTGCCCCGAACTCTTCCTCACTATCAGTCATCGACTTAATCTTTAGCATGAACGTAGACTCGTAACCGTTTAACTGTGTATTAACCTTTCTCCGCCACTTCCTCTGCCTTAAGTAGGTTTCATGCCACAGGTATTTCTGTTTCTAAATGTGAAATAAACGGATTTCTCAAATGTAAGGATAGCAGGGATTTTCGATACATCTATATAAGCTTTAGTTGATAACAAGCGGATTCGCAATGATGACAGTGGTTGATGCAGGTTCTCCAATTAAAATCATCAATAGGGCTAAGGTCAGGCCAATGGAGGAGGATCGGGTTCAGTCAGGAAAATAATGCTGAATGCAGAAGTTGATGTTTGAGAGGGGGCTCAGAAGACTCCTGGAAAGCCAGGTCTTTCAGGTATATTCTGCTTGCAGTTTTTTACCTTCTTGATATGCGCGGATGTTACTTTTATTCTACCTCTTCTTTTAAAGGTTTTCTGAGCATGGTATTTTTCATGGTATTACCACCTGCAGCAACAATTAACCCATTGCTATTAAATTGTATAAATGGTTCGTTTAGCATCGAATGGGCATAGGAAAAAACGATATAGACTGGATGCAGCTTGCATTAGAGCAGGCTCAGCTGGCCGCAGAGCAGGGCGAAGTTCCGGTTGGTGCAGTATTGGTTGATGAAAATAATCAATTGCTTGCATCCGGACATAACCAGCCCATATCTTCGCATGACCCAACAGCACATGCAGAAATCGTTACACTAAGACGTGCCGCAGAAAACCTCAATAACTATCGTCTTATAAACTCAACCTTATACGTCACCCTGGAGCCTTGTGTGATGTGTGTGGGGGCAATGATTCATGCAAGAGTAAAACGTCTTGTGTATGGGGCTGTTGAGTACAAAACCGGTGCCATAGAAAGTGCCTGCCAGTTATTGCAAACCACTCGTTTTAATCACAGTATAGATGTGTCATCCGGGGTCTTACAGCAAGAGTGCGCTGCAATTCTAAGTGATTTTTTCGCTCAGCGACGGGCTGTTAAGCAGGCTAATAAGTAATTCAAAAACTGGGAGGCATGGATAGTTCTTCATCCACAAGTTGGTCTATCTGGCTGGGTACTTCTTCCCCGTTTTCTCGAATATCCATCCATTCCAGCAAATCAGCATATTTACGGATGTTTTCAACATACTTAACAGGTTCAAAGCCTCGGGCATAGCCATGTTTGGTTTGCTTATACCATTTTTTTCGGCTTAGCAGTGGCAGGTTTTCTTTAACATCAATCCATTTATCGGGATCGCCCTGATTCATTTGGGTAATTCTGCGTGCATCTTCCAGGTGTCCAAAGCCGACATTATAGGAAGCCAGTGCCAGCCAGGTACGGTCAGGCTGTTGGATACGTTCGGGGATCTTGGCCAGTACACGTTTGAAATACTCAGCGCCCCCCCTGATGCTTTGTTCTGGATCCAGTCGATTGCTGACTTTCAGCATTTTTGCTGTGCTTTGAGTTAGCATCATCATGCCTCTTACCCCGGTTGGTGATTTGGCTTTTGGATTCCACAGCGATTCCTGATATCCAATAGCTGCCAGCAGATGCCAGTCCATGTCGTGTTCCTTCGCTTGATGTTCAAAAATTTCACGGTAATCGGATAATCGTTCTCGTATATGCTGTGAAAAGGTCTGAATGTCGGAGTAGTTGAATTTTTCTACGTGACTATAGTAACGATGAATCAACTGATCCAGGCGACCATCTTTTTTTATGGCCACAAAAAAATTCTCCAGGGACCTATGAATACTCAAATCATCGGATTCTGTATACGCCCAGCGTAGCAGTTTGGGGGGAGGAACTTCAAAGGCAATACGCAACTCGGGAAAAAAACGGCGCTGTAGAGCAATTTCGTGAGAGTCGGCAAGGATGTAGTCAATCAGGCCTTCATCAACCAGTTCTATGAGTTCTTCGCTGGCGATGTCTTTGTTACTCAGCCAGCTTAGCTCGGGCATTTTTTTCTCCAGTTGGGAGAGGATGGTTTCGTGACTACTGCCATGCACAACCTCGATAACACCATCGTTTAGATCTCTCAGGTCAACAGGTCGTTTGTGCAGGCCTTTGCGATATAATATTTGCTGGTGAACTTCATGATAACTGGGCCCAAAAACAACATTAGCTGGAATATCTGCATCCTGTGCAGAAAGGCCAGCGGCAGCCAGGTCATAGCCGCCAAATATCAATTCATTGTAAATTTCAGAGTAATTATCGACCGTTTTTATTTGCAGGTTGACGCCGAGAAATTCGGCAAACATTTTTGACAGTTGATATTCGAATCCATCAGGACCATCGGAATCCAGGTAATAGGTGGATGCACCATTGAGTGTTAATACCTTAAGAGCACCTTGTTTCTGTATGCGTTGTACATGAGTCAACGGCTCCTCAGAGTACTTGGGAATAGCCACCAGCAAAGCGAAAATCATCACAGCGACCAGAAGGCCTGCCATGATGTGTAATCGATGCGCTCGTGGTGAAAGGTCGACCATAATGCTTGTCAATAAAACTCAGAATCAGCGAGCATATGATATGTTGTGATGCGATTCCAGGCTTTCGGTCACAACATTGAATTAGGGCCTGTTAACAGGTGTTAACAGGCCCTAAGTGGCAGCTTATATTACTGACGTCGAGTGAAAACCCAGTTGTTACCTTCAGAAGCAGCGTTGTTGAACTGATATCCTTCCACATCAAAGCGCTTTATTTGCTCAGGATCAGTAATCTCATTCTGAATAATAAAACGAGACATCAGTCCACGAGCTTTCTTGGCATAAAACCCAATCATTTTGTATTCGCCATTTTTATAATCCTTAAAAGCTGGAGTAATGATGTTGGCTTTCAACTGTTTTGTTTTAACGGATTTAAAATACTCATTTGAAGCAAGGTTTACAAGAACATCAGAATCAATGCTTTTTAACTGTTTGTTAAGTGCATCGGTAACCTGTAAGTCCCAGAACTCATACAGATTTTTGCCCTCAGTTGTATCCAGCTTAGTGCCCATTTCCAGGCGGTACGGGCGCATGAGATCGAGAGGCCTTAATACACCATACAGGCCCGAGAGGATTCTTAAATGCTGTTGCGCAAAATCCAGCTCTTTTTGTTTCAGGGAATAGGCATCCAGGCCTGTATAAACATCACCTTTAAAGGCAAAGACAGCCTGACGAGCATTTTTAAGGTTAAACGGAGTTTTCCAGTGATGATTCCGTTCAAAATTAAGTTCAGCGATATTGCTGCTTACATGTTGCAGTTCAACCAGATCCAACACTGATAAATCTTTCAACCGGTTAATCAGTAATTGAGATTGTTTCAAATGAGCTGGAAGGGTAAAGGTTTCAGTAGGAAGAGGAGACTCATAGTCCAGCGTTTTAGCAGGAGAGACAACAATTAACATAGGGCACAGAATCGCTAAAAAGAAAGATTCTAACAAATCTACCCAAAGCATAAGCAAAATTCTGACTATCTCACTAATAGGCAATATTTATCGATGAAATAAGGTATAAAAACATCTATAAAGATTGATCCAGGCCTAAGCTTAAGGTAGGCTTCGCACCCTGTTTAAAGCAACGACTGAGAAGACGTTGTTGGATGAGATAAAAGGACGTATTTTATCAGTGAGCAAGGCGTGCTCCTGGTTGAAGAGCTTGCTGCTATTGAATGGAGGCAAACAATTTAAAGAACTGGAGAGGTGGTCGCTATATGGTATCCATACCATCCGCGACACTTGTACATCCGTGTACATCGTCCGATGAGGCTGATTAAATTGTAGGGAACAATTTAAGATGTCGATGAAATCGACACCCGCAGGGTGAAATACAGGACGTATTTCATCAACGAGCACGACGTGCTCCTAGCTAAAGAGCTTACTGTTATTGAACGGAGGCATACAATTTAAAGAACTGGAGAGGTGTCCGAGTGGCTGAAGGAGCACGCCTGGAAAGTGTGTATACGGCAACGTATCGAGGGTTCGAATCCCTCTCTCTCCGCCATAAACAAACCCCGCATATGCGGGGTTTTTTTATGGGGGAAAGATAGGGTGAAGAGAGATCTCGCGGGTTCGACTACAACTAAATCGCCAGGAGCGATTTAGCATGAGTGCAGCGAACTCTCACCTCAGGGCACATGGAAGTGCCCTGTAATCCCTATCTCCGCCATCTAAAAATAAAGAAATATCTATCTAGCTCCTTGATCTACGATGATGGGCTGATTTCCTGTTATCCTTTCGAATCTCAAGCGTTCTTATTGTTGTAAACAGGGTTACCCCTTCGCGTTAGTACCTAAGATTTAATTTGAAACCTGATATGACAAGTCCAGGCAAGGAGATTCCTCCCCACCTGAAAATGTAACAGGAACTTCATAAATGCTGCATTATTATCTAAACATACTATTATTAGTTTCATAATATTAGCTGCAACCTTGGATAATATGGATGTTTACTATGAAACATGTTGCTGTTTCTCTATTACAAAAGTCTCATCTGGCATTCCTTTGTGTATCTTTCCTACTGCTACTTTGCTGTCCTATGGCTACTCGTGCAGAACCTCTAGTCCTTCCTGAGTCGGGTAATCAAGCTATCAAACTGAAAGAGAAAGATTTGGCGGTACGTGAACGACTGGCCGAAATGATTGAAAGTATTCAGAAAAATCCGCAATACGGAGAGAGGATGACCAGGTTGGGTCAGGAGCGTACAATATTCTGTAGTGTGTGTCATGGTAAGGATGGGAATTCAGTGCGCCCCGGTGTGCCTAATCTCGCCAGTCAAAATCCGGTATACCTACTCGATCAATTCCAGCGTTTCAGTGATGGTCGACGATATGATCGTGCAATGTCCCTGCTATCTGAAACTTTCTCTGAGGATGAAAAAGTGTTGCTGGCTCTTTATTACTCATCCCTGAAAGTAAAGTCGACAGAGAGTAATAGTTCCGGACATGTGTTACGGGGGAAAAAAATTTATGACATGGCCTGTGCTCAATGTCATGGAGAAAATGGCCGTGGTGATAAGGGGTATGCACATCTCGCGGGCCAAAAATCAGACTATGTAGTTAAGATGCTTAACGAGTTTCGCTCCTATACCGGACGTCGAGCTAACCCCTGGATGACGGTGGTTACAAATTCCCTGTCCAGGGAGCAAATATCAGATGTTGCAATGTATGTGTCCACTCTGAAATAGTGAATAGCAGGTGTTCTGTTGTGAAAGTGTTAACCGACGCTAGATGTCTGGCTTAGGCTTAGGCGTTAACTGGGAGTAATAGAACCTGCAGGCAAATGAACTGGTTTTACAAAAACAGTTCGCTAAAGCCAGTGAGGTTATTTCAACAGGCCTTACTGTAATTTCAGTCTTTAATAAATGCAGCCAGAACTCGCTCTTTGATATTGAAACTCAGGTGTTAAAGATTATCTATCGAGGATATCTATATTGTTTAGTTATCTGCTATTTCGACTCCTGGATATTGATAATCATAACTAGTGTAGCAATCGCTGTATTAGGTTTTTTGTGGATTATATTCACATAAGCTATATGTTTAAGCCTACGTTTAAAGTGGTTTTTTGGAGGAAAATGTAATAATGTGTCAGCAGCCAAGGCAATTTAATTTAGATCATCGAAATACCTTATTTCAGTTTTTTGAGAAAGCGTATGGTAATAGTCTGTATGAGTTGATCCAGCAGCTCTCCTCATTGAAATACTTATTAAGAGGTATAATGTCATTTTAAAACTTATCAATATTCTCAAAAAGTTTCATATCATAATTATTGGCAGTATCACTGGGATTACATTTTGGTTTTTAGAATCTTATATCGATGCCAAATTTGACAAGATCGATAGATTAGAATTGATACCAAAAGATATGAATGAATTATGGATGAGGTGTTTCATAGTCCTTCTGATAATTGCCATGAGTATTTATACTCATATTTCTCAAACTAAAAAACTAAAAATCGAGCGAGAAAAACTGCAATTACAGGAGCAATTACTAGATGAGCAATATAGCAAGATGGAACTCATTCTGGATACCAGGAAACAAACACAGGAAGCCCTGAAAAACTTTAATGAGAGTGTTCTCTCGATAAAGAAAAAAATTGACGGTGGTGAAATGTTAACCGAGGTAGAAGTAAGTCGTCTCAGTACAATCATATCCGCCGTACAGAATAAACTTAATAGGTTGTGGGGATAATAGCCTGTAAGACAGAAAACTATCTGCGTCCATTATGTTTTGAGTAAATTAAGCCTGTTGAAACTTTTGATAGCTTTAATCCACGCCAAAAGATGGTTAAGGAAGTGCAAATTAATCTAATGCCTCCTGAGGCAAACTTAGCAACTCGAATCTTACGCTGAAAATTCCCTCAGCTTTTCTATTTGGTAAATTTCTTATGGATATTATTCTGTTTAAATCCTAGCTCGGGATGCAGTTCCTGAACATCGTATCCAATGCTCATATAGCGACGATCATAGATGGGTTGCAGGTACTCAGTGAGGGTGTCAAATACCTTACTGGCGGCTTCTTTCAGAACTTCAAGGTCACGTCCAGCACCCACTTTCGATGTAAGATAGACAAAGGTATTTTCAGGGTCACCTTCAGCAATTCTATAATGCTCACAGCGTACCGCTCTGGTACGAATACCACCGATTGGAAAAACCCCCGTAGCAATGGCGGTAGTATTTAATTTTTCAAAAAGAAGCGGGATGTCTAAATCATCATCAAGATTCGCTGAGTATTCCAATATGAAATGAGGCATGATGTTTTCTCAAATAAATAAAAAAACCAGAAAGCGCATGTCGCCAATTCTAACCAGGCTGCGCTATCCGATTGAGGGTATTCTCTTATTTCTCTTAACTTAAATAACTGTGTTATCGAGCTTAATTTATCGACCTAGTACGGGTACTGTATGAAGATCATGTGCGATACACACGTTTTTGGTTTCCATATAGAAATCAAAACTCCAGTCACCGCCATCACGACCTACGCCAGACATTTTCACGCCACCAAAAGGTGAAGGCAGGTTTCGGTTATTTTCTGAATTAACCCAGATCATTCCTGCCTGAACCTTGTTGGCCATGCGCATGGCACGTCCTGTATCGGTGGTCCAGATGTAACCGGCTAATCCATATTCTGTATCATTGGCAATGGCCAGCGCTTCTTCTTCAGTTGAAAATTCTATTGCGGTCAATACAGGGCCAAAGATTTCTTCACAGGCGATTTTCATCTGGTTGTTGGCATCAGTAAACAGGGTAGGGTTAAAATAGTTACCTTCACCCAGGTCGCTGCGAACAGTGCCGCCTGCTGCAATCGTAGCTCCGGCGTCACGTGCCGCATCGACATAGCTTAAGACTTTATCAAAATGCGACTTATGCACCAGCGGGCCGATTTCTGTATTCGGATCCAGCGGATGACCTACCTTGATATTTTCGACGCGCGCTTTGACTGCCTCAAGGAATCTATCCTTGATACCGGACTGAATCAACAGTCGACTGGAACTGGTGCATCGCTGGCCGTTTAGACTGTAGATCATGAAGACCACAGCATCCAGGGCTCGATCAAAGTTAGCATCATCAAAAACAATTACCGGATTTTTGCCACCCAGTTCAAGGTGCAGACGTTTGAGGGTATCTGCTCCCTGTTTCTGAATCATAGATCCAGTTATGGTTTCACCGACAAAGGCAACTGCTTTAATCGCTTTATGCTCGGTTAAGTTTTTACCGGCAACATCACCAAAGCCATTCACCATATTCCACACGCCGTCAGGTAAACCGGCTTCTTTTGCACATTCAGCAAGAATGGCTGCACTCAGTGGGCTGAACTCAGCAGGCTTGTGCACTACGGTGCAGCCTGCGGCCAGTGCAGGTGCAATCTTCCATGTTGCTAGCATGAAAGGGGTGTTCCAGGGGGTAATGACCGCAACTGGGCCGATGGCATTACGTACCGTGAAATTGGTATGTTGATCCTGATGCAAAGACAGTCCGTTACGTGCTTCAGGTGCTTTATCAGCAAAAAAACGGAAGTTTGCTGCACCACGAACAGCAGCCTGACGCATAAAGCGCAGTGCCTGGCCACAGTCGGAAGATTCCACCACGGCGATTTCATCAGCACGTGCCTCAATCGCATCGGCCATTTTGTGCAGGATTTTCTTACGCGCTGCACCAGACATTTCAGACCATGCAGGAAAGGCATTTTCAGCAGCCTGACAGGCAGCATCAACATCGGCGGCAGTGCCAATGACTACGTCACCCATGGACTGGTTATCGATCGGGCTCAGGTTTTCAAAGGTTTTGCCTTCACTGCCCAGAGTCCACTCTCCATTGATAAAATGTCCCAGAGTGTTTTCTTTAAAACGGGCTAAATAGCCTTGTGCCCTGTCAATGTTTTCCTGTAATTGGTCGGTCATAATTTATAGCCTCTGCCTTAATAATTACTTTTATAAAATTCCTGCTCAGAAACCATATGGGTTTCTAACGCTGCAATATTTTCTATCTCACAAACAATGCTGTCATCAGGCAACACATCTTTCAGTCCTTTTGGTGTACCTGTAGCAATCAGGTCACCCGGATTCAATGTCATGATTGAGCTCAGATATTCGATCAGAAATGGCACATCGAAAATCATGTCTGCCGTGGTACCTTCCTGTGTTAGCTCTCCATTCACACGTGTGGTAAGTTTTAGATTGCTTATATCTGCCACATCATCACGATCGATTATCCAGGGGCCAATAGGGCAAAGACTGTCACGGCTTTTTACCCGTAGGTTAGGGCGATAATAATTTTCCAGATAATCTCGGATAGCAAAATCATTACATACGGTATAACCCTCGACGTAATCCATCGCATCTTCGCGTGAAATGTTTTTGCCGGTTTTTCCGATGACAGCAACCAGCTCACATTCGTAATGCATGAACTCGACATCATCAGGGCGATAAGCATTTTGTTTATGGCCTGTCAGCGTGTTGCTACCTTTTAAAAATACCAGTGGTTCTTTAGGTGGTTCGAATGCCAGCTCTGATGCATGGTCAGCATAGTTCAAACCAAGGGCGAAGATAGTTCCGGGATTTTCTATTGGGCATAACCAGCTGACTTCATCGGGAGACAGGCGCTCACCGTTTTCCACAGTCAGCAGTTCACCATTATCCTGAACGATTACATTGACTGTATTGCCTGCGTGGAGGACTCTTGCTCTTTTCATTATTCATCTCCTCCAATGAAAGTTGTTAATGTTCCAACACCATCGATGCTTGATACCACCTTGTCGCCATTTGAAACTGGCTGACGGGTGCCTGTGAAACCGACTGCAATCACATCACCTGCATCCAGGGTCATGATACGTGAAACCTTTTCAATCACCTGTTGTACATTGCGATGCATCTGAGTGAGCTTGAATTCAGCTTTAACTTCCCCGTTTATGCGGGTTATTACGGTTAATGCATTTGGGTCTGCAATGTTTGAGGCTGGTATTGCGTTATGTGACAGCGCTGCGCTGCTATCCATGCATTTACCTTTGATGTCAGGGCGATAATAACTATCTTCCGGTCCGGATACGTCGTGCAGAATGCTGTAGCTGCCAACATAATCTAGTGCAGTATCCTCAGAAACACGACAACATTCCTTAGCGATGACAACTGCGAGACTAGCGCCAACAAACAGACTGACATCTGAGTCAGTTATGAAGTTTTCATCATCACCACACCAGGTGTTGCGTGGCTTGAAATAAAGCACAGGTTCGCTGGGTGGTTTTTTGTAAGGTGCCTGCTCGAAAACTGATTGCATGGCATCAAGCTGTTTCTGGTCATTGAGGGCGACACAGACAAGCTTGCCTTTTACGATAGGGTGTTCATACATATTTTGTATTCCTGTTAATAAGCGCTCGATCCGTTTTGTTCGGATGGAGTGTTGTTTTTGACTGAGTCGGCTAATTGTTTCGTCGCATTGGCTAACAGTAATGTATCCACTCCGACGCCAATAAATTTTGCACCTTTTGACTCATAGTGACGGGCAGCGTTTATGTTGACCGATAAGAGTCCAGCGGCTTTGCCTGATTTGTTGATAGTCTCAATACCCTGTTCGATAGCAGCGACAACATCAGGGTGATCTGCATTACCGATATGACCCATAGAGGCTGACAGATCTGTCGGGCCGATAAAGATTCCATCGATACCTTCTACTGCTGCAATCTCTTGCAGATTTTGCATGGCTTCAACGGTTTCTACCTGAATGATCAGGCAGATTTCCTGATTGGCAATTTTGCTATAACCGGGGATACGGTTCCATCTGGCTGCACGGGCCAATGCACCGCCCATCCCACGACGCCCCGCTGGTGGGTAATTCACATCCAGTACCAGTTCGCGAGCCTGTTCTGCGGTATCGACCATAGGTACCAGAATGGTTTGAGCACCGATATCGAGTACGCGTTTAATGAGGGCGGTTCTGCCTTCTTCAACCCTAATAATCGGAGACACCTCATAGGCAGCAATAGCTTGCAGATGGTGCTGCATGGTTTGCAGCTCAAAGGGGCCATGCTCACCGTCAATCAATAGCCAGTCAAAACCTGCACTGGCTGAGATTTCTGCACAGGAGGTGTTGGCTAAACCCAGCCACAATCCCCAGAGTGTTTGATCACTCTGCAGAGCGGCCTTAAATTTATTTTTTGTAAGTTCCATTGAGGCCTTCCTTTATACAAATTTTACTGAAATGCCACCCAGGGGGCCGTAGTCGGCATGCACGGTATCGCCGGCTTTAACGGGAACAGGGCGTGTAAAAGAACCGGCTAAAACAACCTGTCCGGGTTCGAGGCCAATACCATGAGGCGCAAATCGTTTACATACCCAGGAAATACCCTTGGCAGGATGACCCATGACACCAGCGGCTAGACCGGTTTCTTCAATCTGGCCGTTAAGATAGAGCATGGCTCCTGCCCAGCGTATATCCATTTCAGTCGGACGAATAGGGCGACCACCGAGGATAATGCCTGCATTGGCGGCGTTATCTGAGATAGTGTCGTAAACCTTACGGGTATATCCGGTTGCGGGATCGGTGCGATGACAACGTGCGGCAATCAACTCAAGTGAGGGGATAACATAATCGGTTGCGTTGTAAACATCGAAGATAGAAACATTGTCACCAAACAAAGGCTCTTTAAGTACAAAGGCCAGCTCAACTTCTATGCGTGGGTCGAGGAAATCATCGACCTTGATCTGGGCGCCATCTTCAAAAAACATGTCGTCGAGTAGAATACCGTAGTCAGGTTGATCGATATTCACAGCCATTTGCATAGCTCTAGAGGTCAGGCCGATTTTGTAGCCCTTGATGCTGGCACCGTTAGCTATCTTCATATCCACCCAGCATCTTTGAATGGCATAGGCGTCATCCATGGTCATGTCGGAGAATTCGAGGGTTAACGCGGGAATTTGTACGCGGTTTTTTTCCGCATCAAACAGACGCTTCGCTGCAGTTTCTATTTGTTCCTTTGACAGCATGGAGATATGACCTCATCTGGTTTATTTACTCTTAGCTACAGAGATTATCATAATTAGTTAATATCTTAAGCAACTATATTATTAATATATTAACTAAATGCAAGTGAAACATCTCATTTCACCTTAGAAATTTGTAATTCAGAGCCTTAAAACGATGTGGTTATGCGAGAGATGTGAAGGATCTAATTGATTTTTAATCCTTTATTTTGGCCAGATCATTTAATAGCGAGCTTAGTTGAGCTAATTTTTCAGGGCCAAACTTTTCAGAAAATATTTTGTAGCGAGCCTCTACTTCCGGACTAAGACGAGCAAATAACGCTTTCGCCTTTTCTGTCTGTTTGAGAAGAATTCTGCGCTGGTCAGACTCATCTTTTTGACGACTAATGTACCCCTGCTTCTCAAGTCGATTGATGATTCCGGTTAAACTGGGGCTCAGGATGCAACACATTCTTGCTACCTGCTTATAATCCAGTTCATCGAATTCATGTAGTGCTCGTAAAATACGCCACTGCTGTTCAGTCATATCATTTTCCTGCAGCAGGGGACGAAAAAAGCTCATTGAGGCTTCACGGGCTTTTAGTAATTGCAGGGGTAAAGAGTCTTCAAATTTGCGCATGCTTTGAGTACATATTATTTTTCAATGCCGCTATAGTTAACATATTAAATAGATACTGTCTAGACCAGCGCTAAGAAACCCCAGACTTTTCCCGGTTTTTAAAACTAGCTCAGGTTGCCAGGTCCTGTTAAGAGGACCTGGCGAAGCAATAATGAGGAACGTGAGCAGGGCAATAATAAGCAAATAAAAGCACCAGCTTTCACAACATGATATTAACCATAATGATTGACAGTCAGCCCCAGCTTAAAATGGCTATTGCTGATAAATGTAATAGCCTGCAGGCCCATAGATATTTAATGCAATAAGGCTCGCAATTGTCATCAGTAACAGCATTTATGGGCGCTATTCCGAGTGTTTATCCGGGAATGAAGTGCTTACAGTCCACCCATGCAGATATATTTGATCTCAAGATAATCTTCGGTGCCATAGAGAGAGCCTTCGCGACCCAGTCCAGATTCCTTGATACCACCGAAAGGTGCAATCTCGGTTGAAATCAATCCTTCATTGACGCCAACCATGCCGCTTTCGATATTTTCCGCCACGCGCCAGATACGACCGATATCGCGAGAATAGAAATAAGACGCGAGACCAAATTCGGTATCATTAGCCATTGCAATAGCTTCTTCTTCCGTAGTAAAACGGAAGATAGGTGCTACAGGTCCAAAGGTTTCATCAGTTGCACACACCATGTCTGTGGTGGCATCTGCAATGATGGTGGGTTCGAAAAAGGTACCACCGCGTTCATGGCGTTTGCCACCAGTCACAATACGACCACCTTTGTTGATTGCGTCGGCCAGATGTTCTTCAACCTTTTCAATAGCGGCTTCGTTTATTAGTGGACCTTGCTGTGCGCCTTCTTCAAACGCGGAAGCTACTTTTAATTTCTCTACACCAGCGGTGAGTTTTTCGACAAACTCGTCATAAACGCTATCCTGAACCAGAAAACGATTCGTACAGACACAGGTCTGTCCAGAGTTTCGGTATTTCGAAATCAGTGCGCCTGCTACAGCCGCGTCGACATCGGCATCGTCAAATACCAGAAAGGGTGCGTTTCCTCCGAGTTCCAGAGAAACCTTTTTGAGCGTTTTTGCTGATTGCTCCATCAATAATTTCCCAACCGCAGTCGATCCGGTAAAGGTGATTTTGCGAACAGTTGGGTTACTGGTCATTTCGCCGCCCACTTCAGAGGCTGATGCAGAAGGTAACACACTAAAAATACCGGCAGGAACACCAGCTCGTTCTGCGAGAACAGCCAGTGCCAATGCGGATAATGGGGTTTCAGCTGCCGGTTTGATAATAAAGGGGCAACCGACTGCCAGCGCAGGACCCGCTTTACGTGTAATCATGGCATTCGGGAAGTTCCACGGAGTTACCGCAGCGACTACACCAATTGGCTGCTTAATGACTACGATGCGCTTGTCGCGACCATGAGAAGGAATGACATCGCCATAAATACGTTTGGCTTCTTCGGAAAACCATTCGATAAAAGAAGCACCATAAGCAACCTCGCCCATGCTTTCAGTCAGAGGCTTGCCCTGTTCAGCGCTCAGAATAGTGGCCAGATCTTTCTGGTTTTCCATCATCAGATTAAACCAGTTACGTAGAACGGCTGAGCGTTCTTTGCCTGTTCTATTGCGCCACTCAACCCAGGCTGCATTAGCCGTTTCAATCGCTCTTTTGGTCTCAACTGCGCTCATGCTGGCTACTGATGTAATTTTTTCGCCGCTAGCAGGATTTAGGACATCAAAAGTTTTACCGTCATCGGCATCTATCCATTGCCCGTTGAGATAGGCCTGGCTTTTTAAAAGAGAAGGGTCGTTAAGTGATAGCATGGTGAGTACTCAGTTATCCTGTTGAAGTTTATGAAGGTTTGCCTAAATAAGGCATCACAGCTGATCGAGATACCGTCATTATGAAGGCAGTATTAAAACGCTATTTTTATCTGATGTAAAAAATTAAATGAGAAGAGTGAATCAAATGCTCACTCTTCGTCAATAATGTTTAAAGACGGCTTCCCGTGATAGAGGCGTCAGCTGTGGAAGCCTGTGGAGCAGGGACTGCTTTACCACTTTGTTGGTTAACCGGGAACACGACATTAATCTGTCCTGTACCTGAGCTACCGAAGTAAGGCGTAATCACTTCTGCGGGTTGATCATAATCAGACCAGCCCAAAGCACCTAGCATCATGGCTGTGTCGTGCATGAAACCTTCGCCATGACCTTTAGCGGCATACTCGGGTAGCATTTCACAGAAGTCTCCCCATTCGGCATTTTTCCACATTTCCACGACCTGATGATCCAGTCTTTCCAGAAAAGGACTCCAGATTTTGTTAGCGAACTCTGGTGCCTGCCCATTTTGAGCAAATCGATGCGATAAAGAGCCACTGGCAAGGAATGCGACGTTGCCATCGTAGTGCTTTTCTATGGCTTCACGCATCGCCCAGCCAAGACGAGCAGAATCATTCAGATAATGCACGGTGCACATAGCAGATACAGAAATAACCTTGAAGTGTTTGTCTTCATTCATGTAACGCATAGGCACCAGGGTGCCGTATTCAGGGTTTAAAGAGGTGGCGTCATGAGCCAGAGTTTCTACGCCTTGCTTATTACACTCTTCGGCGAGTATTTTGCCGAGCTCCGGGTTACCTGGAAAATCGAATTGCATATAGTTGATGAAGTGCGGTAATTCGTTGCTGGTATAGTCTCCCTTGAAATCAGCAGAACAGTTGATGTGGTAGCCCGCATTAACCAGCCAGTGTGTATCGAATACAACGATAGTATCAACACCCAGCTCACGACAACGACGGCCAATTTCTTTATGCCCATCAATGGCTTGCTGACGGCTTCCTTTTCTGGGGCCATCAAGTTCAGAAAGATACATAGACGGAACATGTGTGATTTTTGCGACGAGGGCTAATTTACCCATTATTGTCTTCCTCTTGATAGTTTGACTTATGCTATTGCCCTGTTTTTAACTGGAAACAGTATGCTTATAGCGAATTTATATCTCACCTGGAGATTTTGTTAATATATTAATTAATAAATTAGTTAACCTATTAACAAATGTCAACCGTTAGTTTACTTTGATCTTAAGATACATCATTCCGCAGTAGCGAAATGTCGTCACGTGTGAACAGGGTGCGATGAAAACACCCATGTATAAAGGACGTTGAGAATGGTAACGCCCTGGCATTGGAATCAATTATTGGCGTAATGCTTGAAATTGCAGAGAAGCTGGATCTGGAAGTATCTGATATATCGGCTTTTTACTGACTAATTCGGTTTTATGCCGCCAGCACTTATTACGAATAAAATTTAATCATAGATAATGACCCCTGGCCCAGGTTGTAATATTGTTCTCTCATATTTAAAGAGATGAACAACTCGATGCCCCAGCCTGATTTTGAGAGTCTGAATTTCCTGCAACAGCATGTAAAAGCTATTCTGCAATTTTATGACCCCCATTGCTTTGATCCGAACGCCGGGTTTTACCATTATTATCTTGATGATGGGACGGTATATAACCGTACTCATCGACATCTGGTCAGTGCTACTCGTTTTGTTTTTAACTGGTCTATGGCGTATCAGCACAGCGGGGATTCTCGTTATAAAGAATGGGCACAACACGCATTGGACCATCTGAGAGTTTTTCGTTTGAATAACGGACCTCAAAGCGGTCTTTATGCATGGACCCTGGAGGGTGGGGTTATTCAGGATGCAAGCGTAATGGCCTATGGACAGGCTTTTGTTTTGCTTGCCTTTAGCCACGCCTATCGCATCGGTATATGTAACTCATCAGCAGTGGCAGAAGCCTTTGATCAGATGGAAGCAGCTTTTTACTGTCCAAAGGATCTGGCCTATGCGGACGAAATTACACCATCGGGTCAATTGCTTGATTATCGTGGACAAAACGCCAATATGCATATCTGCGAAGCCTGCCTGTCAGCTTATGAATCTACTCATGAGGACCGCTATCTTCAACGTGCGAAAAGCCTTATTCAACGCTTTGCCTTTGATTTAGCACAACAATCTCAACATCTGATCTGGGAACATTACCGCGAGGACTGGTCTCTCGACTGGGATTATAACCGGGATAATCCAGGCAATATTTTTAAACCCTGGGGGTTTCAGACGGGGCATCAGACCGAATGGGCTAAGTTACTATTGATAGCTAATGAGTTTGAAGCTGCTCCAGGTTATGTTGAACGAGCTATACAGTTGCATCAGGCTGCCTTTAAATTTGGATGGGATAGGCAGCATGGAGGATTGATTTACGGCTTTGATCCTGAGTTTTCTGCATGTGATACAGACAAGTATTTCTGGGTACAGGCGGAATCCATAGCCAGTGCCTGGCGGCTATGGCGAGTCACAGGTGATGAGCTGTATCGTCAGCAGTATCTCGATCTCTGGAAATGGAGCTGGGATAACCTGATAGATCATCAATATGGGGCCTGGTTTCGTTTAGTGACGGATAAAGGTATCAAGTTGGAAAACACCAAATCTCCTGCGGGTAAGGTAGATTATCACACCATGGGGGCCTGTTGGGATGTTATGAAAGTAGGTGGATTGACTAACAACTATGAATAATTTCCCTTTGGGAAAAATAGACTCATAAAATGTGAAAAAAATACTATTATCTAGCTATAGTGAATTTGAATTATATTCTTTCAGGTCTGTCTTATAAGATACTTCTACAGTTTGTAAAATGTTGATTTGTGTTCCTAGATAGCTTAGCCTGAAATTAAAAAACAGGAATGGAGAGGCAAGATGCCCAGTGAAATGATAGATAACGATACCTCTGACTTCGATACAGCTTTACAGGATTTAGAGTTTGTCAGTCAAAAAGCCAAATTGATTCATGAAATTGAAGTGATATCGCGTAGCTTACCCGTAGCTTCTAAGCTTCAGAAAATCAGAATTCAGCAGGAAGTCATGATTCTGCAGGATAAAATTAAGGATCTTGAAAAAATCCACTTTGATAGTAGGCTATAACACCTGCCTGAAACTCAGCGTTTACTGATTTTAAAATATCTCCTGACAGTGTTGGATATAGACATTTTCATATAGGACTTCTATTCTGTATAAACGAATAATTTCCTAGATGAGACTTTCATGCTGTCACATGACCTTACCCCTGAAGAAGCACGAGTTATTGGCTGTTTGATGGAGAAATCTGTTGTAACACCAGACCTGTATCCATTAACTCTGAATTCACTCACCAATGCATGTAATCAGAAATCCAGTCGTAATCCCGTCATGAATATGACTCAGGGAGAGGTGCAGCATACGGTCAGGGGCCTGGCGGATAAAAATATGGTCCATATCGAAGAGAATTTCAAACGCGGCGTAGAAAAATATAGTCACCGATTTTGTAATACTCGTTACAGTGAGCTGCAACTAAATGAGGCTCAGTTTTCCATTATCTGTTTAATGTTGTTACGCGGTCCACAAACACCTGGCGAGTTAAGGGCGCATAGTGGTCGTCTGCATACCTTTGCCGATAATGCTGAGGTAGTGGTAGAACTCGAAGGCTTAATTGATTACCACGGTAATCAACTGGTGGTTAAGTTACCTCGGATGGCAGGGCGCAAGGATTCCGAATATACACATCAGTTTTGTGGCCTTGTAGATATCGAATCCTATGAGAGTAAAGCGCAGGTAGCTGGGGCTAGCCGGTCCTCGGAGAGGGTAAGTGTTTCTGAGCTAGCACAGCGTGTGACTGAACTGGAAGAAGAGTTAGCTGAGTTAAAGAAGTTCCTGGAAGTCGATATGTAGCTTATCCTTCAGGTTCTTCAAGGACCTGTGACTCCTCGGCCTCTTGAGCCACTGCTTCCATGCCTACCATTGTCACCTTAGGAGGAACGTACTGGTATTGTGTAAGTTCTTCCTGAGGAACGGGCGGATGTTTAATGATGAAGAATCCAGCTATTGCAACAATGATGAAATGGGCAAACCCCAGATGTATGAAGAATCCATTATGCCCTAGATTATCAAGAAGAAACCCTATCGATGACGGGCCTAAAATTGATCCTATACCAAAAATAAGCACCATCGTACTGCTGGCTTCTACCATTTTCTCTGGTAGCAAACGATCATTGATTGAGGCTATAGCTAGCGAGTAGATGACCAGAGACATGGCTCCAAGAACTCCGAACATGGGTATTAAGACATCAGGTGTAGGTTGTACAACGATAATAAGTCCACTAAGTATTACCACGATCATGGCGGTCCCTATGATTGTAAAACGCCTATCCATACGATCTGATAGCCAGCCGATAGGCCATTGAAATACAGCACCCAATAATATAAATGAACTCATAAACAGAATCGTTTGAGATATATCAAGCCCTACTTTATCTGCATACACAGCGCCCATACTAAAAAGAGCACCATGTGCTATAGCAACAATAAAGAGAGATAAGGTACCAGTAGGTGCATTTGATATGAGCTCAGATACGCTGATCTTTTCATGTAATTCTATTTCTGGTGCACTGGTTCTACTGATTAAAACAGGTACCAGAGAGAGAGAAAGCAATATGGATGAAATCAGGAACAGATCATAATCTTCGGGATGCGCTAAATTTAACAGGCTCTGACCTCCTGCCATACTCAGGTAGGTGACAATCATGTAGATAGATAAGACACCACCTCGGCTTTTATTATCGGAGCGGGCGTTAAGCCAGCTTTCAACAATAACATAGGTCCCGGCAAAGCAGGCACCGGTAATTAAGCGCATTAAAAACCAGGTTGGGGGAGTGATGACCATAATCTGTATCAATACAGATGTCGAGGCCAAAGAAGCAAGGGCCGCAAATACACGAATATGTCCAACACGTTTAACCAGTATTGGCGCAATGATTGAGCCGAGTAAAAAACCGATATAATAGCCAGCCATTACGAAGCCAGTTGTAGAAGCACTAAACCCTTCATAGGTTGCCCGCAGGCCTGTTATCGTACCCTGTAGTCCATTTCCCAGCATGAGAAACGCTAGACCCAGAAAGATCGACCAGGTGTTTTTTACGATGCTAGCTATCATTGATTTCCTCTAACTGGGACAGCCTGATTTTTAAAAAGGGCAATGCTATCATTTAACTTGAATATCAGTATGACGAATCTTCATTAAAATCTGAGTTGATACGATATATTTCAGGCATTGATATGAATCATTGACCTGATTACATTTCAATGAATAGCTGAAAATGACTGAATTCGAGTGGTATTATGTAAAATATGCTATAAAAATTAAGGATTTAAGGCAACATGGTAGAATTTTTCGAGACTTTTCTCATTTTTATTCGATAATTACGTGACCAGCTCGATCTACCAGAGTAAATTAACGTGTTGAAAACAGAATATATAATGGACTTATACTCGAATAACCCAAGGGGGCGAAAGCCTTGAAAGTTCATAGAGAAAATCCAGACAATTATAAAAATTCGAACGTGGAACCTTACGAAAATGCCCGACGTTTAAGTGTACTGCGCCGCCGTCGACAAGTATTAATCGTTGATGATGAGTCTACTGGACGCACTATTCTGGAAAAGGTTATTCAGAAGATTGATAACGATCTTCAGGTAACAGGGTTTGATTCAGCGGTTGATGCACTCGACTGGTTAAATGCCAATCGTGTAGATTTGATCATTACCGACTATCGTATGCCCCTGATAAATGGGGTTGAATTCATTAAGAAGGTACGCAATCTCCCCGATTGTGAAAGTGTACCTATCATGATGATCACGGTAGTGAGTGAAAAATCAGTTCGCTATGAAGCTCTTGAAGCGGGGGCTACGGCTTTCCTGACACGACCCATAGACCAGATCGAATGCAGAACCAGTTGTCGTAACCTGCTCAAAATACAGGAACAGCAATCTATTATCCAGGATAAGGCTGACTGGCTAGCTCGTCAGGTAGATGTTGCTACACAACAAATTGTAGCTCGAGAGCGTGAAACTCTATTGCGACTAGGCAGAGCTGGTGAATACCGTGATGAAGATACCGGGAATCATGTTCTGCGCATGGCTAAATACTCAAGGATTATTGCAGAAGAGCTTGGGCTCGCAGAAATTGAATGCGAGGATATCGAATATGCAGCTCCAATGCACGATATAGGCAAGATCGGGATACCTGATCAAATATTGCTTAAGCCTGGCAAATTAGATAAAGGGGAGTGGGAAATTATGCAGCAGCATACCGTCATGGGGCACAATATTTTGAATAATAGTCAGTCACGATATATTCAGCTAGGTTCTGTCATTGCTCTAAATCACCATGAAAAATTCGATGGGACTGGATATCCAAGTGGGTTGCAAGGACGGGAAATTCCACTTGTTGCTAGAATTGTGGCTGTTGCTGATGTGTTTGATGCACTAGTGACTGAGCGTCCCTATAAGAATGCCTGGTGTACTGAGGATGCCTTAAATTTGCTAAAACAACAATCGGGTAAACACTTTGACCCACAATGTGTTGAAGCTTTTTTTGATCGCCTGGACGATATAAAGCTGATCAAACTTGAGCTAAAAGATAGTTAACCCAACTTTTGACTAATAATGGATTCGCGTAAAACTCACCAAAATATATCAATTTTCGACTGGCTCTATCGTCGTATTGAGAAGACCGGTGATAACGAACCAGAGCAAGCACTGAAAATTCGTATACCTGTTGCCACTCTTTTTGTTGTTCTTTTTTGTATTCCCTGGTCTGGTGATGGAAGCTTCCTGGGAAATATAACCTCATTTCCAGGTTTGATTTTTTTTAATCACCTGCTATTGGCGATAGTAATCATTATCGCAATTCTAATAAACCCGAAGGTTTCAGTAAGCAGAAGAATATTTGGTATCACTATTGATATCATTTCTTTATCGGCTGTGATGTATCTTGAGGGCGAAAACTCTATTACTATATTTGTTATGTACCTCTGGGTCATACACGGCAATGGTTTCCGCTATGGCGTTAATTATCTATATTTCACTGGGGCAATCAGTTTAATTGGATTTTCAGTAGCGATTGCTTTAGGAGATTACTGGCAACAAAATTTAACTATTGCTTACAGTTTGTTAATCATTCTCCTTGTTTTACCTCTTTATTCCGCGTTTCTAGTAAAAAAATTACACACAGCAATCTTATCTGCCGAAAAGGCCAATAAAGCTAAGACACAATTTCTAGCAAATATGTCTCATGAGCTTCGTACTCCATTAAATGGAGTAATAGGTATGGGAGAGTTACTGCGTGAAACCAGTTTGACCTATAACCAGCACGAGCTGGTGAATAGTATGCATAGTTCCGCCACTTCACTGCTGGAATTAATTGAAAATATACTGGATATTTCCAAAATTGAAGCTGGCAAAGTCGTTGTGGTTTCTCAACCATTTGACTTACATACATTAGTTACTTCGGTACGGTATATGCTGGCACCACTAGGTGAGCGAAAGGGCGTTAGCGTATCCTGCAACATTGATCCTGATACTCCATTTTCATTGAATGGGGATAAGGTTCATTTACGCCAGATCCTGGTGAATTTAATTAACAACGCTATTAAATTTACTGATACTGGTTCTGTTTATTTAAATGTATTTAAGGTTGAAGGGAGCGAACATAAAGCTCGTATTCGATTTGAAGTGGTTGATACAGGTATAGGTATAGAGGAAAGCAGTCAACAGCGAATATTTGAAAACTTTATACAGGCTGATGCAAGTACAAGCAGGCGCTATGGTGGGACAGGACTTGGAACTGCCATTTCCAAAGATCTGGTTGAGCTTATGGGTGGAGAAATAGGATTAATAAGTAAGTTGAATAAAGGATCAACTTTCTGGTTTGAGTTACCTTTTCAAATTTTACCTCAAAAAGAACAGGACCTTTCGCATAATAGAATCCTTTTATTGTCCGATGAAGACTGTTCATCAGTTATACGCCCTGCGCTTAAAAGCTGGTCAATTACTTTTAAGTGGATTCGATCTGCGGCCCGAGCTTTTTCACTTTTGGTTAACGCTATAGAGGATAAAAATGGATATGAAATTATCATCGTTGACCAGGAGATAATGAAAGATGTGAATCCTATACAGTTCGCTCAAATGATTAGAGCAGAGAAAGAGCTAGAACACCTATCTATGATTCTTGTTAACTCATCTGATTCAATGATAGAAACTAATTTAATTAATCAATATTACGTCGCTACTCTGGAAAACCCAGAGGACAAGAGGCTTTTGTACAACGCAATTCACGCAGCTCAAAGCGTTAACTATAACGATCATAATGTTGTTACTCTTGCCGAGTATTACGAGCGACAGGGTAGCGCAAAAGAATTAAATATTCTGGTAGCTGAAGACAATTCTGTTAATCAACAGGTTATAGAAGGAATTTTAATGCATGCTGGGCATCACGTACGTTTGACTGATAATGGTGAACGTGCTCTAGATATACTTTCGAATGATCTAGATGAAATCGATTTGTTGATACTGGATATGAATATGCCAGAAATGTCGGGCATCGAAGTGGTAAAAACTTTGCGTTTTATGGATGTGGGAATATCACTTCCAGTTATTATGCTGACAGCTGATGCCACTCCTGAGGCAAGAGAGGCCTGTCTTTCTGCTGGGGCTAATACTTTTCTAACCAAACCGATAGATGCGCGAATTTTACTCGAAAAAGTTGCAGTTTTGACAAGAAGTCTGTCGATAAAGAGGAAAGGAAAAAACAAAAAGAAACTTTTATCAGCTGAAAGTATCTGCATGAATAATGATTCTCGATGGTTTGATGTCAGAGTTTTACGAGAATTATCTAATCTAGGTGATGGTATGTCATTTGTACAGGGATTGATAAAAGGGTTTTCTCAGGACGGTGAAAAACATATACAGGGTATAAAACTTGCTGAAAAAAATGATTATCCAGCTTATCGCGAAAATCTGCATGCATTAAAAGGATCTGCTACAGAGTTAGGGGCGACAGCATTAGTTGATATCTGTTTAACAGGCGAAGCTTTTAAACCTTTTGATATAGGGACCGAAAAAATTCAAAACCATAACCGTGAGATTGAAAAAATATTCAATCTCACGGTTAATTCACTACAGGAAGCTGTCATTGGTAGCAGTGTGCAAAGTCCTAATAAGTCAGAATGAAATGATTAGATTACAGGTTTTTCACTTTAGTGTTCTGACGTTTTACCAGACGTTGCATCATACGAATATCTTTCGAGGTTAATCTGAATACTGCATCTACCCACTCGGTAGTGATATCTAGTAGTTCCTGATATTCGATAGCATGGCAGATGTCCTTTACTTTTCTCATTGATTGAAAAGTATTGCTGATACGGCGATTGGAATCGATGTAATTGTAGACAGCAAGTTCTCCGGCACCTTTTTCAGCTAAATAATCAATGATTCCAATTTCATACATTTCTTCTGATGTATAAACCTTACCACTCATGATCATTTTTTCGGCTTTAGCTGCACCAATTTTTCTAGATAATATTGAGTAGGCGCCCATTCCAGGAAACATGTTAAACAATACCTCGGGTAACCCCATTTTAACGCCTTTCTCAGCTATGACAATATTGCATGATAATGCGGCCTCAAATCCCCCACCAAGAGCATCACCCTGAACCAGTGAAATCGAAGTCATATTTTCATTATAATGTGTCATGTTCATATACTGAATATCGATACAGTGGATAGCGTAATTCAGCAACTTTTCTCTATTCCCAGTTTCAATGCATTCAGTAAACATAGACAAATCACCACCTAAATTAAAGACTCCTTCTACATCGGAGGCAAGGATAAGAAAGTCGTATTTCTCTCCATTGCTCTCTGCTTTCTCTTTTTTGACGGTATCAATATAGGATGAAATATCGTCCAGTAAGGCATGGGTAACGCAAGGGCGAGGTGCTCCCTTCATATAAAACCAACCTGCATTGTATTTATCGTCAAAATGGGTGATAAGTTGCTCATATTGACCTTGAGATGGGATTTCTGGCAATTGGATTGATTGATCTAAAAAAGCGATATTGTTCATTTTTTATAACTCCTGAAAGGCATAAATGTTTGTTTAAAAAGGTTTAACAGAATGATTTAATTTATAATTTTAACTTGCTACTGCTTTGTTAATTTAGGTCAAAAAAGTGAATATCACATGAAAATTTTGATAAGCAGCTCTTAAGTATGTGATATCTACCTTAGAATTTAATGTAAAACTCAGGCTTTGCAATACAGGAGAGTTAAGAAGTAATTACTTCTTTGAATATTAGCAACAACTTCGCAAAAAAAATGGGGTTATACGGTTTTTTGCAACAATTTCGTAACTTCTGCATGTGGAGCGGGTCGAGCGAGCAAAAAACCCTGCACCATTGTGCAGCCTATTTGTTCGATATATTCAAGTTGCTGTCTGGTTTCTACACCTTCGACGATGACCTCAAGGTGAAGTTCTCTTGCCATCGCTACAATTGCTTTGATCACACACACCTTGTCTGGATCATTTGATATACAGGACAGGAATGAGCGATCAATCTTCAAAATGTTGATAGGGAGTTTTTGTAGATAGGACAGGGATGAATAACCTACACCAAAGTCGTCTATACAAATACCAATGCCGCATTTAACCAGATTTTTGAGTCTGGGCAGGACGGTTTCCATTTCCAGCATGAGTGTAGTTTCGGTTATTTCCACCATTAATAAATTGGGGGGCAACCGGTATTGTCTGATCAGATTGCAGACGATGACATCAAACTGACTCTCTGCGAGCTGAAAGGCTGACACATTAATCGATAACTTAATGGGTTCATATCCATTATCCAACCATTCTCTAAGATACTGACATCCTTTCCTGAGCATGAATAATCCAATTTCATTGATCATTCCAATCTCTTCTGCAACAGGTATGAAGTTATCCGGGTAGATGAGCCCTTTATCAGGATGATTCCAGCGAATTAATGCTTCAAGGCCAAATATTTTTGAGTTGTCGATATTATATTGAGGTTGAAAATAAGCCTCGAACTGGTTTTGATCCAGAGCTTTGCGAATATCCTGTTCTATAGTATGTCGTTGTTCATATATGCCTTTCATATGATCAGAAAAGTATTCAAAACCATTCTTACCTCGGCCCTTGATATGATACATCGCCATATCTGCATTCTTGATCAACTGATCAGTATTGGAAGCATCGTCGGGATAAATCGAAATTCCGATACTGAAACTGATGGTGATTTCGTGGCTTTCCAGTGAGATAGATTGGTAGAAACCATCAATCAGCTTCTGTGCTACCAGGCTGGCTTCTGCGCGGTTTTGTAATTCTGGAATCAGGATACTGAACTCATCACCACCAATTCTTGATACCGTATCGCTATCACGCAGAATTTTCTTTAGCCGGTTGGAAACCTGTTGCAATAAGCTATCACCGACAGCATGACCTAAGGAATCGTTGATGAACTTGAATCCATCTATATCGAGAAACATTACGGCCAGTTTGCTTTCATTACGGTCAGCATGTGACATGGAAAGCTTTAATCGATCCAGAAAAAGTTCGCGGTTCGGTAGTTTGGTGAGCAGATCATGGTAGGCCTGAAAATGAATTAATTCCTGAGCTTTTTTGCGTTCACTGATATCTCGAGCCACACCATAGGTACCCATGAATGGAAAACCATCATTTTCCTTTTGATAAACGCCCATGGCACTCAACTCGATTACAATGGAACTGGACTCAAATGATTTATGTGGCGTATCTTTATCCTGACATTTAAGTCTAAATTCTACATTGTGGCTGGCACGATCACCGGTGCGGCGCTCATTAAAGATATGGTTGGCCAGTTCCAGGTCATCATCGTAAATAAGGGCAGAGAAGTGTTCGCCAATCAAGTCTTCAGGTTTATAGCCGAGCAGGTCATAAGCTCGATCATTCACAAAGGTAAAAAAACCTTTATGGTCAATCATGTAGATAATATCAGGGGAGTTACTTACGATGAAACGGTAGCGTTTTTCAGATTCTTCCAGAGTATGGCTGATGTGTTTTAGATATCTTTTTAGATTAATTTTATAGGCGACATTATCGATAACACTAATCAACAGAGGGGGGTTGTATGGTTTGTTGAGGAAATCCAGTGCCCCTTTTCTAAATACCTTGGTGGCATTTTCAAAGGTAGCTTCTCCGCTAACAACGATGACTTCACTCTGAATGTCTTCATTTTGAATGGTCTCAAGTACCTCATAACCATCGATATCAGGCATAGCCAGATCGAGTAGAACAATATCTATATGTGTCGTTCGTAATACATTCAGACCCGACTCTCCACCATCGGCCATAATACATTTATAACCATTTGCTTCGACTATGGCTTTGGTACTATGTAGTAGGTTCAGATTGTCATCGATCAATAAAATCTGGAATTGTGATTTATCGATGTTCTCAATGTGTTCCTGTGATGATGTCATCAAGGAGACGAGGTCGTCTTTTTCCTTTATCTGGATGCTGGGTTTGGTGCCAGACATAAGTTATACCTCTACTATCTTGGTAACAGTATGATAAATGCTGCGCCACCACGATCCGATGTTGTATAACTGATATGTCCATTGAGTTCAGAAATCAGTTTGTTGACGATAGTCAGACCCAGGCCAGAATGCTCAGGTCCCTTGGTTGTTTGTACAGGGGTGAATAAATGATCTATTACTGATGCAGGAAGCCCTGCACCATCATCGGCAATGCTAATCTCAATATATTGGGTATTATTCACCACTACCAGTGATTTGGTTTTTATAGTTATCGTGCCTTTTTCTGGTAATGCTTCAGCTGCATTCTTAACCAGGTTAGTGATAACTTGTTTGAATTTATTGGCATCAGTCTGGATAGATGGTAAATCAGAATCCAGTTGTAATTCACTATTAATACCATTCATCTTGTAAAGTGTAGGTTTGAACACTCCCAGCATGCTGTTAATCAGTTTATTAATATTTACCTGTGACTGGTCATCATCAGCAACTTGATCATCTTTTAATTGCATCAGAATTTTACTCACCCTATGTACTTCTGTTTTAATCGTCTCCAGATGCTGTTGATTGTCTGACTCAGGGTCCATACCCATAGAAAGTAATTCAAGATAGTTATTTATAATGCTAAGTGGATTATTTATTTCATGAATAACTTTTCGGGTATGTATTTCTCTTTCGGTCTGTTCATCAACTATTTGTTGCTGATATTTATTATTAATCTGACTCTGTCTTACAAAAGAGTCAGAAACAATGGTGGCAAAGTGTAGCAGTAACTCATCATCTGCATGAAATTTCTGTGTCATTTCAGAGTTACAACCTATCGCAATCACAGCAATCAGATTGTTTTTATGTATAAGTGGCAAACAAATCATCTCGTCACAAACCAGTGTTGACAGGATTTGAACATCGATAATCGAAAGCTCGTTAAAGTCGGATTGATAAGCGGTGATTTTCAATTTTTGCTGTAATGCTGCCTCTGTAATCAGGCTACGCCTTGATTTTAACTTGATGCTATAAGAGCCACTGGCTGGAATATTTTTACTATGACTGGCAAAGCCATTTAATACTGTTTGATCTTTATCTGGAAAGAAAAACATACTGGATGAAAAACCAAATAGCAGTAACATTTGATCACTGACTAATTGAATCATTTCTGATAAATCATCTACATCGTCAAAGGTTTTCTGTACCCCTTCAAGTAGTGCAATCTGGCGCATTTTTTTAGCCAGCTGAATGCGTATAGACTCCTGGTCGACATTGGCACGAGGAATGGTGTGGTCTTCATCCACCTCAATGCCAAATTCTCGGGCATCAGATACAGCCAGTTGGGTCGCTTCCAGTACAAGATTTTCGATAATGGACTGGTTAAGGCCGAAGAACTGATCCTCAACCAGATATTTCCTGTTATTATGATTAAGTCGATTGCACAATTGAGATGACAGACTGATCAAGCGAACCAGAGGGTGGGTATCAAGCAACAGTTCTGCCGGTTTGTGTTGATACCTGATGGCATCGCTTAAGGTTGAATCTACTCCCCACTGAGCAATAATATCGGCGGCCAGATCGGCACTGTTTTTTCCGTAACGATCCATCTCCTTGAACATCAATGCATTCTGATCAGAAACTGATACCATTATTTGTTGATATTTTGTCGGATCATTAGTGAATAGGATCAATTGACCCATCTGGTGGAGAAGACCAGCGAGGTGTGCTTCATCAGGAAAAGGGTAGCTGGTTAAACTGGCCAGTTTTCTGGCCAGATGCGCACATATCAATGCATCAAGCCAGGAACAGCCCAGGGCTTCTCCCATCTCTTTACTAAATTGAGAAAAAAACTGGTGAACGGCTGAGGTAATGGCGATGGATTTTATGGTTTTGGTACCCAGAACAACAAGTACACGCTTTAATTCACGCGTTTCATTCCACTGACTGTAGGCCGCCGAATTTGATATAGTGATAACCTTGGCACACAGAGCAGAATCTTTTGCGATTATTGCCTCCAGTTCCTCAAAGCTGACATCGGTTCTATGACATAAATCGATTAATTTAATCAGTACATGGGGTGCTGGCGGCAGTCGAGTGTAATCAAGATCAGAAATTCTTGTTACTGAATTTGTCATAATGGTTGATATACTGCATTAACTATATTTAATAAGTCAATGATTAAATTGAGAATCTATTAGCTTGGGTACTTTTTTATATAATTTTTTAAAATCTATAGACATCCAGGTAACAGGGTAATGAAACTATCGTTACATTCGCCTGATCATAAGGCTGAGGTTAATGTCGCTCGTCTTGTTGCTGTTACCAACCGATACTCAAAAAACACGGACTCTTCTTTATTAATAAATCTGGCAGTTTGTTTACGTAAACTGGGTAAATCAGTTTGTGTGTTTGAAACGGATAATTACTCAAAAAATCAGGTATTTCTTACCCATCAGGTTAATAACTCATCTACTCTGGATCTTATTAATGGCAATATCCTGATTCATGAGCTGATGGAAGAGGGACCGGAGGGAATTGATGTGATACCACAAAGCAATGGCATTGGCGAGTATGCATCGCTGGAGTCCGGTCAAAAGCAAAACCTGTTACTGGCGTTTACCCAGCTCCAGCATGAATATGATTTTGTATTGATTGATACAGCTGCAGGTATCGATCTATCAACTGTGGGTTTTTTACTGGGTGCAGGGGCCATAGTCATTACCATTACTCCAGATGCAAAATCACTAACGAGCGCTTTTAGCCTGCTTAAGGAGATCAAACAGCGTGTCTTTCATGAACCTGTAAAGGTAATTGTTAATCTGGTTTCAGGTGAAAATGAGGCTAAAAGGATAATAGCGCGTCTAAGTGTAGCGGTAAGAAATTATCTGGGTAAGCAGTGTGGTGGCATGAGTTTTTTTATATTCGATATGCCTATGCTTGAAATCATGTCATCACAACCACTGGTGAGCGTTGAGTACCCCAATAGTGCACCCAGTCAATGCCTTAAGAATATAGTATTACGTTTGACTGAAGCCGGTCATCCAGAAAGCCTGACATTGTCTAACCAGTTATCAGATCTGCAAACTCCCTGTAAAGTTGACTATGAACTGACGCCAGAATCGAGTCTCAACCTTGAAAATGACTGGGTTTCATATGCATTAAAGTCTTTGATGTCAGAACCTGCAGAGGTGATAGATCCAGTTATGAAACGGTTAAATGAGGTCTGGTGTGAGAGAAGACTGTTACTGACAAATAACACAGAAGAAAATACAATCAGCGTTGAAGAGCTTGATTTGCTCAATCTGAAAGCTGCTATGCACTTCGCAAGTAAAGTTGATGACTAAAATTACAACAAAAGGAGGAATATGAATAGCTATACAGAAAACTTCAAAACTGCCTTTCAGCTTCTAAATACTCCATTTCAGCAGATATTTTTACCACTGATCTGTATTGGTGAATATCACTTTAATTTAGTGGTATTTTAATGAGATCCAAGGAAATTTGACAGGGCCGAAGTTTTGCTGAAAGATTTTTTTAACAGGGTTCAAATCCAGAAAAAGGCTTGCTACCCCAGTTGCTATCTGGTTTTAATCTTTGCTTTAATTCCATTTTCTTTGCTCGCACAACCTGAGTTAGGTTTCCCGGTACCTGTGGTAGAAGAAAATATTGTTTTAGCTCCCGCCAACTTTCCACCGTACGCTTATTTAGACAAACAAAATCGACATCAGGGCTTCGCTATTGAAGTTTTTTCACCTATTGCTGAACGCGCAGGAATTAGCTTTAAGATAATAAATGAGGAGGGTAGAGCAAATATCGTACAGGCACTTAGCCAGGGTGAAGGGGATATCGTGCTGGATATAGGAGATCAGACTGATACCTCTCAGTGGCTGGATTTTACCTCCAGTATTGTAAAAATCCCTGTCTCAATCTTTGTTCTTCAACAATCGACTGGATTGAATTCAATCAATGATTTGCAACAGAAGAAGGTGGCATTGGTAGGTAAGGGCAACCTTTCAGGGCAACACTTACCTGACGACTTGCTGGCTAAACTAAGTATCGAAAAGTATGAAGTACTGGAAGTGGCATTTTATGCCTTGATTACTGGTGAAGTTGATGCATTGATTTATCTTGATCCGGTGGTATGGAATATTGCGATCAATCTTCAACTTTCAGATAAAATTAGATTGCTGACCCCCTCTATAACTGAACTCAACTTCAGTATTGGCGTACGTAAGCAGCATCAGCAACTGATCCAGAAGCTTGAATTAGCTACGCAGTCATTTGTTGGCAGTGACCAGTACAATCAGATATTTGATAAATGGTTCAAGCATGATTTACCTTTCTGGAATACAAGGTCTGTATTCTGGTCTATGTCTGCAGTCATCATCTTGATTCTATTAGCTTTTCAGTGGTTTCGAAGCCGAGAACTGGAAGCTGTTAATGAGTCACTACAGCAGCAAATTGATGATGCTACTATCCAGTTGAGTGAAAATAATGCCTATCTGAAAGATTTAACGGTTACCGATACGCTTACAGGAATCAATAATCGGCGTGCATTTGAAAATAGCCTGAGCGAACTAATCCTGCGTTCTCACCGGTATAAAGAAGTGTTTTCCATGCTGATTTTCGATATTGATGATTTTAAAAAACTAAACGATCAATATGGTCACGATATGGGAGATCAGGTACTAGTAGAGCTGGTAGATCGTGTGACCGATGTGGTTCGGGATGTTGATACCTTATGTCGCTGGGGGGGTGAAGAATTTACCATTCTCATGCCACAAACCAATCGGGAAGGAGCTCTCAAAATGGCAGAGCGTTGTCGTAGAGCCATTGCCGATGTAGCATTTGATGAAGTAGGGCCTGTCACTATCAGTCTTGGGGTCACCAGTTATTTGCCGAATGATAATGAGCGAAAGCTATTTAAGCGGGCGGATGATGCGCTATATGAAGCCAAATCTCAGGGCAAGAACCGCGTGGTCTGGCATGATGAAATTTCTGCATAAAAGCAGGAAATATCTAGTTGTTTCTGTGCTATCTGTGGAGTAAGGATACGGGGCTCAAAGAATGCAGGGATTAATTATTCAGAGATTGCTTAAAAAATATTAACCCCTTACATCGTTCTGCTGCGTTTTCAGTATATGTTCAAACAACTGGAAACGAAAATGAAAGTAAAACATCTGTCCATTGTAATCCTTCTACCCTTTTTTCTACTGGCCTGTAGCCAGGAAAAGGTGATACAGTCTCAGCTCCCTCCTGCGTCTGATCAGCATAGACAGCAGGCACCTGTACCAAGTAACAACGAGCTCAGCAAGATATCTGAACTCAAGCATAAGGTTCCGGAGATTGATTCCAATACGGCCTTAGTAAGCCGAAAGGAAGCCGCAATAGGGCATAGCAAAATACTGCCTAGTGCTCCCATGACAGCTGCTCAAGATGTGACATTGAGGAGTTTCCAAACTCAGGCTATCACCAATAGAGATAAATTCGCAGATTTATCAGAAAATGGGGTGGTATTAGTCAGTGAACAACCATTGTCTACTTTCAGTATCGATGTAGATACAGGGGCATACTCGCTGGTACGAAAATATCTCACTCAGGGCCAGTTACCTCCGGCCAATGCCGTACGCAGTGAAGAGCTGATCAACTACTTCAAATATCATTTCGCCAAACCACAGCAGGCTGACCATCCATTCGCGATTAGTACAGAAATTACCCGTACACCCTGGAATGCGAATACTCATTTAGTACAAATCGGAGTCCAGGGATATCAGCAGGAGGCCCGGACAAGACCAGCAGCAAATCTGGTTTTCCTGATTGATGTATCAGGTTCAATGAGTGATGCGGATAAGCTACCATTACTAAAAAATGCATTTCGCTTACTGGTTAAACAGCTGACGGCAGATGATCGCATTACTCTGGTGGTGTATGCCGGTGCTTCAGGTCTGGTGCTGGAGCCTACTCCGGGTGATCATCAGGCCGATATCCTGAATGCACTTGAACAGCTATCTGCAGGTGGCTCCACCCATGGCTCTGCGGGAATTAAACTGGCGTATGCCATGGCCCAGCAAAGCTTTATCAAGCAGGGAATTAATCGTGTCATTCTGGCCACTGATGGTGATTTTAATGTGGGTACGGTGAACCATGAAGCGCTATTGAACCTGGTTGAGAGAAAGAAACGAGAAGGCATAGCACTGACCACATTAGGTTTTGGAAGTGGAAATTATAATGATCATTTAATGGAACAACTGGCAGACCATGGCGATGGTAACTATGCCTATATTGATAACCTCAGCGAAGCACGCAAAGTCCTGGTAGAACAGATGGATGCTACGCTGGAAACTATTGCTCGTGATGTCAAGATTCAGATTGAGTGGAATCCAGATGTGGTGTATGAATATCGACTGATAGGTTACGAAAATCGTTTACTTAAGCGTGAGGATTTTAACAATGATAAAGTTGATGCAGGAGATATAGGCGCTGGACATACGGTTACAGCACTATATGAAATCACACTGAATCAGAGTAGCGATAAACGTATACAACCATTACATTATCAGGCTCAAGTCAAGGTGAAGGAAAATTTTAACGAACTGGCCATGATCAATATTCGATATAAAAAACCGGATCAGGATAAGTCTCAATTAATTAGCCAGATTCTTAAGCGAGATCAGGTAAAGCAGGAATTATCTTCTGCGTCTGACGACCTGCGATTTGCGGCAGCCGTTGCGGCCTATGCCGAGCAATTGAGAGGTGGGGAGCATTTACATGAATTTGATTATGACGACATTCTTGCTCTCGCACGTTCAGCTCGTGGTAGGGATGAGGAAGGCTATCGCTCCGCCTTTCTTTCTTTAGTTGCGCTGGCACAGTCGCTGGACTCCTGATATGAGCCAGGCGGATGATTCGGATGAAATCTTGTATGCAGCCTACCGTCGTGGTGATATGAAGGCGTTCGACATACTATATAATCGCTACCAGCAGACTTTGTACCTTTTCCTGTTGCGTAGAGGTCTTCCCGAATCTCAGGCTCAGGATGCCTTCCATGATTGCTGGATGAAATTAATAGGCGAACAGCAGCATTTTGATGGCATGCAATTCAGAGCCTGGATATTCCGCGTGGCACGTAATATGAGTATCGATTATTTTCGGCGTTCAGCGGTTCGAAATACTGTATCAGAGGATGAAGCGGTGGATAAACAGAGTCATTCATTTTCCTGTGAAACCATCGTTCATGACAGGGATTGTCTCAACTTGTTAAAACATAATATTGCTCAGCTTCCTTTTGAGCAACGTGATGCATTTCTGTTGCAGCAGGAAGCAGGTTTAAGTTTGCAGCAAATTGCAGAAGTGATGTCGGTTGGCAGGGAAACCATAAAAAGTCGATTACGCTACGCCATGCAGCAGTTAAAACAGATGCTGGAGGATTGTTTATGAGCAAACAATGGGAAAACAATCTACAGGCGCTTTATCAAGCTTCTCGCCAGGAGTTACCGCCAGCGGAGCTGGATAAGAAAATACGCCTGGCAGCACAAAAAGCTGTGCAGCGCAAAAGCTCGAATCTTAAATGGTATCTATCCAGCGCTGCGCTTGTATTACTGACCGTTAACGTTGTGTTATTTACCTATGTGCCTGAGCCGGAGTTAATTGAAACACCCAGACAGACTTCATCGCTGCCAGCTAAGAAAATACCTTCCCTTCCTATGTCCAAACCTGAACCAGCTCCAGTACCTGTGATAGAAACTGAGATTGATAACATGGCTTCCAGAGATGTCATAAAAAGAGATATGTTGCCGAAGTCAGCGTCGCAGAGCAATACCCCTCTGGCTCCAGAAAGGTCTGAAGATATGCAGGAGGATTCACTTAAGACTGGTACTTTAAGAAAGTTACAGATAAAGGAAGCCTACCAGGAAGCATCTGATGTAGGGCAGAACAAGGGTATCAGCCTTCCTCAAAATCTGCCTTTTGATATGAACAGCTTACTTGCTGGTCATGATGATTTAAAAGGTAGGCAATCAAGCGACAGCCTGGAGATTAGTCGCGATAATAAACCGGTTCTTAAAATGAAAAAGGTTGAACAGGGGATCGCTATTGAAGCTTATCAAGGTGCTCAACGATGGGGTGTAGATGCAGAATGGGGGCATAGCAGCGAGAGAGTTTTGAACTGTTTAAAGGAAGAATATTTGATCTGTGAACTTACTGGTCAAGTTCAGGGTGGTTTTGAAAATGGCTATTTAATCTTTATACGTTGGATTCAAAAGTATGCACCCTGAGCAGAGTTCATATGAACGATTATTTTTCGCGCTGTGGCCAGGTGATTCGGTTAGAAGGCAGCTGATACAGCGTTTTAAGAGGGTTAGAGGCATACAGGATCAGGGCAGACTGATAAGCCCTGATAACCTTCATATGACATTGCATTTTCTGGGGAATATTGAGCTTGATCGTATTCATTGTTTCATTCGGCAGGCGCGATCAGTAACCGTAAATCCATTCGATTTATACATAAATTATGCAGGGTATTTTAAAAAGCCCAGGGTTGTATGGTTTGGCTGTGAAAATATTCCTGCCCAGCTCACTCAATTGCATCAGGATCTAAAAAAAGTGTTGCTTAATTGTGGGTATCATTCAGAGCAAAGAAAGTATAACCCGCATGTAACTATGGCCCGTAAAATACCAAACGCGGTTACTGAGCAATTCATTGAGCCGGTGAAATGGAAGGTTGATGAATTTGTGCTGGTAAAGTCAATAACACATTCTTCAACTGTACAATACCTGGTCAGAGATAAATTTGGTCAGTAACTTAAAGTGCATTGTTACTTCACAGGTTTAAATCAGTATAAAGTATAATGTTTTTGATGTTAATTTGGATAAATTCAGTGATTTTTTCATTAGCGTATAAAAAATCTGGATTATATCAAGTTGCTCAAAAATATAATTGGCTATGAGATTTACTAATAGCAGGAGTAATAACAGAGACACCGAATATCAGCGCTTCTAAATATCCCTTATATCCCAAATTAGCCAAAGTTTTTATTTTGAAACTGATAAAATTAGATCACTTTTTTATCTTTGGAGAAAAATATGCCTACTGAGTTACTTGATAAGGTCATTGAATTAATCGATCAGGCGAATCGACAAGACCCAAACAAAGTTGTAGATGAAAATGGAAAAGAGTGGCCCAAGGAATTACTGTACTCATACCGTATGACTGAAATGTTAAACAGGTATGTTGAACAACCCGATGAAGTTGCCAGGATTGCGATGCGTGGACAGCATGTTCAGCGCTGGACTTCTCCGCGTAGCGATTACCCTATGGATCGTCAGGGATATCTGCAGTGGCGTACCAATCTCTATAAATTTCACTCTGAAACAACTGCTGGATTTATGCAGCATGTGGGATACGATGAAGAATCTATTGAGCGAGTAAAAAAAGCAGTCGGTAAAAAAGGTATTAAGGTGAATCCTGATACTCAGCTACTGGAAGATGTCACGGATCTGGTGTTTATTGAATATTACATGCTTGAATTTGCTGCTAAGCATACTGAGTACGATGAAGCCAAATGGATAGAGATCATCCGTAAAACCTGGAATAAAATGTCAGAGCGTGCACAGCAATTTGCATTGGCTGGCAATATCAAGCTTCCCGATGCGTTAATTCCGCTGATTCAAAAAGCCATTGCTTAAAGGGTTATAGAAGACTTAAAAAAAGCCCTGAGCTTTGTATAAGTTCAGGGCTTTTATTATTTGAGACTGGTTAAATAAGCGGTGATTGCTTCTATATCATCTTGAGTGAGTGTGCTGGCAACAGCACTCATTTGAGTTTCTGCGCGTTTTGTCACTGATGATGTATAACTGGCCAGAGTTGTTTTAATAAAATCGGCTGGCTGGCTGGCTATGCGTGGTAATTCTTCCTTACCGTAGCCGTCGTATCCATGGCACATAAAGCAACGAGTTTTAAATATACCTTCACCTTTTTTAAGTAATTCCGGTCTGTATTGCTGCTGTGGCTTGACCTTTTGAGATGAATAAAACAGTGCAATGTTAACCCGGTCTTCTGGGGATAAAATTTTAGCAATTTGATTCATGGTTTTATTGTAACGTTTTCCACTCGCAAAATATTCGAATTGACGAATGAGGTAGGTGGTATTTTGACCAGCCAGATTTGGAATAGTGGTTTTTAGGCTATTACCATCCTCGCCATGGCAATACTTACATAAAAGCGCGCGCATATTACCTGCATCGATCGATTTCTCTGTTTTAGTGGTATCTGCCTTGATGGTTTCCAGAGTCTTGAGTAGATCCAGTTCATTTGCCTTTAGTGGCAAAGACAGCGTGATTAATAGTAATGAGAGTAGATACTTCATGATTACCTATCTAAATTTTTAATGATTGTATAGCTTATGCTTTTAACAAGACCAGCGTTTTGTGGCATTCTTGATTCAGGTAAGATTAAAACTGTGCTTGAGCTCTCAAATTAGCGTCGCAAAACAGCCATCCATCGCCAGAAGTTTAGTAATGATGCAAGTGATCCAGCTACATAAGTCCAGGCGGCGGCCTTTAGAATTTTATTCGCTGCAGGTATCTGATGCGGTTCAAGATAACCTGATTTAAGCATCGGCATGGCCTTATTAAAACTCGCATCCAGTTCAACGGGTAGGGTGATGATCTGTACGACAATCCCGAACCCCATAATTAAAAAAGCTCCGGCTATGCCTATAAGCGCAGCAGGTGGAGCGCGTGTCACCAGGCCAAGCACAGGGGCGGCAAACAATAGAAATGACCCTAAGCGTGAAGCCCATACAGCACTATAAGCCAGTCGACTGCGCCACTGAAATAAAGGCTCTTTGGCCGCATGCTGCAGGGCGTGCCCACACTCATGAGCAGCAACCGTGATGGCCGTAAGCGTTTTAGCGTCGAATTTATCACGAGTCAGGCGTACGCTTTGAGCCTCTGGATCGTAATGGTCACCTATTTCAGTCGGTTCTACCTTGATGTGAGATAATTCGAATCGATCCAGTAAGTGCCGGGCAAATTCTCCGCCAGTGCCAGGAAAATTCTTTTCCGCGTGTCGGTTATAACGTGAAAGCACCGATTTTACCCAGTACTGTGGCCAGAAAATAAGCAATAGCAGGGCTATTAAAAACAAAATATAAACCATGCGATAGTTTACCAATATTTGATAAATGATGTGCAGCGTTTAACTTCAACTGGGCGCTTGTAAGATTTCTTCGTCCGAGGAATTCAGGCATAATTGCCCTTTTGCATTTTACTGGAGCAGGGCTTGAAATTTTCGCTTGAAGAATTCCGTGCGTGGGAACATAAAAAGGTAACCCTGGTAGGCATGTCGGGGGTAGGTAAGTCTTATCTGTCGACAATGCTGCGCGATGGCGCAAACTGGTTCCACTATTCTGGTGACTATCGTATAGGTACGCGTTATCTGGATGAACCTATCATGGATATGATTAAGCAACAGGCCATGCAGGTGCCGTTTCTAAAAGAGCTGTTGCGTAATGACTGGATCTATATCCGCAACAACATCAAGGTACACGATCTGGGCCCGGTGCTAAGTTTTGTTGGTAAGCTGGGTAACCCGGAATTGGGTGGTGTAGAACTGGAAGATTTTATCAAACGTCAGGCGCAATACCGTCAGGCTGAGATTGATACCATGTATGATGTACCTGAATTTATCGGCAAGGCTCAGCAACTGTATGGTTATCCGCATTTTGTGAATGATGTGGGCGGTAGTCTGTGTGAGCTGGAAGAACCCGGTGTGATGGATATGCTGACCGAACACACGCTCATTCTGTACATCAAGGTCACCAATCAGGCAGAGGAAAATAAACTCATCGACAGAGCTGTAAGCTCACCCAAGCCACTGTATTATCGCCCTGAGTTTCTGTTAGAGCATCTGGACATCTATCTGAAAGAGACTGGTTTAAGTTTTGCGGCAGAGATGGATCCTGATGATTTTGCACGTTGGGTTTTCCCGCTTCTATTCCGTTCGCGATTACCGCGATATGAAGAGATTGCCAAGCAGGGCTATACGGTAACCTCCGAAGAGGTGGCTAAGGTTAAAAATGAGGCCGATTTCATGCATCTTTTAGAGACAGCTATTGAGAGGCAAAGCTGATGCCGATTGTTGCACACAATAACTTACCTGCATTTGAGCGCCTGAGGGAAGAGGGCGTTAATATTCTTGATTCCGCACGTGCGTTTAACCAGGACATACGTGAGTTACATATTGGTCTGCTTAATATGATGCCTGATGCGGCATTAAAAGCCACCGAGATGCAGTTTTTTCGTTTGATTGGCGATAGCAACCCGATTGCCCAGTTTTATGTTTATCCGTTTACGCTGGATGTACTGGAAAGAGGCAAGGAAGCTCAGGCGCATATCGATGCCTATTATGAGAGTTTTGAGAATATCAAACAGCAGGGGCTAGATGCTTTAATCATCACTGGTGCCAATGTGATCGGCCCGGATCTTTCCAATCAGCCGTTCTGGGAGCCTCTGAAAGAAGTAGTAGACTGGGCTTACGAAAACGTCACTTCAACGCTGTGTTCCTGTCTGGCTACCCATGCTGTGATGGAGTTTCGTTACGGCCAGAAACGACATCCGCAAAAAGGTAAAAAATGGGGCGTATTCACCCATCAGCTCACTCGTCAGAAACATCCATTAACGGTCGATATAAATACCACCTTTGATGTGCCCCATTCACGCTGGAATGAAGTGTATCCAGAGCAATTTGCCGAGGCCGGGTTGCATATACTGGCGACTGAACAGGATGATGGATGCGTACATCTGGCGACCAGCAAAGATGGAATCCGTACCGTATTTTTTCAGGGGCATCCAGAATACGATACGATATCTTTGATTAAGGAATTCAAACGTGAGGTCATGCGTTTTATTTCTGGAGAACTGGATGAGTTTCCACCTTTTCCAGATAATTATTTTAGCACCTTCGAACAGGCAATTTTCAGAGAATATCGATATTATTTACAAAAAGCTATGGCCGCAGGTAGCGAATTGCCGGAGTTTCCGGAAGATAAAATCATTCCAAATTTAAATAATAGCTGGTGTGATACCGCAGATGCTGTGCTCGGAAACTGGATGGGACTGATTTATCAGCTAACCCATAAAGATCGTAAGAAGCCTTTTATGGATGGCGTTGATATCAATAATCCACTTAATTTGTTTAAAGCCTGACTCTGGATGCAGAAAGTCCGATTAAATCTCTCAATGGTGTTATCTTTATCTTAATGAGGACGTCTGCTTGCTGGCAGAGTAAAAGTATTAACCCTGCTCGATGCTCGGACTGTCTCTAAATCAAAATTAACTATAGGTACTATATGGTCGAGTCAAGCGTTGGTTTCCATGCCTGGTTTGTCATGTTGCTGGTGGTTGCAGCACTGTTCCTGTTCGCCAATGAAAAAATTCCCATAGCCAGTTCCAGTCTTTTTATACTGATTTTACTGGTGTTGGTGTTTGAGCTGTTTCCCTATCAAACCGAACAGGGGCCATTGCAATCTGCACAGTTTTTAAGCGGATTTGGGCATAAGGCATTGATTGCCGTTTGTGCATTGATGATTGCAGGAAAAGGCCTGGTACGTACCGGTGCGCTGGAAGCAGTAGGTAGGCTGCTGGGAAAATACTGGTCCAGGAGTCCGGTGCTGGTGTTTCTTCTCACCCTGCTCAGTGGTGCAGCCTTGAGCGCCTTTGTAAATAATACCCCTATCGTCATTTTACTGTTACCGATACTGATCAGTGTCTCGCTTAAAACAGGGTCATCCGCATCTTCATTACTAATGCCTGTAGGCTTTGCTACTTTGATGGGGGGGATGGCAACCACCATAGGCACCTCGACCAATCTTCTTGTGGTTTCCTTTGCCAGTGAACTGGGGTTGCGTGAATTTGGCATGTTCGATTTTGTCGTGCCTGCTTTGATTGCTGGTGGGGTAGGGATTCTTTACCTGTGGCTGATCGCGCCAAAAATCATACCGCACCGTGACCCCATTATGCCTTCGACTTCGGCACGTGTGTTTAGCGCCCAGTTACGCATTATTGAGGGCGGTTTTGCTGATGGTGCAACACTGGCAGAAGTCATAGAGAAAACCGAGAATAAACTTGTAGTACACGAGATCCTTCGAGGCAAGGAAGGCATCCGTTTATCGCCATTACCAGATATCAAGATTCGAGCAGATGATTATATCTGGGCAAAAGAAACACCCGAGATGTTGAAGTCTTTCGAAAGCCTGATCGGTGCGCGTCTATATGCCGAGGACCAGCCAGTTGATGATGATCATCCACTCAAAGACAATAACCAGCAAATTTCCGAAGTCGTCATTGTCCCTGGATCATCTCTGGAAAATAGAACTCTAAAAGAGTCACGCTTTAGCAGTCGGTACAAGTTGCTGGTGCTAGCCCTGCATCGAGCTAATCGATGGAAGCAAAAACCCGTTACTCAACATCCTGAGGATGAGCGGTTAAAATCGGGAGATGTAGTACTGGTACAAGGTTCGCGCGATAGTATCAAACGTATGAAAGCAAGTCGTAACGTTATGGTACTGGATGCCAGTGCTGACCTGCCCAGATCCAGTAAAGCTTATATCTCGTTAGCGATTATGCTTTTTATCGTAGTCAGTGCTGCCAGCGGCATACTGCCGATTGAAATCAGTGCCATAGTCGGTGTTTTTCTGATGTTACTCACTGGATGCCTGCGATGGCGTGATGCACGTACTGCATTGAGTGCTCCAGTAATATTGATTATTGTTGTCTCTTTGGCGATGGGTAACGCCCTGTTACAAACAGGCGCAGCAGATTTTCTGGCGCAACAATATGTTCAGGTCACGAGTGGGTGGTCAGCAACCTGGGTATTGAGTGGCTTGATGTTATTAATGGCCCTGTTAACCAATGTGGTCTCTAATAATGCGGCGGCTGTGATAGGTACGCCGATTGCCATTGGTATTGCTCAGCAACTGGGCCTGAATGCTGAACCCTTTGTACTGGCGGTCTTATTTGGGGCGAATATGAGTTTTGCCACCCCGATGGCTTATCAAACCAATCTACTGGTTATGAATGCGGGTAATTATCGATTTATGGATTTTGTTAAGGTAGGGGTGCCACTGACATTGTTGATATGGGCAACACTGACTATGGTGTTGCCATGGTTGTATCAGATATAACAGGCAAGGCAGCTTCGATCACATCTCTGTTAACAGCGTCATTTTTTTGATCATATCTTCTGAGTCCCAGTCGATGGCTCCGAACAGGGTAAAGATGATATTGCCTTTTTTATCCAGTATGAAGTTAGCAGGAGCAGCAAACACCTTCCATTTTCCAACAGTGGACCCATCACTATCCATCAATACAGGGAAGTCGACAGGAACCTGTTCGATAAAACTGGCGACTTCATCACGAGTCTCAGCCATGTTCACGCTGACGATTTTAAATGGCTTGCCCTGCATTTTTTTGATCAGGTTATTCATAGTCGGCATTTCCTTGCGACAGGGGGTGCAGTAGGTAGCCCAGAACTGAACCAGCACTATGTTTCCTTTGTAATCATTCAGGGTATGTATTTTGCCCTGCATATCTGGCAGCCCAAGCTCGTTGGAAGTGAGATTGCCGTTATAGGGTTTTAACTGACCACTGGCCGCTATGCTCTGGTAACTGAACAGGCTTAGGCATATTGCGAACATAAGACTGGTTATTTTATTCATTAATTAGAGACTCCCAGTTGTTGAATATTAGTGTCGATAATCTGATGAAGTTCTTGAGTAGCTCTTTCTTCGGCAGCAGTTTTGTCGTTGCGTAAATAAAAAAATCCACGTACGCCTTTGATAAGTGCGGTACTGACGGTGCTGCCAGAGCTGGCTAACTGTTGCTTTAAGTAGGGTAAACCCCAGCGGTTTGGCGTTCTTTCTCCTTCCAGTACTCTAATAGGGTGTAGCGAATGTCCAATAGCATCAATGTAAACCGGTTCCGAGCCAGGTACAGGCGTTAACTTATTGATACGTGGCGTAATCAAAAGTGCGCCATTTATCCTTGCTTCAGATTTAATTTCTTTCTCTGCCAGTCCTTTTAACACGGGAACTGCAGCGCGTGCTCCTCCGACGAGATAGATTCTTTTAGCATCGGATTCTTCAATAATATGTTGAATGACTTTAGCGACTTCCTTTGGTGGGACTTTTCCAACATTTGATGCTGTAGGTGACAAAAAATGTGCGCTTAGCATATCCGGGAAGAAAGTCTGATAGCCTAGCGCAACGAGGTTTCTAGCCGTTTCAAATTCGGCGGTTTCTTCACCCTGATTACAGGCAAACCAGATCAAAGCTGTATTTCCGAATTCACCAATGTGCAGGATGTCAATTTCTGCGTCTTCACTGAGAACCAGTGATTCAATTTCCTCAGCCTGTACTGAGGGTAAGATTAAGATAATAAGTAAATTGAGCAGCAGAAACAGGCGCTTGAGAGTGGAAAATACGGTCATTGTCTGGCTCATAAGAGGGTTGCTCGATTTAACAAGCATTCTAACACTGGCTAAAAGAATACGCTGATGTCGTTAATGCCTGCAATGATATGTATCAAATATTAACATGCATTAAAATTAACTTGCACAGTTTGGGTTCTCGTTTTATTCTCATGCTACGAGAAGATAGTGAGAAGACGTGATGCTGACTACACAAGAACAAAATACACTTCAATTCATTCGCAACTATATTGCCCAATTTGGGTATGCACCCAAATTTAAGGAGATAGGTAACGCAATAGGAGTCAATTCGCAGGGAACAATTCATCGTTATGTACAATCTCTGGAAGATAAAGGGTATATCAACCGCGCAAAGGGTAATTCACGCGGCATGAGCCTGGTTGAGTTACCTCTGGTGAGTCCTCCGGTGATCCCTCTAGTGGGTAAGATTGCCGCAGGTTTGCCAATTGAAGCGATTGAAGATCATCAGGAACTCAATCTATCTGAAATGTTTATGGGGCCTGACTTATTTGCGCTTCGTGTTACTGGGGACTCAATGATGGAAGCCGGTATTCTGGATAACGACTATGTGATTATAAAAAAACAACCGATTGCTCACGACGGCGATATTGTCGTCGCCATGATCGATAAGGTGGAAGCTACGTTAAAACGCTTTCGTCGTCGGAGTAATTCAGAGGTTGCATTGATTCCGGAAAATGCCTCTATGCAAACGATGGTTTACTCTGCGGATAGAGTCACTATACATGGTGTTCTGGTTGGGCAGATGCGTAACTACAGGTAATCTTCTCGATAGCTTTCCACATTCCCATATCCCTTGGGGATAGCTTATTTTGGGGTAGTGCAATATGTTAGTGTTGGCATCTAATTTTTTATCATATTTACAACAACATGTCGCGTATCTATCTGATTTTATTACTGCTTATTTCGTTTTCTGTCGAAGCTTATCAAAACATTGAAATAGAGTTAGATACGGGCTCCACCTTATCTGTTACTCAATTTAAGGGGGATGGAAAATCTCTCATCATCTGGCTACCTTCTGAGCGAGGTTTAGGTCAGGGTTATATAACCATCGCTCTCGATCTGGCAGCCATGGATCTTGATGTATGGGCGGCTGACCTGCACGAAAGCTATATTATCCCAACGGGCCGTAACAGCCTGTACGAAATGGATATGGATGACCAACTAGCTTTAATTGATGTCGCCAAATCTCAAGGGTATCAGGACGTATTTCTACTCAGTTCAGATCGCGGAGCTCAGTTGGCTTTAAATGCCGCCTATCTTTGGCAGCAGAAAAACTCTCATGCTGACTTAATTAAAGGGCTATTACTGTTTTCTCCTCATCTGGTGCAAGGCCGCACTGAAATGGGCGACAGCGCCAGTTATGTTGAAATATCTAACTTCAGTAATTTACCTGTGTATATGCTGCTTCCTCAATACTCCACCAAGTTTGCCCGTGGTAAAGAAATTGCAGCACAATTGGGTAAATCCGGCAGTCAGGTATATATCCATACCTTTAAGGGTGTTCAGGGAGGATTTCATATGCGTCCTGAAGAAGACCTGAAACCTGTAGATATTTCTGCACGTGAGCAGTTAGCTGAAGATCTGTATGCAGCTGTAGGGTTATTGAAAGCCTCTCGAAAAAGAGGTATCACGCCAGGATACCGATATATTGATAACGGTAAGCTCGATAATAGACAGATCAAAACCCCAAATCTACATCCATATAAAGCTGATCCTAATCCCCAGTCTCTGGTATTGAAAGATATAAACGGTAAAACATTCGATCTTTCATCAACCTCTGGAGAAGTCATACTGGTGAATTTTTGGGCTAGCTGGTGCAGACCCTGCGTTGAAGAAGTTCCTTCTCTTTCCAGACTGGTGAATCGAATGCAGGGCCGTCCGTTTAAGGTGGTAGCAATCAATATCGGTGAATCTTCGCAAGATATTAAGCAATTTATCCAGTCTATCCCGGTTAACTTCGATATACTACTGGATCAGGATGGTCAGGCTGTAAGGGACTGGAAGGTATACGCCTATCCCTCAAATTATCTGATTGATCGTGAAGGAAAGATTCGTTATGCCTATCGTGGAGCACTCGAGTGGGATGCTCCTGAAATTATTTATACCATAGAGAGCTTGTTCTAAATTCCTCCATATCAGAGCTGTTTTTTTGTGAGCCAGTTCATATAACTGGTTACTGTTGAATGATAAAGCAATATAAAGGGAATATATTCCCAAACATGAATACAATGTTCTCCTCTTGGTGCGAATTATCCTAAGTTTATTTAACGAGCCTGGAAATGGCATTAAGTATTTGATATTTCAGTTTATTTTATCAATTTTTGATATATTTCATCGTTATGGTCTTGACTAAGTGATAGCATTTTGTAGTAGTTTCAAATTCGGGTTGAATATGAATTCTGATGCAATAAAGTTTTTTGTTGAGTAAGTAAAAATTTTACACGGGTTACCAAACACATGAGTTTAGTACCAGAGGTCATACAAACCACAACCATACGTATTCTAAAACCTCTGATTAGAATATTATTACGTAATGGCATTGCATATGGGACTTTTGCCGATATAGCTCGTAAGATATATGTGGATGCCGGGTATCAGGAGGCAGCCGATCGTGACCAGAAACAAACAGTTTCAAACGTATCTATATTAACCGGAATCAACCGCAAAGAGGTTAAGCGTTTGAAGGAATCATTAACCTTTGATTCTGATAACTCACTTAAGAAGTTTAATCGTATCGTACGTGTACTTGCCGGTTGGCAGCATGATGATGAATTTCTGGATGCTGAACATGAACCTAAAGACCTGCAACTAGAGGGAAAGAAGTCTTCTTTTACCAGTCTGGTAAAGCAATATAGTGGCGATATGCCAGTAGTAGCCATGCTTAATGCATTAATTGACAGTGGTAATATAAAGATTATCGATAATGGTAATATTCAACTGATAAATCCGAATTATTTACCTTCTATCGATTCTGACCAGAAACTGAACATTTTGGGTATAGATACGGCTGAATTTATTGATACCATAGATCATAATATTAATGTTGATCACCCTGAAGATGCATGGTTTCAACGAAAGGCCTCGAATACTCACATCAGAAAAAGTGCGGTGAAAAAGTTAAAGAAAAAGATAAATAAGAAAGCTCAGCAGTTGCTGGAAGACATCGATGCAGACCTCTCAGCGAATGAGGTTGAAAACGATGAAGAATCCTGCGCGGTTAGTTTTGGTATTTATTTTAATCAGAAGTCTTCTTATGAAGAACGGAAATAGCAGTGATGGAAAGTTTAGTGTCAAGATTAAGACGGGTAATTATTACTGCTTTTTTGAGCATTTCTCTCCTCTCCTGTGGAGGGAGCGCGGTGATGTCTGCCGGCATCAGTGGTACAGGCATCGTTCTAGGTGTTATTACGGGGTTTGGTAGTATTTTTGTTAATGGTGTTGAGTACGATATTGATCAGGCAAGCATTGATATAGATGGTAATGCCACCTCTGGGCAAAATAATCTCGCTTTGGGGATGATTGTAAGACTTGATGCCACGGATAACGGTGATGGTACCGGCCTGGCGAATTCGGTGGTTTATGATGACGCTATAGAGGGCCCTATTGAGCAAGCGCCAATATTATCAACCGTTAACAAAAACATCAAAACCTTAAATATACTCGGGCAGACGGTGTTGATTGATGCTGCTTCTACAACCTTCACTATAGATAATGGCACGAACTTTTCATTTAACTCCATTGCTAAGGGTGACGTTGTTGAAGTCAGTGGTTTTACCGATCTCAAATCATCTATGATTATAGCGACGCGCGTAGAGAAAAAAGTAGGCGGGTCAAATAGGTATATACCTGTTGAATTACATGGTGCCATTCAAAGTCTGGGTACTGGCTCAATTACTGTACAAGGTGTTTCGGTTGATATCTCATCGATATCGGATTCAGAAATAACTGATCTGGATTTACAAGGATTGAAGGTTGGCGTGCATGTGGAAGTTAATGGTGAATATGTTAGCTCTTCTTCTATAAAGGCAAACCATATAGAAGGTGAAGATGATGATATTCAAAAACTGTTCAATGCTACAGGGAATATAAGCCTACAGGGTATTATCAGTGAATATACCCGTGGTGATGATTTCTTCGAGTTAGACGGTATTGTGGTCGATATATCAGGTATAGTTCCTTCAATTACAGACCAGCTCAAAGAAGGCATACAGGTTCAGATTAAAGGACAGTACTCTGGAAATGAGCTGATTGCTCAGGAACTGGAGATCCGCAGTGGAGAGGCTGAGTTTGACGCGGTAATTTCTTCGATAGACAATATTTCCAGTAAGAGAATTCAAGTCGAATATCCAGGGCTGGATCTGACAGTCGAATTGATGTTCGATAACCAAAGCCAGCTGGTTGACGAATCAACTCATCATCATTCTGCACCATTGAGCCTTGATCAATTAGAAGTTGGTATGGACGTAAAGACTCATGTGAAGAAGGTTGGGAACGACTGGGTAGTGGTATCTTTAAAACATGATCATCTGAGTCAATATAAGATAAAGGGTGATATTACTGAGAAAAATGATTCAACTTACACTGTGACAGTGAATGGTTTAACAGTCGCTCTAGATGCATCAGCTGATTATGAAATTAATGATAATAATTCAAATCAACAAGATTTTTTCATGTATATAGATACCTCTGATACAAGCAAAAGATATGTAGATATTGAAGGTAGTGTGGTAAATGGAGTAACAGTCTTTGATGAGATTGAGTTAGACCCCAATCATTAATCAGGCCGCAGACGCGGCCTGAGCAGAGTGCGATATATCATCAAAGCGATAGCTTTCAATCTTCCACAGTGATTCACTGGCAAGCAACACCAGACATGATGCCCCACCACGGGTACGTGTAGCGCCTGCTGCACCTGGGTTTACCACCCAGGGCATTTTGAAATCATCAATAACTTTCCTGTGGGTGTGACCATAAACCACCAATCGTGCATCCGGGTGTGCCTGACGCAGGTCTTCATGGTCTGGGTTGCTCATATCATGAATATGCCCGTGCTCAATCTTGATTAGACCACCAGGTAATTCAAGGCTGGCAATCTGTGGTAAGGATTTAACTCGCTCACTTTGCTGTGCAGGCCAGGCCGCTACATAATCATTGTTACCGGCTACTGCAATAACACGACCTGTTTTGGGTTGTAAGGCGTCTAGCATAGAGGCATCACAGATATCGCCTGCATGTATAGCAATATCGCACTGTTTTACCAGTTTTTCTATCTCAGGATGCAGATACGCATGGGTATCGGACAGGATAGCAACAGTAATAGGTTGAGTCATAGAATCAGTTATCCGAGCATTTATCCGCCTGACCAAGTACCGCTTCAGCAAGCTCTGCTTCCTTTTGCTTTTCATGTTCCATGATCTCGATTTCTCTGCGCATTTTTAAGATTTCAGCGCGCTCTTCAAGGCGTTTATCCCAGGCACCTTCAACCTCTGGAATGGTTAATTCTCCGTACAGTACCTGACGCATTAATTTAAAGCCGAATTGCATCAGGGCAATATCATCGTTTTCGACAGCGGTATAAAACCCTTCGGAAAGTTTGTAGGTTTTCTTAAAGCTATCACTGGTCACAAAGCGACGGAAACGATCCATGTCGTAGCTGGCCATAAAGAATAGCTGCAGGCTCATTTCAGAGGGTTTTCCTATAGCTGGACCAGTAGAGCGCTTTTTCAGAATAATAATAAACCACTCGCGGTTGTAATCGTCATATTCGGTTACGCCCTGAGCCTCGCGATATTCCTGAACCGTTTGTGTCTGATCTTCCAGATGCCCCTTGCAGTGATCTTCCTTTATCAAGAGGAAAGAACGTTCATCGACATTCTTATCGATAGCTCGCATAGACAGTAAACCAGAAGGGTAATAACGACAGGCGGTTGGACGGTTTTCATAAACCGAGCAACCTGCGTCGGTCATGAACAGGCAGGCTCCATCGTTGTCTGTGCGCAGCTTGATGCCAGGAAGACCACCGGAATCCAGCTCAAAGGGTACGGTATGCTTAGCAAGCACATCGGTGGTAGACAAACCGGTTTGTTCTTTCAGACGGATAATATCATAGGGCGTTAAGGTGACATTGGCTTTGGAGCAGCAGGCATTCCAGCAGGAAACACCCTTATGGCAACGGAATTTAAGCTTATCATCGGCTTCCAGGCGGATGGGTTCCACCGGGCTGTCATAAGGTAAATCGAAATTAAATTTGTCGTCACTCATTACGGACTCTTAGTCTGGTTAATAAGCGAATCATTATATAGTATTTAAGCTTATTCAGCTATCGGGTATGCTGATTGGCAGATAATAAGCATGTATGAGGGGACCTTTCTATTAATTGAATCATAACTCAGCTGGGTACAATAAAATGAACTCTTGTTCCAGCATGCAGGGAAGCGATATTTTGATATAACGAAATGCGGGCAATAATTGTTACTGATGTATTCTGTAGTCGTTACCGATCTCAAATTGATGATATATAGCTACTGTTACCAGAAGTCGAAGCGGGTTGAGTTGATGAATATCCAGTGCCTGATGGATATGGATCTTAGTAGTATCGAGGGCCTGCGGGAGTTACATCGTATTGCTTGTAATAAGTTTAACAGTTAGATAACTTCATTTTTAAACTGTAGAAGGCTCTGGTACCATTATATTGACCAGAAATACTACATGTCAGCTTTATTGCTGATTCATCTCTGGGGGCAACCCCGGTCAACTGTTTACAGTCATTTGGGGCGCAAAAAATTAAACCTGCAACGCCTGCTAAGGCGAAGAGTGAGAGGGGTAGGTAGAGATCAGTTGTTTCTCTCATAACCTTTATAAAGTCTTCGTACACTGGGCGCAGATGGGTATCTACCATCCATCTTGAGCGGCTCAAATGTACACCCTCTGTCGAATTAAATTACGTCTCTGTTGTATTGAGTCAGTCGGTATCTCTGGAGAAGACGCTTCCCTGAATGCATCATTGGTCATTGCAAACAGATGGTCAGCAGTTGTACGCCACAATACTTCTTTAGATTTAAAGTGATCGGTGAGCAGTCTCTGGCTGACGTTTGCCCGTTATGCAATTGCCCCTGTACTAAAGCGATTAAATCCCGATTCCGATATCGCTAATAAAGCTGCTGTGAAGATTTGTTAACGGAGTGCTTCGCGTGCTTCTGCTTTCTTAGGCTGAATCACTCCTACTCGATTGACAAGTGAAAAGACATATCGCACCATAGTTTTGCTTGTCAATCGACTAGCCTGAAAAATATTCTGGAATTAATACTAAATACATCTGTGATGGCTACAGTGGCAACTTGATGCCTGACCATGGATGGAGAAATGTCATGATTAAAATAAAAAAGCTGTTCGCTTTTTTACTCATCGCAGTGTCACTACTGTCGTGTGACTCTAAAAAAATAGAGTCTCCTGCGCAGCCGAAAGCGGTCATCGCAGTCGAAGCCAGGACGACCGAGTTTACCTCCAACGCAACGCTATCTGGTTCGGTAACAGCTAGAACTGAAACGCAGCTTTCTTTCCGCGTATCTGGGCGCATCATTGAACGCAATGTCGAAGTGGGTAGTCATGTCAAAGCGGGCGATATCCTGGCACGCATTGATCCAGCCCAGCAGCAAGCCGATGTTGATGTGGCCAAAGCGGGTCTGGCAGCCGCACAGGCTCAACTTCGTCAGGCGTCATTGGCACTTAAACGCCAGAAGGAACTGTTAGTTAGCCAGATTACATCAAAAGCCAACTATGACCAGGCCGAAGCGGCGCTGCGTACTGCTGAAGGCTCAGTAGATGCTGCGAGTGCGGTTCTTGCCAGTGCTAAAGATACCCTGAGTTTTACTGACCTGAGGGCTGATGCAGATGGCATTATTACGGCACGTAACGCTGAAGTGGGTCAGGTTCAGCAGGCAGCACAGACTGTATTCACCCTGGCACATGAGGGC
>JBNLGQ010000065.1:0-38936 GCA_050306135.1 Gammaproteobacteria bacterium
ATAAAAGATAGGCCGCAGCACACTGGCCCACGGACTACGTTAACAGCAGTTGCTGGAGAATGACTACAGCGGCCTGCTGTTGCCTTGCCGTGAACCAGTGTGCTGTGGCTGAACATTACCTATATTGGTGCCGGGTTAATAGTGATTAATTCTGGGGGGGGAGTCAGGCATATATCGAGTATTACAGTTCGCTTTCATGTTACCTGAAGGAAAACAAGGGGGCAGACTCGATGATTGTAATAATATACAGTCCAGTACAATCTTGATGGTATGGTGGAGATAGGAAATCAGCGGTTTTAAAGAGATGAGAGAATTGAAAAAATCAACGGGTCTGACCCCTTGAGACAGCGGCATTCTTATACCACTGCTTGTACCCCTTAAACTCCCCAACCTTACTTAAATCTGATGGCTTCGGATAGGGAAAAGCCTCCTTACATGCACGACCACCATATTCAGCAACATAGTGGTAATAGATTGTTTCAAACAAAGGTTCCGCAAGGTTAGAGTCTGGATTTAATCCCCATGTATAGTTCATATAAATAACCGGTGGGCTAGCCTCTTCAGAACCCGGTGTAGGAGGAGGGGTGACTTGCATACCCGAACCGTCCTCTTTGTAGAGCAATGTTGCGATTGGCTGACGATTGTACTCAACGGAGTAATAGTCCTTGTCCCAACTGCAGGTCACAACCCGAAGATTCGAAACCTCTACAAGCTCCATTGAATAGCTGTCGTCTTCATCATCATCGGTTTGACAACAATCGCAATATTCAAAGATATAGGGGTTCGCATTCAGGTAGCTAACCATCTCAGCAGCTTCATCCTCTGTGAGATTGTCCCACGCATCCGCGAAAGAAAGAGTACTAAAAAATAAGAGAGCCAGTAGCGTCAGGTATTTCATGATGCAGTGTTTTGGGGCTAAATAGAGGTAGCAATATTCCACTAATTGAACCAATCTGACAACCTTAAAAACCGCTGATGCCGTAAAAATCAAGAAGTTGAGTCGATAACCATTCTTTATCTTGAAGAAGGAGAGCTGTTTGTGTTGGTAGTAGATATGTCATATTGCGGCGCAACAGAAGACTGCTGTTGGGGTTTCTGGAATATTGTCTTTTGCCTCAAAATGAAATAAGAACTTCATTGAGTCTCATTCATGGCTATTAACAGCCAGGTCACGATTCCCGACCTTAGGTTTCTTGATTCACCCTGTACAAATGATCTGTATTGCTTATAATCCCCGCCCGGTATCGCATTAGATACCGATTATTCATTTAATTGGGTTCCCTCGCCCCCATTAACAAAAAGGTACATCATGAGTATTCAAATATCTGCGCAAACGCGCAAAGCCCTGACCTTTCTGGTCGCCTGTCATCTTCTGATCATTGCCGCTAGTAATTATCTGGTGCAATTGCCGTTTACCCTGTTGGGTTTTAATACCACCTGGGGCGCATTCAGCTTCCCGTTTATTTTTCTTGCCACCGATTTGACGGTACGTATCTTTGGCGCTAATAACGCGCGACGTATTGTCCTGCGAGCAATGATTCCGGCTTTGCTGCTGTCTTATGTACTTTCGGTATTGTTTTACGAAGGGGCTTTTCAGGGCTTTGCACAGCTGGCCGAGTTTAACCTGTTTGTGGCTCGTATAGCGCTGGCGAGTTTTCTGGCCTATGTGATGGGGCAGTTTATGGATGTGCTGGTATTTAACCGTTTGCGTCGTAGTCGAAGCTGGTGGGTAGCACCTGCTACATCTACTGTGTTAGGTAGTGCGCTGGATACCCTGCTGTTTTTCAGTATTGCTTTTTACCAGAGTCCGGATGCCTTCATGGCAGAGCACTGGGTGGAGATTGCGCTGGTTGATTTCTCTTTTAAGATGGTTGTCAGTCTATTGTTATTTTTGCCTGCCTATGGTGTTTTGTTGAGCTATCTGGCAGACAGGCTTACTGAGCAGGCTGACGAGGCTCAGCCTTTGCGGGCAAGTGCATAAACTTTTACCTGAATCCATAATTTCAGGTATCGATTTCATTTTTCGTCAGTATCAGGCTTAATATGGATAATCTTTGACAGAATTAAAAAGTAATCTCTATGCATAAAGTTTATATCACTGCCCAGGAGCTACTGGAAAGCTCCTTCAGGCTAGCACACACCATCTATGAAGATGATTTCCGTCCACAGTTTATTGTTGGTATCTGGCGCGGTGGTTCTCCAATTGGTATCGCAGTGCAGGAGTATTTTGAATACCGAGGTGTTTCTACCGATCATATCTCTGTGCGCACCTCGTCTTACTATGGCATTAATAAACAGTCGAAAGAGATCCGTGTGCATGGCCTGCATTACCTGCTGGAAAATGCGAATTCCGAAGATAGCCTGTTGATTGTGGATGATGTGTTTGATTCTGGGCGTAGCGTGGATGCCCTGATCAAGCAGGTTAAAAAGCAGTCTCGCTTAAATACCCCTTCCGACATTCGTGTGGCATGCACCTGGTACAAGCCATCCAAGCGCGCTGTGGATATCGAGCCGGATTATTTTGTTCACAGTAGTGATGACTGGCTGGTATTTCCGCATGAACTATGTGGCCTGACTCGTGAAGAAGTTGTCGAAGGTAAGACAGATTTAAAACAGATCATTGACCTGTTTTAAATAACGATCCAGGATCCGCTAAATTAAATCATCCAGGTTAGGAATATTGCTGTAGATGCGACGGATCTGTAATTCAGAATCCAGCAAAGCATCGACACATTGGGGATCAAAGTGACTGCCTCTCCCGGCACGTACTTCCTTGAATGCGGTATCCAGTTCGTAAGCAGGTTTGTATACACGTTCTGAAACCATCGTGTCAAAGGCATCTGCCAGTGCACAGATGCGGCCTTCCAGTGGTATGTCGTTACCAGCTAACCCCTGCGGGTAGCCATAACCATTCCATTTTTCATGATGGCTGAGAATGATACGTCGAGCCATGGCCAGCATTTCTGTTTCAGGATTTTTCAGAATATCGGCGCCGATTTGAGGATGGGTTTTGATGATTTCCCATTCCTGAATATCCAGTTTTTCGGGTTTTAACAGAATCTTATCCGGGATTCCCAGGTTGCCAATATCGTGCATGGGCGATGCATGCATGATGGTTTCACAAAACTGCCTGTCCTTGCCGAGAGCAAGAGCTATCAGGCCGGCAAGTTGTGACATGTGGGTCAAATGATTGCCAGGGATAGGGTTTTTATATTCGGCAGCCTGAGAGAGCCGGAAAATCGTCGCCAGACTGTTCTTCTGTAAGGTTTTATTTAGGTCTTTATTGACTTTTTGCTGTTTTTTGAGCATATCCGTCATTGAAGAAAATGCATCTGCACTTTGCTGTATCTCGCTGTATCGGGTTTTAATGGGTACATTATTCCAGTTTCCCTGCATGATGGCGGTCGATTGCTGGCCGAGCTTGGCGATGGGTTTGCTCATGCTGCGCGCAAGTACTATTCCAAACAGGCTGGCAATAATGCCGATAACCAGCGCCAGGATAATATTGTTACGCTGATTCTGGTGGAATACGCCCAGATAATCATCTTCTGGTACATAGATGCCAAATATCCAGGGCCATTGATGCTGCTGGAAAGGAGTGAACACGGCCTGATAATTGGTGTCGTTATAGTTGAAACGTGTGATCTGTTTTTTATCCAGATGATAGGTATCCGCCAGTGGCAGCTTTAATGAACGGAAGGCTGAGCGAGCAATAGGATCATCGATTTCGGTGATACGAGTAAAGGTCAGTTGATCAAAACTTCTGCGACTGATCTTTTCATAGTCAGGGTGAGCCAGTACCTGCCCCTGAGTATCGATAATAAATGCTGAGCCTGATTGACCAATCTTCAGGCGTGAGAGAAAGGATGATATCTGGTTGATGGTAATATCAACACCTATCACCCCGTCAATTGCCTTATTGCCAGATGAATCGTAAACCGGGCTGGATATGGTGATGCCGGGCGTCTGCGAAGTAAAAAAGATATAAGGCTCGGTCCATACCAGCTGATTCAGCCGGGTGGCCTTGATGTACCAGGGGCGAACCCTTGGGTCATAGCTATCACTATTATCCTGTTTATTTTTAACCACATTAAAATCAATATCACGCCATGTGATATCTACATGTCTGTCCTCATCCGTTACTGTAATGATTTTACTGCGATAGCCCGCTTTTGAGAGTGTGTTATCTCGCATGACAAAAACAAAGCTACCGTCTGTTGAGGCGAAATAAATAGACGAAAACTGGGGGTATAGATTCAATTGCTCGAAGAAATATCGCTCCATCGATTCGATGTTGTTTTTGCTGACTACATTATTATTGGCCAGTTTTTGGGTCAACTCTGCAGCAAGTTGAGCTGGTTCCAGAAAACTGATTGAGCGATCGATTGATTCATTGGAAATGGTTTCCATGACCTCATGTGCATGTCCTATCAAGACCTTTTCAGTAGCCTGGTAGGTGGAAAACATAATGCTGGAAACAGTGATCAGCATCAGGCCGACAATGCTTAGAAACAGGGTTTGTTTTATTGACATTGATGTCACTTGAGTATTGAGAATGAAGAGAGGATAAATCAATCTGCTGATTTTGTAACCATTGATTAAAATCAACGATGACGTAAGAGAGGATTTGCTGCCTGTTGGGGTATATCACAATATTCTAATTATGGTTATAATCGCGCGCAGTTTTTATCTAAGAAGATCGGGAGAGTTAGGGTGACAACAACGAAGAGTAATGAGTTTTCAATTTCGTTGATATTGGTCGTAGCGCTATTAATAGCGGTTGGCCTGATATATCTATTTGTATTTGTAATGGCTGAAGATGGGTTTGGTAAGAATATGGAACGTGTGAATGCACAGTCCGATGCAGGAATCGCCATGCGTATAAAGCCGGTAGTGACATTGGCTGATTTACTGGGCGATACGTCAAAAGCATCGCAAGATGACCAGCCTGTAGCGTCAAAATCAGCCAAAGAGCTTTATGATGGTGCTTGTACGGCCTGTCATACTGCTGGTGTTGCCGGCGCGCCAAAACTGGGTGATACCGCAGCATGGCAGCCTCGTTTTGAGCTGGGTGTGGAAGGATTGCTGAGCTCAGCGATTGCAGGTAAGGGCGCTATGCCCCCTAATGGCGGTACTACCTACAGCCAGGATGAAATACGCAGTGTGATTGAATTTATGCTTTCCGAAGCCGGATTGATGGATGCGCCTGCAACAGCTGCTGTAGAACCCGCGAGTGAAGCGCCAGTAGAAGCATCTGCCACCACCACTGAATCAGTGCCAGAGCAGCAATCCGCTGCATCTGGTGCTTCTTTAGATCTTGCTGCGGGAGAGAAGTCCTATCGAGCTGTCTGCTTTGCCTGTCATGACACAGGGGCTGCCGGTGCACCAATGCTGGGAGATAAGGCTGCCTGGGCACCACGCATTAGCACTGGGTTCGATGCATTACTACATAGTGCCATTAATGGTAAGAACGCTATGCCTCCTAAAGGTGGTGCAACTGGCCTGGCGGATGTCGAAGTCGCTAATATTGTTGGCTTTATGATGGAAAAAGCACGCTAGTTTCTGGTATTAAGAAAGCCCGGCGTATTGAAAAATACGTCGGGCTTTGTGTGAGAGAGGCTATTTTTGCAATAATGGTATGCGGCGATAATTGATCGCTTCGCTGATACACTCCAGAGAGATTTTCTCACTTTCTGACAAGTCTGCAATCGTGCGAGCCAGTTTTAGCAGACGATGATAACTTCGAGCAGATAGCTTTAGTTTATCTATAGCCTGTGAAAGCAGGGCCTGGGGCGCCTGATCCAGCGCACAATACTGTTCTAACTGCTGATTATTCAGCTGTGAATTCAGGCAGTTCTGACGCTGTAGCTGTCGCCTTCTGGCCTGACTGACGCGGTAGCGCACCTGTTGACTGGTTTCCTGGGACTCTACTTTCTTATGCAATAATTCGGTGTTTTTCAGCCTGGGGAGTTCTATCTGAATATCAATTCGATCCAGCAGTGGGGCCGAGAGTTTGTTTTTATATCTTGAAAGCTGTTCGGCGCTACAGCTACATTGCTGAATTGAATCACAGCCGCCGGGGCAGGGGTTCATGGCCGCTACTAGCTGGAATCCTGCAGGGTAACTCACCTGACGTGATGCTCGGGAAATGTGAATCTGTCCAGTTTCCAGCGGTTCTCTGAGTACTTCAATGGATTTGCGATCAAACTCGGTCAGCTCGTCGAGGAATAAAACGCCATTATGCGCTAATGATATCTCTCCGGGTTTTGGGTTTGAGCCCCCACCGACTAATGCGATACCCGAAACGGTATGATGAGGTGCACGAAATGGGCGTATTTTCCATTGTTCCAGATCCAGGCTCTGGTCATTGCTGATCGAATGAATACTTAAGGTTTCCAGTGCATCATCTTGATTCATTTCTGGTAGCAGGGTATTCAGACGTTGTGCAAGCATGCTTTTACCCGTACCCGGCGGTCCCATCATCAGTAAATGATGACCTCCGGCAGCAGCTATCTCAAGTGCGCGCTTGGCCTGTGATTGCCCGATCACTTCGGAAATATCCTGCACATAGAACACGCTAAGGTCAGTTTCGGTTTCTGGAGGTCTGGGTAAGGATTCGCCTCCATTGAATGCGCTGCATATCTGTGCCAGTGTGGAAGCCAGCCGCGCATCGATATTTGGAAGAATAGAGGCTTCACTGGCATTATCTTTAGGCAGGATAACCTTGTTACCAGCTTTTTCGGTTTGCATCAGCGCTGGGATTAATCCATTAACACGCCTTAACTCACCACTTAATGCCAACTCCCCATATAGCTCGTATTGATAGATGTACTGGGGATTGACCTGTTCAGATGATGCAAGAATACCCAGAGCAATGGCGAGATCGTAACGACCACCTTCTTTAGGCAGGTCAGCAGGGGCAAGGTTGACAGTAATCTTGCGAGCAGGGAATTGAAACCCTGAATTGATGATCGCACTACGCACACGATCCCGGCTTTCTCTTACTGCAGCTTCTGGAAGGCCAACTATTGAAAAGCAGGGAAGGCCGTTCGATATATGAACTTCAACACTAACAGCTGGTGCCTGTATGCCTTCTTCCGCCCGGGTAGTTAACTGGGTAAGTGCCATGGTAATCCTTTACTCCAAAAGATCGCGCAATCATAGCATCCGTTGTTTAAAACTTATATGTTTCCTTATGTTCAACATTTTAAGTGTTACTTAACTGTTCAATACGTTTTTCCAGTTGCTCCAGTTTCTCCCGAGTACGAGCAAGTACTTTAGTTTGAATATCAAATTCTTCACGACTAACAAAATCCATTTTAGTTAATTGTTGTTGTAACAGGGTTTTTAGTTTGTCATCAAAGTCGCTCTTTACCTGTTTAATGCCAGGGGGTAATAGCGCTTCTATTCTTTCTGCTAGCTGGTTGATCTGACTTGTGTGCATGGCGTTGCCCTAATACGGTGCGATTAAAAAAACAACATGCACACAAGTGGTGCGCATGCTTCTGAATCGTGCGCGCTATTATTGCATTTTTAGTTAAATTTGTCTCTATTTGTTAGTAAGTGGCTGATTTTACGGGTTGATTTTATATTGGTCGATTAATTGCTTTGTAGGTCTATGTATTTTACAACTGGAGATATCCTATGAAAATGGTGACAGCCATTATAAAGCCCTTCAAGCTGGATGACGTGCGTCAAGCACTGTCTGAAATCGGTGTACAGGGTGTAACAGTATCTGAAGTTAAAGGCTTCGGGCGTCAGAAAGGGCATACAGAATTATATCGTGGTGCTGAGTATGTTGTGGATTTCCTACCTAAGGTTAAGCTGGAGTTGGCTATTGAAGCTTCTCTGCTTGATCAGGTGATCGAAGCCATTACATCAAAAGCCAATACCGGAAAGATCGGTGATGGCAAAATTTTTGTTACTGAAATTGAACAGGCTATTCGTATTCGTACGGGTGAGTCTGGTCCTGAAGCATTATAGGAGGACATCATGGAAAATAATATTTATGAGTTACAGTACGCGATAGACACCTTTTACTTTTTGGTGATGGGCGCACTGGTTATGTGGATGGCAGCTGGTTTTGCCATGTTAGAAGCTGGCCTGGTTCGTGCAAAAAATACGACTGAAATCCTGACTAAAAACGTGGTTCTTTTCGCTATTGCCTGTACTGCTTACATGGTAATTGGTTATGCCATTATGTACGGGGGCGAATACTTCCTTGCAGGAATTGGTGATGTTGATGCTGATGCCGTACTAGGCGATTTTGCTGCTCGTGAAGACGGATTCCGTGGCGGATCAATCTACTCTGGTGCTTCAGATTTCTTCTTCCAGGTGGTATTCGTTGCTACCGCAATGTCTATCGTATCTGGTGCAGTTGCTGAGCGTATGAAGCTTTGGGCTTTTATGCTGTTCGCTGTTGTGATGACTGCTTTTATCTATCCTCTGGAAGGTAACTGGACCTGGGGTGGCGGTTCAGTATTTGGTATGTACAGTCTGGGTGATGACTACGGATTCTCCGATTTCGCAGGTTCAGGTATCGTACATATGGCTGGTGCTGCTGCAGCTTTAGCGGGTGTCTTGTTACTCGGTGCTCGTAAAGGTAAGTATGGTGAAAACGGTCAGGTGAATGCATTCCCTGGTGCAAACCTGCCTTTAGCTACCCTGGGTACATTCATTCTGTGGTTAGGCTGGTTCGGTTTCAACGGTGGTTCAGTACTTAAACTGGGTGACATTGGTAACGCAAATGCTGTAGCAATGGTATTCCTGAATACAAATGCTGCTGCAGCTGGTGGTGTTATTGCTGCTCTTATCGTTGCCAAGATTCTGTTTGGCAAGGCTGATCTAACCATGGCATTAAACGGTGCTCTGGCTGGTCTGGTAGCTATTACTGCTGAGCCTTCAACCCCTGGTGCGTTGGCAGCAACCTTGATTGGTGCTTTCGGTGGTGCTCTGGTTGTTTTCTCAATCATTACTCTGGATAAGCTGAAAATTGATGACCCTGTTGGTGCGATCTCTGTACACGGTGTTGTTGGTTTCTGGGGTGTGATGGCTGTTCCTCTAACTAATGATGGCACTTCTTTTGGTGGCCAGTTAGTGGGTGCGGCTACTATCTTTGTCTGGGTATTTGTAAGTAGCTTTATTGCCTGGACAGTTATCAAGATGATTATGGGTCTGCGTGTTAGTGAAGAGGAAGAGTACGAAGGTGTTGATATCGCTGAATGTGGTATGGAAGCCTATCCTGAGTTCACTGGCGGTAAATAATTAACCTCCTATGTAGTTGTTTTTAGTAGTTGTTGCGGGCGCACTTTGCGCCCGCTTTTTTATGTACAGGCAGATTTTTGCTCCTCGGCAATTGCTCCTGCATTGCCCTAATTAAGTGACATCCCTGTCATGATGCAAAATCTGCACTTCCGCCATCCCTGGCGGTCGGATATCGCGACTCGCAAGGAGTGCACGGCAGTAGATAAGTAAACAGATGGCAACGAGCAGTGTTATGTACAGGCAGATTTTTGTTCCAGACAAAATCTGCACTTGAACCACCCATGGCGGTCGTATGTCGTGGGCACGATTTGCCACAATAGCACTAAATTAAAGCAGGTAAATGTCAGTTTAACTGTGCTTCGCAAGGCTCATATATAGCCTTGTCAGCACAGCTTTGTTATGATGCCGGCCTTTCTCTTAGAGTGCTGTAAATGCGTATTATCTCTTCATTTATTGGTTTTGCGCTGGCGATTGCGATCAGTATCTTCGTTTTTGCCCCTGATCGTTTACCCGTGGGTTATGGGTTCAAGCCTGTGCCCGTAGAGCTGGTGGTGGAAAATAATCTGGCGAGTCAGCTGGTGGAGACGGTTACCGGTAAAAGTGCCAGGAATCTGGTGTTTACGAATACTTCGGATTCACCCATCTACAACCTGACCCTTACCTTGATGGATGAAAATAAACACATTAAGCATCAGCACGTGACTGCATTGTTACCCGCAGCACAGCAAGTGACTCTGGGTTGGGCTAACAAATGGACTGTTGAACCCGGCGATCAGCTGGAAGTAAAGGCATCCGCTTATTATCAGGTAGTTTGGGCGTTATGAGTAAACCTATACATTGTTACATCTATCGTAGTGACCGCAAGGCGGATACCTATCTATATTTGCGCGAAAAAGATGACTTTTCTGAGATTCCTGTTGAATTAATGAAGGTGTTTGGCGAAGCTGAGTTCAGCTTTGAGTTTGATTTAACACCAGATCGACAGCTGGCTAAAGAAAACCCAGGTGAGGTTTATAACAACCTTAAGCAACAGGGCTACCACCTGCAAATGGCGTCTGATCTATTAATAGAACAACAACTGGCACTAAAAGGGCTGAATTAGTCGATTTATGCATGAGGGTTTTTGCGAGTTAAATCCGTGAATCCTGAAATTTGATCTCTTCAGCGGGGGTGTAAATATCAAATCACCCTCATTTTTCACAACCTTTTATCGATTTATCGAAATAATTTGCGATAAATGCCTCGCTTTGTACATCACTTTTACCAATATTTAAATATCTCATATATAATCCCGCCTCCTTATTTAGCAGCAGTATATAGGCCCAGGTAGAACTCATAACAAATTATAATGAGTTCTACCTGGGCCTATATACTGGAATTCAGAGATTTCCATGATCGAAAAATTAAGAAATATAGCCATTATTGCCCACGTTGACCATGGGAAGACCACCCTGGTAGATAAACTGCTCGAGCAGTCCGGAACCTTCGATGCGCGCGCCCAGATGGGTGAACGAGTGATGGACAGTAATGAACTGGAACAGGAGCGTGGCATCACTATCCTGTCGAAAAATACAGCACTACGCTGGAATGATTACCGTATCAATATTGTAGATACCCCTGGGCACGCCGATTTTGGCGGCGAGGTCGAACGAGTGATGTCTATGGTTGATAGTGTGCTGTTACTGGTAGATGCAGTAGATGGCCCTATGCCGCAAACTCGCTTTGTAACCCAAAAAGCACTGCAGCAAGGCTTAAAGCCAATTGTAGTTATCAATAAGATAGACCGCCCCAGTAGTCGCCCTGATTGGGTTGTTGATCAAACCTTTGACCTGTTTGATAGACTCGGAGCAACTGATGAGCAGATGGATTTTCAGGTGGTTTACGCCTCTGCACTACAGGGATATTCAACTCTGGATCATGAGAATCCTGGAACTGACATGACGGCGCTTTTTCAAACTATCGTGGATGTGGTTCCACCGCCGGATGTGGATATGGAAGGACCATTCCAGATGCAGGTCAGTTCTCTGGATTACAATAGCTATGTGGGTGTTATTGGTATCGGTCGTATTAAGCGAGGCAGAGTCCAGACAAATGCTCAGGTTGTTTTGATCAACCCTGAAGGTAAAACACGTAAAGCCAAGGTTTTACAGGTTCTGGGATTCAATGGTCTTGAGAGAATAGAAGTACCTGAAGCTGGAGCAGGCGATATTATTGCATTTACTGGTATTTCAGGCTTACAGATCTCAGATACGCTTTGCGATCCGGAACATGTGGAAGCCTTACCTGCGCTGACTGTCGATGAGCCTACGGTAACCATGAATTTCCAGGTTAATACTTCCCCGTTTGCGGGTAAGGATGGCAAGTATGTCACCTCCAGACAGATCTATGAAAGGCTACAGAAAGAACTGGAACACAATGTGGCATTGCGTGTAGAAACTACCGACAACCCAGATCGTTTTAAGGTTTCCGGGCGAGGTGAGTTACATCTTGCGATCTTAATCGAAACCATGCGACGGGAAAGTTTTGAACTCGCTGTTTCTCGACCAGAAGTTATCAATAAAGAGATCGATGGTGTCATGATGGAGCCTTTCGAGTCGGTCACTATAGATGTTGAATCACAGCACCAGGGTACTATCATGGAAACCTTTGGTCATCGTGGTGGCGAGATAATCGATATGGTGCCAGATGGTCAGGGTCGTATCCGTCTGGATTTTAAAATCCCTGCCAGAGGTTTGATTGGTTTTCGTAATGAATTTCTGACGGCAACTCAGGGTACTGGATTAATGTACAGTATTTTTGATAGCTATGGACCGATTAAAAAGACTGATTCTGTGACTCGTAATAATGGTGTCATGATATCTAATGGTCAGGGTAAGGCTCTGGGGTATGCACTGTTTAATCTGCAGGAGCGCGGTAAATTATTTATTGGTCATGGCGAAGAGGTATACGAAGGCATGCTGATAGGTATTCATAGTCGTGCCAATGATCTTACGGTGAACCCTTTGAAGGCCAAGCAGTTAACCAATATTCGAGCAGCTGGTACCGATGAAAATCTGGTTTTAGTGACACCTATCAGAATGACCCTGGAACAGGCGCTTGAATTTATTGAAGACGATGAACTGGTAGAAGTCACTCCTACATCTATTCGTCTGCGTAAAAAGCACCTTACTGAAAATGAAAGAAAGCGAGCTTCTCGCTCTTCATAAAGGAGATGATTTTATCAATCAAAGCGTACACAATAGTACGCCTTGGTTGATTAATCGGAAGGTTACAATGGTGTTAAAAAATGTCTGAGATGGTCGGTAGCCCATCAATTCTACTGGTAACCGGGTCTACTCAAACAACTCGATCTATTGATAAATTGTTATCGCCACAGTTCAATGTGCTACATGCTGAAGATGGCGATAAAGCCTGGGAAATTTTACAGCAGAAATCTACCGTCAGTGTGCTCATTTGTGCGCTGAAAAAATCCGTTGATAAATCAGCCTTGCTGGAAAGAATCCGTCAGGCACATAACAAGTTATTGAATGCTTTGCCGGTATTGTTGCTGGTAGGTGAGTCTGATACTGACGACCTGCGTGACATGGCTTTTTCAGCCGGAGCAACTGACTTCATCAATATGCCGTTTTCCAGTATTGAACTGAAAACGCGCGTTCGTTTACACGCTCAGCTTTATAGTATCTTCAGCCAGAATGAGAAAGAAGAGGTACTGGAAGAAGGTAGAGATATTGATCTGTTAAATACACTGTTACAACAGGAAGCATTTCTTTCCCGATTACAGCAGGAGATGTCTTTTTCGATACGGCATAAATCCTATGTCAGTGTCTGTCTATTTAAGATTGATGGCTCTGATGATCTGAATGATGAATATGGTAAGGAAGTATTTACTGCCATCATCAGGGCTCAGGCCAATAAGTTAGAAAAACAAATCCGTAAAGAAGACAGTTATGCCTATCTGGGTAATGCTACTTTCGCAATTTTGTTACCAGTCACCAATGGGATGGGCGCCAATGTGGCGGTTAAACGTATCATGGAACAATTGAATGGCATGAGTCTAAAGCATGACGGTGAGTCTATAACCCTAACATATAGTGCTGGATTATATTCCTTCATGCCTGACGAAAGTATGACCACCGATGGCATTATGGGAACGCTGGAGAAACGATTACAAACCGCAGAACAAAAAGGTTCTGGTCAGATAGTGAGTAGCAAGAGTGAAGTAGAGGAAGCTAAAATCAGTGTGGAGCAGGCGCTTAACAGGATTCATTACGGTCATACAGATGATCTGGGCAGGTATTTACCCGACTTGCTGGAAACGCTAAAGCCCTTGCTTAAGTTTGCACACAAACATGATGAAATTAATTTGCAGGATCTTATCGATAGTCTGGATGACTAGCGCCTGTTAACGACGAAACATACCCGGCGAATACTCCGGGATTTTTACAAATCTCTATATAACAGTGGATTCCAGGATTATGCAGACAGAAGCTGGCAAAAATCGATTGCTAAGTTGGCTGCGCACAATATTGATCTATACCCTCATCTTTGTAGTCACCAGTTTCATCGCAAACCTCTGGTTAACCCGGAATCAGGCGCAGGATTTAGCACCTGAAGTTAGCGGTCTGGATTTGTTGGGTAATGAACTGCAGCTAAAATATGGTCAATATAACAAGCCATTAATCCTGTACTTTTTTGCTGACTGGTGTCCCATCTGTAAATTTCAGAACCCCGTGATCAGTTCACTTAATGAAGATTATCCGGTTGTAGCCATCGCTATGCAGTCAGGTAGTAATCAGCAGCTTACAAAGTATCTGGAGCAGCATGGACTTTCCCTGACGGTCATCAATGATAGCGATGGTGCTATCAGTTCATCTTTCGGCGTACAGGGGGTTCCTGCTACCTTTATTATCCAGCAAGATGCCCAGATAGCCTTTACTACAAGGGGATATACCAGTGAAATGGGTTTGCTCCTGCGTCTATGGTTGAGTCAGTTTATTTGATTTCACTCGTGTATCTGAATAGACATATTAAGTGATTCTTCCCGCAAGCAGGGAACAGAAGTAGCACCTCCAGGCTATATAAGTTGCTTAATGAAACTATTTACGTTATAGATAGCATTCTATTAAGGGCACCTCTAAAAATTCGGATTTTTTCGTGAGTGCAAGGAAGCACCGCACGGAGAACCGGAGTGTATATGACATACATGAGGATTCGAGTACGGAGCTGACGCCGCAATCGCGGAAAAAGACAATTTTTAGAGGTGCCCTTAAGCTGTTTGACGTAATCCTGAGGAGAGCATCTAAATGAATATCCTGTTATTTATTGGCGGATTACTCGCCCTGATGTACGCAACAACCCGCATTTCACTACCTTTCAGGCATTGGGGGTTTGTCAGTATCGCCGCGTTGGCGCTTTACACTTACGCTGGTGGGTTCAGCCTGGTCTGGGGAATTATTGTCTGGACCTTATTGCTGCTGCCAGTGGTGTTTCTGGGCAGCGAAAAACTGCGCATGCAATGGTTATCGGTACCATTGCTTAAGCGGATAAGAAAGGTTTTACCTCCAATGTCGGAAACCGAGCGTGATGCCATCGAATCCGGAACTGTATGGTGGGAAGCCGAGTTATTTCGTGGAAACCCTGACTGGAGCAAACTACTTAAATACGATAAGCCAGTACTTAGTCAGCGCGAACAGGAGTTTCTTGACGGTCCAGTTGAAGAGCTTTGTGCAATGATTGATGACTGGGATATCACCCACAATCGCAATGAGCTTCCCCCTGAGGTATGGGAGTTTCTCAAGCAGAAAGGATTCTTTGGCATGATCATACCGCGTAAATACGGTGGCCTTGAGTTCTCGGCACATGCGCATTCAGCAGTGGTGATGAAGATTTCATCACGCAGTATCTCGGTTGGCGTGACAGCCATGGTACCTAACTCGCTAGGACCAGCAGAGCTACTGCAGCATTATGGCACTGAGGAACAGAAAGAGTATTACCTGCCACGTCTGGCTGATGGCCGAGAAATTCCCTGTTTTGCCCTGACTGGCCCGTCTGCAGGTTCAGATGCGGGTTCAATACCTGACGCAGGCATCGTCTGCGAAGGCGAATTTGAAGGTAAAAAAGTGATTGGCCTGCGCATTAACTGGGAAAAACGCTATATCACGCTTGGACCTGTCGCCACAGTGCTGGGTCTGGCGTTTAAGGTTTATGACCCTGATGGTTTAATCAGTGATAAGCAGGAACTGGGTATAACCTGTGCCTTGATACCGGTGAATACACCCGGAATCGATATCGGTAATAGACATTTACCTCTAAACGCAGCCTTTCAAAATGGTCCGAACCGTGGCAAGGATGTATTTATACCCATGGATTACATCATTGGTGGTGAAAAAATGATTGGTAAAGGCTGGCGTATGCTGGTCGAATCGCTTTCAGTGGGTCGAGGTATTTCACTGCCTGCAGTAGGTGCAGGTGCTGGCAAGATGAGTGCTCGAGTGACCGGGGCTTATGCTCGTGTGCGTAAGCAGTTTAAAACCTCGATTGGTAAATTTGAGGGTGTTGAAGAGGTTTTAGCACGTATCGCTGGTATGAGTTATTTTATGGATGCCGGTCGCCTGTTAACACTATCGGCACTGGATGCAGGTGAAAAGCCCTCGGTGGTTACTGCGATGCTCAAGTATCACAATACTGAACAGATGCGCCAGGTGATTAATGACTCGATGGATATTCATGGCGGTAGAGGGATCTGTATGGGGCCAACTAATTATATTGGAAGAGCGTACCAGACCTTACCCGTTGGCATCACGGTTGAAGGTGCCAATATTTTAACCCGTACCATGATTATCTTCGGACAGGGGGCGATTCGTTGCCACCCTTATCTGGTTAGAGAAATGGAAGCGGCTACCAATGAAAATCAGGCTGAAGGAGAAAAGGCATTTGATAAGGCATTGATGGGACATATGTCATATTTCACATCCAACCTGATGCGTGCGTTTATCTTTGGCCTGAGTGGATCACATCTGGCAAAAAGTCCTGTCAAAGGTCGAGTCGCACAGTATTATCAACGGCTGGCACAGATGAGTGCAGCTTTTGCGGTAGTGTCAGACCTTGCATTGATGATGTTGGGTGGCAGTTTGAAACGTAAGGAAAAGATATCCGGGCGCTTTGCAGATGCGTTGAGTTATATGTTCTACACCTCGGCCATACTGAAAAAATTTGAAGATGATGGACGGCCCAGAGCCGATCTACCACTGGTGGAATACAGCGCCAAGTATTGTCTGTATCAAATTCAGAAGGCTCTGGATGAAATCCTGCGTAACTTTCCCAGTAAAGCAGTCGGTCTGATTGTGCGCTTAATGATATTCCCACTCGGTCAAAGCCTGAGATTACCTAACGATTCTCTGGGTCATCGTGCTGCATCTATATTACTAAAACCTGGTGAAGTGAGGGATCGTTTGACCAGAGGTATTTACGTCAGTGAAGATGCTGAAGATATAACGGGCAGGCTGGAAGATGCGGTTGGAAAGGTAATTCAGGCAGAAATTATAGAAAAAAGATTACGTGCTCATGATCTGTTAAAGCCGGATCTGATGAGTGATGAAGTCTGGATGGATGAATTACTTCAACAGGGGCAGATAACTGATGAAGAGATCAAAGTACTTAAAGCCGCTATTGTTGCAACGCGTTCAGTGATCATGGTGGATGAATTTACACCTGAGCAGTTGGCTGGTCATAGTAAGTCCGTAGATAAAGTGGCATAACAATTACTGGTTCTGATTAATTCAGAGCGTGTTTACAATAACCATCCCTGGTTTACCAACGATGGTTATTTATTAATATAAAAGATATTATTCATTAATAATAATTACTATTGAGGAAGTTATGGAGAAGCTCTGGTTAAATTCCTACCCTGAGGGGATAGCCCACGAGATAAATATTGATGAGTACCAGTCGGTTGCTGAAGTTTTCGAGACATCGGTAGAAAAATATACTGATTTACCCGCTTTCAGTAATATGGGTAAAACACTCAGTTACACAGAAATGGATCACCTTACTCGAGATCTTGCTGCATATCTGCAGTCTATTCCCGGTATGCAAAAAGGCGATCGCGTCGCGATAATGATGCCTAATCTATTGCAAAATCCGATAGCAATATTTGCAATACTGCGAGCTGGTTTTACTGCGGTGAATACCAATCCGCTGTATACAGCACGTGAATTAAAGCATCAGCTTAATGACTCAGGTGCAAAGGTTATTATCATTGTTGATAATTTTTGTCATACCCTGGACGAAGTTATTAAAGACACCGATGTACAGCAGGTGATCACTACACAGTTGGGAGATATGCTTTCATTCCCAAAATCGCTCCTTGTGAACCTTGTGGTGAAATATATTAAAAAAATGGTGCCAAAGTATTCTTTGCCAGGAAGAGTTACCTTTAATCAGGCATTAAAACTGGGGCACAATGCGAAGTTCACTCGACCTGAGATAGGGCACGAAGACATTGCGTTTTTACAGTACACAGGTGGTACGACTGGACTGGCCAAAGGCGCAATCTTAACCAATCGGAATATGGTTGCCAATATGCAGCAGGCGTCAGAATGGATAAGCATTGCGGTAGAGCAGAAAAAAGAGCTAATCATAACTGCATTACCGCTCTATCATATCTTTTCGCTCACAGCGAATTGCCTCACTTTCATGAAAATAGGAGCTCACAATTATTTGATCACCAATCCTCGTGATATGAAAGGCTTTGTTAAAGAGCTAGCAGGTGTAAAGTTCACTGCAATAACAGGGGTAAATACTCTGTTTAATGGCTTGCTTAACACACCAGGTTTTGCCGATATAGATTTTTCATCATTGAAGCTAACGCTGGGCGGAGGCATGGCTGTGCAGCGGGCTGTTGCTGAACATTGGCGCCGTGTGACAAAAGCTCCATTACTAGAAGCCTATGGCTTGACTGAAACCTCTCCTGCAGTATGTATAAACCCATTAGATCTAGATGATTTTAATGGCAGTATTGGCTTGCCGGTATCATCAACAGAGGTATCGATACGCAGCGAAGATGGTGAGTTTATGTCACAGGGCCAAGTGGGTGAGCTATGTGTCAGAGGGCCTCAGGTAATGCGAGGTTATTGGAATAAACCCGATGAAACAGCATTTGTGCTGGATGAGAAAGGCTGGTTGAAAACCGGTGATATTGCGATGATGGATGAGAAAGGCTTCTTCCGGATTGTAGATCGTAAAAAAGATATGATTCTGGTCTCTGGATTCAATGTCTATCCGAATGAAGTTGAATCAATTATTGCAGCTTGTCCCGGTGTGTTAGAAGTGGGTGTTATAGGTGTGCCAGATGATGGTAGTGGTGAGGCGGTAAAAGCCGTCATAGTTAAAAATGACGATAGTCTTACCGAAAAAGATGTGATTGACCATTGCCGGAAAAATCTGACTAATTATAAGGTGCCTAAGTTAATTGAGTTTCGCAACGAGTTGCCCAAAACAAATGTGGGTAAAATATTACGCCGCGAACTCAGGAAAAGTTAACAGGAGGCTTTGCTTGATGCAGGCTATTCCTTAATGCTATAGCCTGCATCGATGACTACCTGCTTGAGCAGATTGTTATCAATCTGGTTATCACAGTTGATGATGACATTGCCGCTGGCCAGATCAGGAGTGGCTTCTTCAACGCCATCGACTGCTTCGAGTGATTTTTTGACGTTAGCCACGCAATGTTGACAGGTCATACCTTCGACATTTAATGTAATACCCATATCGTTCTCCTGAAATTTTTCAAGGTTGATTTGCTTTCTTTTATTACGCTCTACATATAGCCAGATAGTCATCAGTGCAAGCACCGCAACACTCATGATACCCAGCAAATTACTGCCGTGTTGATGCAACTGAAGAATGATCTGCTGGGAGAAAAATGCTTCAAAAAATAACGCAAAGCCAATGCTCATAATAATCACCGTAGCCAGGTAAACCGCTAGCAGGCGCACACCAAGTGTACGATAAATGGCGCCCATGGTGGCGATATTGGTAGCGGGACCAGCCATCAGGAATACCAGTGCAGTACCCAGTGGCATACCTGCCAGTACCAGTGATGCTGCAATGGGCACAGAGCCGGTAGCACATACATATAAAGGCATTGAAATGAGTAACATCAGTAGCATGCCACTGAGCCCCTGAGTCAAAGCCATGTCAGAGAAGTAGTTTTGCGGGGTTAATGCTGTGATAAGGGCTGCCATCAGTACACCGATAAAGATCCATTTCTCAATAGCACCATACAGGTCATAAACCGTGTAGTTCCAGAATTCCTTAAAGGTTTTGGGTATCGGCTCATAAACACCGGAATGATTTTCTGCAATCTCGGAAGGTTTATCAGCATGATCGGCAATCATGCCGCCAATGATACCTGTCACAAAAGCAGTTAATACCTTGAAGATGGCAAATGGCCAGCCGAGAAAATTGGCGCTTACCAGTATCGAGTCTACCCCTGTTTGGGGCGTACTGATCAAAAATGCGGTAGTTGCGCCATTGGAAGCACCTTCTTTACGTAAGCCTAGCGCGGTGGGTACGACGCCACAGGAACAGAGTGGTAAAGGGACTCCAACAATCACTGATTTGAATACACTGGAAATGCCACGACGACTCAAGGTGCGGTGGATAAATCCGGCCGGGATAAGCAGATGGATTAATCCGGCCAGGATCAGGCCTCCCAGTAACGGCGGGCTTAATTCCAGTAAAATCCGCCAAAGCGCAGTTATGTATTCACCAATCAGAGACACTGCAAATACCTGCTATTGTTTCACCCATTTACCGTGTTTCTGGTTCCAGATTTTTGGCTTTTCAGGTGAGATAAAATCGTTGCCATCAATTTTGCCGCTATACATCATGGTGTCGCCGAAATATGTCCACATATGCCCATCATCAGTATCCAGAATCAGGTAGTTTTTGCCATTCCAGTAAGCCTGGTAACGGCCTTCACCCGCATCTGCTGAGGTCGTAACAAACATTAATGCGCTGATAAATGAAAAGATAAGTAGTTTAAGTTTCATCCTGATCTCCTGTTCAATTGATACTCTGGTAAAGTGATATATCTTAATTATGGCCGCTAATCTTGGCGTGCAAAGGCTTGGTTTCTTCGAAAGCAGCCATTTGTTCATCTGAAGCAGGGGTTTGATGGTCACGCTTCCACTGTTCGATGGTCATGCCATAAACCTTTTCCTGGGCCCCTGCATAATCCATGTCCAGCCCCTGATTCAGGGCTTCGGCTAGGTACCATTTTGAAAGGCAGTTTCGGCAAAAACCAGCCAGGTTCATCAAGTCTATATTTTGCACATCGGTGCGTTCCTGTAAGTGTTGTACCAGGCCACGAAAAGCGGCTGCTTCAATTTCAATCTGTTGTTCTCTGGTCATGATAAACTCCGCATAATGAACCCATACCCTACCACAAATTCCATCCAGGATTTAGCGCAAAATGAAAGGCTATTAAACTGGTTTGATAGCTTGAAGAAAGAACTCGATGTGTCTCACCAGCGCGCTATAGTGCTGCTTCGTGGCCCCAGAGAATGGGGGGTAGAAGCGGCATATAAATGTTTTGGGCAATCTTTGTTGTTGCTATCGAATGATGAGACTCTGCCCGACTCGATAAGTTTTTCGAAGGTAGAAAACCTTCTGGGGCAGGAAACTGAGACCCTGATCTACGACCTGTTCAGTGGGCTTAATAGTGATGTGCTTTGTATGGCTACAGGACTGATCCGTAGCGCAGGTTTTCTGGTGCTGCTATGCCCGCAAAAATGGAGTGAGATAGATGATGCCTATGGGCGTTGGCAGGGTGGGGCAGGTCAGAAAGAAGTGTTTCTGAGCTATCTGCTCGATCAATGGTCTGCCAGTGAAAACTATTACTGTATTTATCCCGACCAGGCGCTGCCCATAGTCGAGCCTCTGATCAATTCTCCACTGGTTGACATTGAGGAGGGTGAAACCCAGGATCAACATGACTTAATCCAGCAATTAAGCCAGTGGCATGAGCAACGGAATAAGCCCTTATTTTTGCTCACTGCCGATCGTGGGCGAGGTAAAAGTACTGCTCTGGGTATGTTTGCCAGCCGTCTTGCCAGTGAATGCGATGTTGTGGTTACGGCCGCATCACGTATGCAGGTTGAAATTTTACTAGGTGAAATAGTAGATAAGCCCAGAGTCACCTTTATGGCACCGGATGAAATCATTCGCAGACAAAAACGCATAGATACGCTAATCATTGATGAAGCTGCCATGCTACCGGTTAGTGTCTTGCAGCAATGCATTGAACTGGCCAATAAGACCGTTCTGGCAACCACTACGGGAGGCTACGAAGGGACTGGTCAGGGCTTTTTGCTGAAGTTTATAGCAAGCTTCAATTCGCAGGATTATCACTCTGTACAGTTGAATCAGGCAGTGCGCTGGGGGCAAAACGATTTACTGGAGCAGAGCATGAACCATGCTCTGATGCTAACTTCCAGCAGTAATAAAACGTATCAGCAAAAGGGCGAGATTAACATTCAGTTGATCAGCAAAGCGGAACTTGCAAAAGACCTGGTGATATTACGTGAGATATACCAGTTGCTGATATCCGCCCATTACCGCACACGGCCATCCGATCTGCGTCAGCTAATGGAAGATGAGAACCAGCTATTGGTTGTAGCGCGTGATGAATCTGCTGTTTTGGGCGTGATGCTGCTCAATCAGGAAGGTGGATTTGATGCTGAGCTGAGTGAACAGGTCTTCATGGGCAGGCGTCGACCCCAGGGGCATTTGCTGGCACAGATGATGACGGCGCAGGCCGGGATAAAACATTTTTCCTGTTATCGTGGATATCGGGTACAGCGCATTGCGGTTGAGCAGAATTACCGGCGTAAAGGTCTGGGTAGCATGTTGATCGAGCAAGCAAAACAGCTGGCGGGTTTGCATCAGCTGGATTATCTGGGCAGTAGCTTTTCACTTGATCAGACCAATGCTGCATTCTGGAAATCCTGTGGATTTCAGTTATCACATATTGCATCAGGTAAGGGCAAGTCCAGCGGACGGCAGACATTGGTGGTATTGCACAGCACACAATCGACAGTGATTGCAGATATGCGAACCATGCAACATAAAATCCAGCAGGACCTTGCGCTTTGGCTGCTGAGCTATTGTAACGAGATGTACTGGGCAGATGTACTGGTCGTGCTCTCTCTTATCAAGACTGATGCGGCTTTACTCAATCAGGATAGAGCAGAAGTTGAGGCATTTGCTTTCGGTTTTCGTGGACTCGACTATGCTTTGCCTGCTATACAACGCTTTTTGATCACTTATTCAGATACTATATATCGGCTGGATGAAACAGCTCAACAGGTACTGATAGAAAAAGTCATGCTCAACCGCCGTTGGGAAACGGTATTGCAGCATACGCATCATACAGGTAGAAAACCCCTGCTCAAAAACCTCCGAGAAAACATTCGTAAGCTTTATGAACACATATATGAACTCTGATATTAGAAATACCGCAGAATGGATTAGTCATGATACAGATTATGTCTGGCATCCATATTCAGCTATGGGTTCAGACCTGCCGGTATTTCCAGTTCAGTCAGCGCAGGGCGTGCGTATCAAACTGCAGGATGGTCGCCAACTGATTGATGGTATGTCATCCTGGTGGTGTGCTGTGCATGGCTATAATCACCCTCGTTTGAATCGTGCGATTCAGGACCAGCTGCAATCCATGGCGCATGTTATGTTCGGTGGTTTAACGCATGAGCCTGCCGCTGCTCTGGCTAAAAAACTGGTCGATTTGACGCCGCAACCTTTGCAGACGGTATTCTTTTCCGATAGTGGTTCTGTAGCTGTAGAAGTAGCCATGAAAATGGCTATTCAGTACTGGCATGCCAAAGGGCAAAAGACAAAACAGCGCTTTATCAGTTTGCGCTCCGGCTATCATGGTGACACCTTCGATGCCATGTCTGTGTGTGATCCGGTAACCGGTATGCATACCCTGTACTCAGAGATACTGACCCAGCAGCATTTTGTTCCTCAGCCCGAAGCTCGTTTTGGCGAACCCTGCGATGAATCTGAGCTGGATGCGATGCGTGAAACGCTACAAAAACATCAACAGGGAATTGCAGCTGTTATCCTTGAGCCCATCGTACAGGGTGCCGGTGGCATGTGGTTTTATTCGGCGCAATACCTGGCTGCTGTGCGCAGGCTATGTAATGAGTTTGATGTATTGCTGATAGCTGATGAAATCGCTACCGGTTTTGGGCGCAGCGGCAAATTATTTGCCTGCGAACATGCCGATATATCACCCGATATTATGTGTGTAGGCAAGGCCCTGACTGGTGGCTATATGACGCTGGCAGCAACCTTAACAACCCAGAAAGTGAGTGAAGCTATCAGTAATAATGACCCTGGTGTGTTCATGCATGGACCAACCTTTATGGCCAACCCCCTGGCCTGTGCGGTGGCCAATGCCAGTATTGATTTATTATTATCTTCGCAATGGAAAGATAAGGTGAAGGCATTGCAGCAGGGTTTAAGCAATGGCTTGCAGCAGTGTAATGAGTTGTCAACGGTCAAGGAGGTGCGTGTGTTGGGCGCAATAGGGGTTGTTGAAATGCACAAGCCTGTAGATATGAAAACTATTCAGCCTGCTTTTGTAAAACAGGGGGTATGGGTGCGTCCCTTCGGGCGACTGGTATACCTGATGCCTCCCTATATAATGCCGGACAAAGAACTGACTCAGCTGACAGATGCGGTATATCGCGTACTAAGCGAACTCAAGTAGCCATCAAGCGGTCAGGCTTTAATGTCTTTAGAATATCTGGGCCTTTTTCTATCCGCATTCCTTTCGGCGACATTGTTGCCGGGCAGTTCGGAAATTTTGCTGGTAAGCCTGATGCAGCAGGATTTAAGTCAGATACTGTTGTGGCTATGGGCAACGAGTGGAAACTCTCTGGGGTCAATAGTTAACTGGGTGCTGGGGAGATACTTTTTGCATTTTCAGCATAAACGCTGGTTTCCGGTAAGCGAGCAATCACTGGAAAAAGCCCAGCACTGGTTTCAACGCTATGGCATCTGGTCATTACTGCTATCATGGACGCCTGTGATAGGTGACCCTTTGACACTGTTAGCAGGAGTGATGAAGGTTAGGTTAAGCCTGTTCATATTACTGGTAGTCATCGCCAAGGGGGCTCGTTATGCACTGCTGTTGGGTGTTGTAAATGGGTTTAGTTAAAGGCCTGTTAACAGGGGCTAACCAACCCTGACACAGCATGCAATTACTCCGTAGCCAGAGTGTTGCTATATAAATCAATGATTATTTTACAATTATTCAATGAGTAGAACTCTTTTAATTAATCAGGTAGCAGAATGACCGATAAACTCTTTGAAGGGTATCAACGCTTTCGAGAAGGATATTTTGAAAAGAATAAAGACAGGCTGGAACAACTGGCGCTAAGTCAGGCACCAGAGGTTGCCATCGTCTCCTGCTGTGATTCACGAGTTGATCCCGGCATCTTGTTCGATGCGGATCCAGGTGAGATCTTTGTCATACGCAATGTTGCCAACCTGGTACCCCCTTATGAAACCACTGGTAACTATCACGGCACCAGCGCGGCACTCGAATTTGCAGTGACCTGCCTAAAGGTAAAACAGATAGTGATATTAGGGCATGCGAACTGTGGCGGTATCAAAAGCTTAATGGAAAATGACACCTCCTTTCAGGCCGAAGGCTTTATCGATAGCTGGATGAATCTTGCCGCAAAAGCAAAGAAAGAAGTACTGGAGCGTGAAGATTTACATGATATGCAACAAAAAATCCATGCCTGCGAGAAAACCGCAGTTAATCATTCTCTGCAGAATTTGATGCTTTACCCCTGGATTAAGGATCGTGTTGAAGCCGGTCAGCTGGAATTACTAGGTTGCTTTTATGATCTGCGTAATGGCGAGCTGCAAATTCTGGATAAAATTGGCAGCAGCGTCATTACAAATGATTAATGTGTGTAAATACTGCCTGAACTGTAAATGGATAATCGTTGACTGAAACCCATTGACCACGGCAGTTGTGGGTCTGGATTCAGTCATTTCGATATGCATAGTTAAGCAATATTGCTACAATTCCGCTCCGCAAGGCCTGTATCAGGGTAAATATGGTCGATATGTCTTGCGTGCTTTTCAATCTATTCAATACTCAGACATCCAGATGGTGATACCCCGATGTGCAGAGTAATTAAATTCGTATAGCGCAACAACCAGGTTTGGAGTTCTCAAGATATATGGCAATCAGTAGCCCAAAAGAAATAATTGAAGATATTCGACAGGGAAAAATGGTCATTCTCATGGATGATGAGGACCGCGAGAACGAAGGCGATATCCTGATCGCGGCAGATAAGATAACTCCCGAAGCCATCAACTTTATGGCGACTCATGGGCGTGGTCTCATCTGTCTGACATTAACCGCTGATCGTTGCCAGCAGTTAAATCTACCACTTATGGTGAGTAAAAATACGGAGAGTTTCGAGACCAACTTTACAATCTCAATAGAAGCTTCCGAAGGTATTTTGACAGGAATCTCCGCCAAGGATCGATGCCGCACGGTTCAGGCAGCAGTTGCAGCCGATGCTAAACCTGAGGATATTGTGATGCCTGGTCATATCTTTCCTATCATGGCTCGGCCAGGCGGTGTATTAACCAGAGCCGGACATACTGAGGCTGGTTGTGATATCGCCCGTCTGGCTGGATTGACACCTGCAAGCGTAATCGTAGAGATTTTAAATGAAGATGGCACCATGGCAAGACGCCCTCAGCTGGAGGTTTTTGCTGAGGAACATGGCATAAAACTGGGCACTATCGCTGACCTTATTGCTTACCGCTATGCCACCGAAAAGACCATAAAGAGAGTAGACGAGTCACCTATACAGACCCCTTTTGGTGAATTCAAAGTCGTTATTTTTGAAGACCTGATCGATGGCGATATGCATTTTGCACTGATCAAAGGCGATATAGATCCCAATGAGGCGACTCTGGTGCGTGTAGTACATACACAGAATGCACTGGTGGATTTATTACAGTCGGGTGATAAAACATGGACTTTACCGAACGCGATGCAAAAGATCGCGGATGAAGGTGGAGTGCTGGTTATCCTGGCGAGTCAGGAATCCAATCAATCGGTACTGTATAAAATTCATAAGCTTTGCTCTAGAGATGTTACACCTGCTAGTGCTGGTACTTCCGATCAGTTCAGTCAGGTAGGGGCCGGGTCGCAGATTCTTTCAGATCTGGGGATCAGCAAGATGCGCCTGTTAACATCAACCTCGCAACGCTACCATGCCCTGTCCGGGTTTGGTCTCGAAGTGGTTGAGTATATTTGCGAATCTTAAAACTATTTTCCGGGATCTTATATGTTGAAAAAAATACTACCTATGCTGCTACTGATTTTTAGCAGCCATGTACACGCATTCGAATTCCCTATTGAGATATCAGAGTACATCGATGATGTAAAAATTGATGCTTATATCAATAAGGAAGATTTGAATAATACGACTCAATGGACACCTTTCAAATCATCGCTACCGCTCACTATTGATCAGGCTTTAACGGCGATCTTAAATGATGAAAAATCTAATATTGATTTCGAGACTTCAAGGATTATTGGGGTGGAGTTGAAACCTGTTCCTCATCACGAATCATACTGGCATTATCTGATTAAGATTAAATCGATTTCAGAAGATGGATCCGAGCCACATTTTTTTATCGTGTTGATGGATGGCAAGGTGATTTCTGCAATCAAAGAACCCGACTCAATTAAATAAACCACCTGGTTGTACTAAATTTTAGCCATATCTTGGGTTCACCAGGGGAATGAACCAGGTAATGACCGAATGGCACTTACTTAAGGCTAACACGACGTCATTGCGAGGACGCCTGCATGGACGCAGGTGGTAGGGTAACGCAGGAGCAGTTACCGAGCTTGCGACGTGGCAGGAGTGCTACAGGGAAGTAGCGTATACGGAAGCAAGGGATCTAATCCCTTCCGGCAGATGGTCTCAGCACTGTTTAGAGATTCCATCCTTAGGTCCGTAAACGGCACATCCTTGTGCCACTCCTGCCGCGCGTAGTTTATGCCCTTTGGGTACTCGCGAAGACAGTTTTCAGCTTAAGTAAGTGCCATTCAGATAATGACCCAGTTAATTTTACTTCTCTGTGAACTCCGTGGTGAAAGGTTTTTCGATTGTTAACAGCTACATATCCCGTCGTTCAACAAGCTCGGGGTCAGCAGTAATCTCTCGATAGATTTCAATTCTGGAGCCTTCCTCTGCCGGGGCATCCAGTTTGGTAACTTTACCAAACACACCTACCTTTTGTTTTTCCAGGTCTATGTCCGGGAATTGCTCCAGTAGCCCTGAATGCTCAATAGCTTCCTTAACGCTACTGCCATCGGGAATTTCCAGTTTCAGCCAAACCTGTTTGAATTTATCCGCATAGGCTACACCAACATTCATACCCTCTATTCTCCTCTGATATTAAGCGGTTGCCAGAACAGCTTGCTGACGTTCTGCGAGCCTTTTATCCAGTATTCTTTTACCGGCTAAAAGGAAGCCCAGCACCAGAAACCCTCCTGGCGGCAAAATGATTAATAGAAAACCCTTGTATTCAGGTATCAGCACCAATTCCAGATGATGTGCCCATGAGCCTAACAGTAAAGATGCATTGGCAAATAAGGTGCCACTGCCAATAATCTCACGTGTTGCACCCAGTATCATCAGAGCAAGTGTAAAACCCAGGCCCATCATTAGCCCATCTATAATGCTCGGAAGTACCTGGTTGCGTGAAGCAAAGGATTCGGCTCGTCCGAGGATTGCACAGTTAGTCACGATAAGCGGAATAAACAGACCAAGTACCTTATGTAGATCATGCACCCAGGCATTCATTGCCATGTCTACCATGGTGACCAGTACTGCGATGATCAATACGAAAACAGGGATGCGAACCTGAGGCGTGATGATGCCGCGTAGAACCGCTATGCAAAGTCCTGATGTAGCCAGTACCACGGTGGTGGCGAGCCCCATGCCCAGGCCATTACTGGCGGTGCCGGTAACTGCCAGCAATGGACATAGTCCCAATGCCTGCACGAATATTATATTGTTGTCCCATAGGCCATCTCTGACGATGGTTGAGTATTGATTATTCACCTGCTTTCTCCGTACTATCCAGGGATGACACGTCTACTTTGCTATCTGACTGGTCAGGGATTGAGATTAATCGACTACGATTGGCCTTAAAAAACTCCAGGCCTTCGGTAATGCCTTTAACCACTGCGCGTGGTGTAATCGTAGCGCCCGAAAATGCATCGAATCGTCCACCGTCTTTTTTTACTTTCCATTCGGCGATTGGCGGGTTGCCCAGAGACAGGCCATTAAAATCAAAAATCCAGTTACTTTTCTTTTCTTCAATTTTATCACCCAGGCCGGGTGTTTCTGAGTGAGCAATGACGCGGACGCCAAGTATCTTTCCATCGCTATCCACGCCGATAATCATCTTGATCTCATCAGCAAAACCCTGTTCGGAAATTTCCCAGGCCAAAGCGCTCACCTGTGAACCTTTGAATCCACGATAGATCTTGATGGTCTGATCCTTCTGGTAGGTGACTTCCAGTATGTTATCCAGCAGGTTGTTATCGTATAAATTATCGGGGACTACCTGACTAAGCGATTGCAGTAAATCTTCCTTCAGTCGCTCATCAATCGCATCTTTGGTAGCCATGTTGCCGGATACTAAAAATACCGAAGCGAAGGTAGCGAAGCCGCCAAGCAGCATGGCCTGGTAACCTATGCGTTTTCTATAAGCTGGTTCCTGTGCTGTGCTCATGATGCGCTCTCTTTACTGCTTTCTGTGGGGGCATAATTGAGTGGCTCCCCTTTCCTGTCTCGGCCATAGATACGTGGTTTAAGGTAATGGTCGATCAATGGGGTACAGGCATTCATCAGCATGACTGCAAAAGCGACACCCTCGGGGTATCCGGCCCAGGTACGAATGACGTAGACAAACAGTCCGCAGCCTGCCCCAAACAAAAGTTGCCCTCTCACTGATACTGGTGAGGTGACCAGGTCGGTAGCGATAAAAAATGCCCCTAGCATTGCGGCCCCTGACATCAGGTGGGTCAGGGCTCCAGGATAGAGCTCGGGATTAATCAGGTGAAATACGCCTGATAAAAGAGCCAGAGTGACCAGCATGGAAACAGGTATGTACCAGGTGATGATCTTTTTATACAGCAGAAAAAGCCCGCCTACTAAAATGAAGATGGCAGAGGTTTCCCCCAGGCTGCCAGAGGATTTTCCAAACGTCATCTGTAACAGAGATTCGGTGCCCTGCATCACTTCGCTCAGGCTTTTACCTGTCATCAATTCGGTTTTAATATGACCCAGAGGCGTAGCGCTGCTGATAGCATCGTACTGAGGTGCGAAGCCAAAGGTAATGGATAGTCCCTGAAACCAGTCAGGTGCATTTGCCGAAAAAAGTGGTACGGGTGCAGTGAATGCAGTCATCTCAAGTGGGAAAGAAATCAGTAATGCAACACGTGCCACCATAGCCGGGTTAAACAGGTTTTGTCCCAGACCGCCAAACACCTGTTTGCCGATAACAATAGCGAGGAATGATCCAACCACAGCGATCCACCAGGGTGCCCAGGGTGGCAGGGTCATTGCCAGTAACCAGCCGGTTAGAATGGCTGAGCCATCCCACATGAAAGTTTGTACTGGTTTGCCGGCCAACTTGAGTGACAGATATTCAGCCAGTAATGCGCTAGCCACGGTGACTATAAATAGATAGATTGCAGGCCAGCCAAACATATAAAAGCCCACTAGCGTCGCGGGTAGCAGTGCAAGCATAACTATTTGCATGGTCTTGCTGATGCTTTTTCCCTCGTGGGTATAAGGTCCAGCTATGAGTGGTTGTTCGATCATATGGCCTCCTGCTGGCTGACTTCGGCCGTCTCAGATGAAGCTTCGGTAGATGCCTGTGCAAGTGCTGCAGCCTGTTCTGCTTCGCGCTTCTTTTTGGCTTCCATTTCCTGCTTGCGCTTTTTCATCATTTCACGTTTGGCCTGCTGGATTTTCTCCATGCGTATGGTGCGAGCTTCGGTAAGGCGCTTGGTTTCACCCTGCTTGTGCTGCAGGCGTTGACGTTGAGCGAGTTCGCCTTTGGCGTAATTAAAATATTGCACCAATGGGATATGAGCCGGGCAGACATAGGAACAGGAGCCACAGGCGATACAGTCGAGTAAGCCCATACTGACGGAATTATCCAGACTGCCAGCGCGAATATTGGCTGCCATTTCCAGCGGCACCAGGCCGCAGGGGCAGGCTTGCACGCAACTGGCGCAGCGTATACAGGGCATCTCGGGTGAGGCATTGATTTCTGCTTCAGTTAAAGCAAGCAGACCGTTACTGCCTTTGACTGCTGGTACGCGAGTTTCACGTAAAGGCTGTCCCATCATTGGACCGCCGCTGATGATTTTGGCCGGCTGTTCGCTATAACCACCACAGAATTCCACCAGGTTATCTAACGGTGTACCGATCAGGACGCGTACATTTTTAGGTTGTTTAATCGCTGAACCAGAAACAGTCATCACGCGAGAAATCAATGGTCGGCCATGTTTAATGGCGTCGTGCACTGCCAGAGCGGTAGCCACATTATGCACCACGATGCCAATGTCTGCGGTCAGGCCGCGCGCTGGTGTTTCTTTACCGGTAAGGGCCTGTACCATGTGTTTTTCCGAACCCATGGGGTAGCGGGTAGGCAGGCCAACAACCTGAACCTGCGGGTGATCTGCCGCAGCCTGTTGCATCGCGGCAATGGCATTGGGTTTATTGTTTTCAATAGCAAATAAAACCTTCTCTACTTCCAGTGCCCGCGCCATCAGCAAAACACCCTGTAGTACTTCATCGCTATGTTCCTGCATCAGGCGATCGTCACAGGTAAGATAGGGCTCACACTCCGCACCGTTAATTACCAGTGTGTTCAGTGTGTAGCGTTTACGTAAACTTAACTTGACTGAAGAAGGGAAGGTCGCGCCACCCATGCCAACAATGCCAGCACTGGCAACGCGTTTTGCGATTTCATCAGGCGATAGAATAAAAGGGTCTGCTACCGGATCGAGGTCACCGCTCCATTCATCCAGTCCATCTGGTTTAAGCGTGATGCTGCGCACCAGTAAACCAGATGCATGATGTGCAGGATAACCGCCAACGCCCATGATTTTCCCCGAAGTGGGAGCATGCACAGGCGCCGAAATCGCGCCCTGACTACGAGCTAATAACTGTCCCTTCTTGACGTTTTCTCCACGCGTGACCAGGGCAGCAGCGGGAGCCCCAATATGCTGTTGTAATGGGATGTGTAGTAATGCCGGCATTGGCAGGTTTTCAATGCTTTGATCAGCACTGAATGATTTGCAATCATCAGGATGCACACCACCGCGAATTTTGAATAACTTAAATACTTTTGCAACAGACATATCAGGCAACCTTCGCCGGTTCAGGCCAGTACCAGGTCTGAAGTGTGTGTTCAACCTTACGCATTTCGATACATTCAGTTGGGCAAACATCAAAGCATTTTTCACATCCGGTGCAGGCATCCGTAAACACAGCATGAATCATTTTCGGGCCGCCCAGAATGGCGTCGGTAGGACAACGCTTGAAGCACTTGGTACAGCCAACGCAAAGGTTTTCATGGATAAAGGCAACGCGAGGTTCCTGTTCATCAACATCAGACAGGTCAACACTGACGCCCATTTTCTCAGCCAAAGCTTCTACCAGAGCCTTACCACCAGGAGGACATAAAGTCACAGGAGCTTCGCTGTTAGCAACTGCAGCGGCAGCGGGTGAGCATCCAGGGTAGCCGCATTGACCACACTGTGATCCTGGCAACAGGTCTTCGATTTCTGCCTCCAGTGGATTGCCTTCAACGGCAAAAAACTTTGCGGCATAGCCGAGTAAGGTACCCATGCTTAAGCCCAGAAGTGCAATGATGATAATGGCTGCAGACATAATGTTTCTCTCTCCAGTGTTAACTTGTTAATCCAGCAAAGCCCATAAACGCCAGTGACAACAAACCCGCCACCACATAAGCGATGGGAGCGCCACGAAAAGCGGCGGGAACGTTTGAGATAGCAAGTCGCTCACGTAAGCCGGCAAAGATGACCAGTACCAGGGTAAAGCCCAGTGCAGAGCCAAAACCGTAGATCAGGCTTTCCAGTAGATTGTTTTCTTTTTGAACATTGAGCAGGGCAACACCCAGCACTGCGCAGTTTGTGGTGATCAGAGGCAGGAAGATGCCAAGCACCTGGTATAAAGCAGGTGAGGTTTTGCGTACAGCCATTTCAGTAAATTGGACCACTACTGCGATAACCAGAATAAAGGTCAGTATGCGTAAGAAGCCAATATCCAGGGGCTGCAGTACGAAGGTTTCCAGTATCCATCCAGCAAAAGCAGCGAGGGTTAATACAAAGGTGGTCGCCAGACCCATACCCAATGCTGAATCGAGTTTGTTGGAAACACCCATCAATGGGCATAGACCTAAAAACTTAACCAGTACGACATTATTAACCAGTGCCGTTGAAAGAATGATCAGAATGTATTCCATGAACCTAAACAATATTTCTAGATAACAAGGCATAGTCAAAAAATATGCCAAACTAGACATCTGTTATGCAGTGTTCTCGGTAGCTATGAGTAAAACAGGGGTAAAAGTGAGAGTTGACGCGCTTTGGCAGAGAGATTTAGCAGAAAAAAAATTAAACAATCTGATTTTGCTGAATCAGGGCTGTGCGCTTTAATGGTGCTTTTGTATCAATTGCTACAAATCCATAAACTCTGAATGTAGTATTTGCTACATATTCGACAGGGGTGGTGAACATAAGTGAACCAGCGCCTCACATTTGTAGGCAAAAATCTTTGGTATAGATTTTGCTGCTGATAACTCAGGTTTTAGATTCAGGCTTAAATTATGGCTCAACCAGAAGAGAAATGTGCCCCGGACAAGGTAATTGATGCAATCAGTCGATTTCTTGATGCGCCTCCCGAAGGAACGCCAGCGGAAGTTATTGAGGCGTTCACAGACATAGGTTCAAAGGAATATTTACCGCCCAGGGTATTTTTCGAAACGGTTATGCAGTCTCCGATTGCCATTTCAATTACTGACCCGAATGCCTGTATCCTGTTTGTAAACCAGGCATTTGAACGTCTTACTGGCTACCAGAGCCATGAGGTTATAGGTAAAAATGAGTCGGTGCTTTCGAGTAAATCTACCCCGGTAGAAATCTATCAGGATCTGTGGAAAAGCATCAAGGGGCTTAAGGTCTGGAAAGGCATGCTGGTGAATCATGGCAAGCACAAAAATGAATACCTTGCTGAGCTCACCATCTCTCCTGTTTTAAATCATCAGGGTGAGGTTGCCTATTATCTGGGGATGCACCGTGATATTACTCAAATGCACCAGCTTAAGCAGCGTCTTGAGTTTCAGAAAAACCTCACCGAGGCAGCGCTGGATGCCGCACCCATGGTGGTTGCCATGTTGTCAATGGATGGGGAAGTGGTGATGGATAATCTCGCCTACAAGGCTTTGATGGGCGATTTCAAAGGTGAGGAACCGGTTAAGCTGTTTCTGGATGTGCTGGAAACGCAACTTGGAGAGTGCCTGCGTAAAGGCTGTGAAAAAGGGGAGGGCTTTACCAATATAGATGTTCGCCTGGATCCCCCTGGAAGCGCGACACCCCGATGGTTTTCCTGCTCGGGTGTATATATTGATGAGCTGGACGAAGCCGCTCACAATTATTTTACAGGACCTGAGCCTCAGTCCTCCAAAGGGTATCTGATGTTGATAGCGAATGAAGTGACTGGCAGTCGGCAGCGTATCAATGAAGCCAGAATGAATATGATTCGTGCCAATATGACCGAGCACCAGCTCAGTCAGACCATGCGCGAAGCCATTTCCGGGGCAATCTATAAATTACAGGTGCCTTTGAATGTGATTAAAGCGGCGCTTGCGATACCGGGCGACAAAAGAAGTGAGGGCAGCCTGCAAAATATTTTAAAGCATGCACTGGAAAGCGGTGAAGAAGCTATGGATAGTCTACATGCAGCTTTACCCGACCCAACTAATGAGCAGCTTTCTCAGGTCAATATTAATGAGATCCTGCATGAGGTACTGAAGTTATCAACCGATACTATGCTTGCCTCGGGAGTGGTTGTCGACTGGCGACCCACTACGGTATTACCTCCACTGGATGGTCGTGCGAATTCATTACGCGGGCTATTTAAATACCTGATCGATAATGCGATACAGGCAGTTAATCAAACCAATCAGGATCATCGCGAAATCAGGGTACAAACCAGGCAGGATGGTAACGAATTAGTGATTGAGATTATGGACAATGGACCCGGTATTAGCGAAGCGCATCGGTTAAAGGTGTTCGAGCCATTTTACTGTGGCTGGGAGTCCTCAAAAAATCACTCAGGTATGGGGCTGACCATGGCTCAGGAAGTTGTGATTGGACACAATGGTAGTATTGAAATTGATGCTGATTTTTACGGTGGCTGTCGAGTGTTTGTTCGACTGCCCATAAATTTCAATTTTTGAGAAATCGATGAAAATTGACCTCGACAAGAAAGGAATAGATATGAATTACCAGCAGCGCCAGGTGATGCAATCGGGGTTGGAGAGTTTGTATCAGGTGAGCAAGGTGCTCAGCCGCTCTCTGGATTTTAGAGAGACACTCACTGAGGTGCTGAATGCACTCAATGATACAGGTAATCTAAGTCACGGCATGATCAGCCTGATCGATGATGATAGTGGCGACCTGATGATGATTGCTCTGCACGGCAAACCGACCCCAGCTAATGCAGTCCGATACAAGCTGGGTGAGGGTATAGTCGGCACTATTCTGCAAACCGGTGAATCTGTAGTACTTAAACGAGTATCTGACGAAGATCGTTTTCTGGATCGCCTGAATGTGTATGACCAGTCATTACCCTTTATCGGAGCGCCTATTCTGATAGGTGATGAACAGGTGATTGGTGTACTGACGGCACAGCCGGTATCCGCACTGGGTGAGCTGGGTGAATACCTGCGCTTTATGGAAATGGTCGCCAACCTCATCGGACAAAGCGTGCGACTGGCTAAAAAGGTTGAAGATGAACAGTTAGCGCTCAAGGTCGAGCGTGATGCCCTGCGTCGCAAGGTACGCGGTGAACATGGATTCTCTAATATGGTGGGACGCTCACATGGCATGCAACTGGTATTTGGCCAGGTACGTCAGGTTGCCAAATGGAATACCACGGTTTTGATTCGTGGTGAATCAGGTACCGGTAAAGAATTGATTGCCAATGCCATCCACTATAACTCGCAACGCGCCAGTGGCGCCTTTATCAAGCTTAACTGCGCCGCGCTGCCGGATAACCTGCTTGAATCCGAATTATTCGGTCATGAAAAAGGCGCTTTTACAGGTGCGGTTAATCAACGCAAAGGGCGTTTTGAACAGGCTAATGGAGGCACCATATTCCTTGATGAAATCGGAGAGATCAGCCCCGCATTCCAGGCCAAGCTATTACGCGTATTGCAGGAAGGTGAATTCGAGCGCGTCGGTGGAAGCAAGACTATTAAGGTAGATGTACGCGTAGTCGCAGCTACCAATAAGGATCTTGAAGCAGAGGTTCAGGAAGGTGAGTTTCGTGAAGATCTGTACTACCGACTCAATGTCATGCCTATTTTCATGCCTGCATTGCGTGAAAGAGCTGAAGATATTCCCGATCTGGCACGTTTTCTGGTGGCTAAAATCGGCAAGATGCAGGGCCGTGAGTTAACGCTTAAGGACAATGCTATAGGTAGACTGATGCAATACGACTGGCCAGGCAATGTGCGTGAGCTGGAGAACTGTCTGGAGCGCGCTGCAGTCATGAGTGAAGAAGGTGTCATCAACAATATGGCGATCAACCTGTCTGGCCTGCAGAGCAATATACCTGCGGCTGCTGTGCCACAGGATTTCAGCAGTAATAATAACGACATCGATATCGATGACCCGGATATGGATGAACGCGAGCGTGTCATTGCTGCGCTGGAAAAGGTGGGCTGGGTTCAGGCCAAAGCCGCTCGCCTGCTGGGCATGACACCGCGTCAAATCGGTTATCGAATTCAAACACTCAATATCAAGGTGCAGCAGTACTGATAGTACTGCCTGCGCAGCATCTACACGCGCTATCCCCCCTGTAGTACACCCCACATCAAGCTAAAAATGTCGTGTAATAAAGCTTACATCAGAACATGTCAGGATAATTTAAATCATTAATATTCAATAGCTTATCAGTATTTTTCAAAACAGGCATGCTGTTTGCATTGGTTGATATAACAAGCGATATAACTAGCTTTCTTAAAGTATTAATCAATAGCTGTAGAAGCATGTAGTCGAGGAGAATCGATGATGGAATTAACCGTATTAGGTCAGTCTGAAGAAGCAAATGCAGGTGGTTGTAGCTCATCCGGTTGTGGTGGCAGTAATGATCAACTGTCGCACCTACCAGAAAACATCCGTGAAAAGGTGCATAACCATCCCTGTTATTCTGAAGAAGCGCATCACCATTTTGCACGCATGCATGTCGCGGTAGCACCAGCCTGTAATATTCAATGCCATTACTGCAACCGTAAATACGATTGTGCCAATGAATCTCGTCCAGGTGTGGTGTCTGAGCTGTTAACCCCCGATCAGGCGGTTAAAAAAGTCATGGCTGTAGCGGCCAATATCCCTCAGATGACGGTTTTGGGTATCGCGGGCCCTGGTGATCCATTAGCCAACCCGGAACGTACCTTTGAAACCTTTCGCCAACTGACTGCAAAAGCACCCGATATCAAACTCTGTGTATCTACCAATGGTCTGTCATTACCAGATCAGGTGGATGAATTATGCAAACACAATATTGACCATGTCACCATAACCATCAACTGTGTAGACCCTGAAGTGGGGGCCAAGATTTACCCCTGGATATTCTGGAACAATCGCCGTATCAAAGGTGTCAAAGCGGCAAAAATCCTGATCGAGCAGCAACAAAAGGGATTAGAGATGCTGACTGAGCGAGGCATTCTGGTAAAGGTTAATTCCGTGATGATTCCTGGTGTAAATGATAAGCACCTGGAAGAAGTGAGTAAGGTAGTTAAGGCTAAAGGTGCTTTCCTGCATAATGTAATGCCACTAATCGCAGAGGCTGAGCATGGAACCTTTTACGGTGTGATGGGCCAACGTGGTCCAACGCATGACGAGTTGCAGGTACTACAGGATAGCTGTGCCGGCGATATGAACATGATGCGCCACTGTCGCCAATGCCGTGCAGATGCCGTGGGTATGCTGGGTGAAGATCGTGGTGACGAATTCACCATGGACAAGGTTGAAACCATGCATATCGATTATGAAGAAGCCATGGTTAAACGTGCTGAATATCAGGCGGATGTCGAAGCTAAACTAAAACAACAACAGGATGCCAAAAAAGGATTTGTCTCTCTTGAATCTCTAGGCGTAAAGAAAAAAGAATCTCGCCCTGTATTGATGGCAGTGGCTACCAGCGGTGGTGGTGTTATCAATCAACATTTTGGTCACGCCAGAGAATTTCTGGTGTACGAAGCCTCCATGACCGATGTGCGCTTTATTGGTCATCGCAAGGTTGATCTGTATTGCTCAGGTGATGATACCTGCTGCGATGCCGAGACTACTCTTGATAACATCATCAAAACGCTTGCAGGCTGTGAAGCCGTGTTGTGTTCCAAAATTGGTTACGAACCCTGGGACATGCTGGAACAGGCCGGTATACAGCCGAATGGTGAGCATGCTATGGAACCGATAGAAGAAGCCGTAGCCGCTGTGTATGCAGAAATGGTTGAGAAGGGTATACCCGATAAGCAACAACCCGCTGAATTATTACTGGCTAAGGCCTGAGGAGAGCGACATGGCATATGAAATCATAAGCAGTTGTGTGAATTGTTGGGCCTGCGAACCCTTGTGCCCCAGCAAGGCGATTTATGAGTCTCGTCCGCACTTTAAGATAGATGCAAAAAAATGCACCGAATGTGATGGTGATTTTATGGATGCTCAATGCGTCAGCATTTGCCCTATAGAGGGAGCAATATTAAATTCCTTCGGTGAGCAGGCAAACCCACCGGGTTCTTTGACTGGCATACCGCCAGAAAAAATGGCTGCAGCAATGGCAGAAATGCAGGCCAGATAGAGGTAAGCAAAATGATCGTACTTAATCAGGATTATATCGGGATCACTTTGGCCCCTAAGTTATTATCAGTTTTCAGGAGCCTTTATAAAGGTATGTTAGCTATACATCACTGGTTTTTTCAGGATATTACCTGCGATAAGCCAAAAGGGATGCCCTACAGTAATCGTGAATGGAATCGACACTCGGCATTTATCATGAGTCAGTACGAGCTTGGTCATGGTAATTCTGTTAGCGGCAGAGTGAATGACTGAGGACGTTATTTTCTGGGAAAAGCCGGGTTGCATTGGGAATGCGCAACAGAAAGCCGTATTACGACAGTATGGATATAAGCTAGATGTCAGGGACCTGTTAACAACGCCCTGGACAGCTGAGCAGTTGCGACCATTCTTTGCCGATAAG
>JBNLGQ010000066.1:0-3714 GCA_050306135.1 Gammaproteobacteria bacterium
GTAGCCGGTGGTATAGCATGTAAAATTGCTGTGATCGGTAGCATAACAAAAGTCAGAGGCGTGCGAGGTTGATCCGCAATCGGTAGGAATCGATGTCATATCGATACCGACGATATCGTCCCAGCCGCGTTCAATCAGGTGATGTGCTACCGATGCACCGACGATGCCGCCGAGCCCAACAATGACGACATTTGCTTTTTCTGGAAACTTTGCCATGATCTTACTGATCCTCTTTTATTGTAGCGGGTAAAAAATCGCCATTATAAGCAACTGATTTTGGCCTCAACAACCGGTTTATTGAGTTTGGTCGCATTACTGCATAATAGGGGTCGCATTTGGTTGGTCGTATGTATCATCCCTAATCCACACAACGTAACATATTCACCCCTACATTCTGTTAAGTCTTAAATATAGGGAATGTGGTTTTGAAAAAAATCAGGGCTTTTCTGCAGATATGGGTTTTTGACGTTCTTCGCGTGGAGAAACCTGGAATAAATCGCGATAGCATTTGCTGAAATGAGGTGCAGAAACAAATCCGCAGGCAAGGGCTACATCGATGATAGATTTGTTGGTTTGTAGTAACAGGAGTCTGGCTCGTTTAAGTCTGATATTCATATAGTAACGAGTGGGGACGCAGTCCAGATACTTGCGGAATAAGCGCTCCAGTTGCCGGCGAGAGACGCCAAGGTATTGTGATAGCTCTTCCAGAGAGATGGGCTCCTCAATATTGGCTTCCATCAGCATGACCGCTTCGGATAGTTTTGTCTGGTTAGAGCCCAGTTGTAGTTGCAGGGGGATGCGTTGATGATCGTGAGGCCCCCGAATACGATCGCACATAAACTGTTCAGATATTTCATTGGCTAACTGGGAAGAGTGATTCTTGCTGATCAGTTGTAACATCATGTCTAGTGGAGCGGTTCCACCAGCGCTGGTGTAACGATCACGATCCATCTCAAAAAGCTCATCACTTATTTGAATCTGAGGGAAGTCTTCGCGGAAGCTTGCCATGTTTTCCCAGTGCAGGGTGCAGCGGTAGCCATTGAGTAAACCACTACGGGCTAGCAAATAGGCTCCAGTACAAAGGCTACCGAGAATAATGTGTTTGTTACTGAGTTTGCAAAGTGCTGACTTCAGGGGCTTGGTAAAAGTCTCGGATACATTTCTTCCAGAACAGACAAATAATGCATCTAACTTAGACAGGTTCTCCAGCGAGTTGTCAGGCTGAATGGCTAGATCATTGCTGGCCATTACCGGATTGCCGTCAAGGGTTACTACTGACCATTCATATAGCTTTTTATTTGAGATCTGGTTAGCCATACGCAAAGGCTCTATGGCTGAGCTAACAGCTATCATGGAGTAGTTAGGTACTAACAGAAAAGCAAAGTGAAAAGATTTGTCTAGTTGTTGCATTGTTACAATCTCAGGAAAAGCAGGAGAGAAATTTGTTTATTTTACGTAACTAAATATAGACGGGAATAGTCGCAGCAGAAGGTAAATAAATCAACACAAATCTAAAGGGCTCTGAAAAAGGCGACTTTTTAGGGCAAAATGAATGGCTGATAAGAGGGTAAGCAGTCTGTAAAGGGGGGCTCATAAGCCCCCCTTTTAAGGTTTTATACGTTGGAGTCTGGAAATGATTCCTTGCGTTGTTGCATATAGGCTAACAGTGCCTCATCAATGGCAGGATCCAGTTCTGGTGCCTGGTAATCCTGTAGTCTTTTCTTCCACAGCGCATTCGCTCGTTGAGCCTGATCCAGCCCACCATCTGCAGTCCACTGTTCAAAACTGTTATTGTCAGTCACTGGCGAGCGGTAAAAAGCGGTTTTAAAGTTAGCCTGGGTATGCGAGCAGCCTAGAAAGTGATTACCCGGACCAACCTCTCGAATTGCGTCCATCGCCTGTCCGTTTTCACTCAGGTCGACGCCTTTAAGCACTATTTCCATCATGTTGGTCTGGTCAGTATCCATGATGAATTTTTCATAGCCCATACTAAGTCCGCCTTCCATCCAGCCGGCAGAGTGCAGTACAAAGTTAACGCCAGCCATGACAGTTGGAAGGAGGGTATTGGCAGATTCACTGGCAGCCTGCGCATCGGGTAGTTTTGAGCCACACAGGCTACCACCGGAACGGAAAGGAACGCCAAGTCGCCTGGCCAGTGCGGCCATTACATATAGTACCAGAGCAGGCTCTGGAGTGCCGAAGGTAGGTGCGCCAGATTGCATGGAGATTGAGCTGGCAAAGCTGCCGAAAACAACCGGTGCTCCCGGGTTAACCAATTGTACAAATGCCATACCGGCCATGGCTTCAGCCAGTGTCTGAGCCGCTGTTCCAGCCACCGTAACCGGTGACATGGCACCTGCAAGAATGAAAGGTGTAATGATACAGGCCTGATTGTTGCGTGCATAAACCTTGGCAGCGCCTAGCATTGTGGCGTCAAAGGTTAGTGGTGAATTGGCATTGATCAGGCTGGTGGTGATGGTCTTTGGTCTACCTGATACAGGGTCAAGGTAGTTGTCACCAAACAGTATTTTGCACATTTCAACGGTGTCTTCAGCACGCTCTGGTGCTGTAACTGATCCCATAAAGCATTTGTCAGAGTATTTTATGTGTGAGTAAATCATATCAAAATGACGTTTATTCACAGGCAGGTCTACGGGTTCACAAATGGTGCCACCTGAAAGGTGCATGCTTGGCGAAGAGTAAGCAAGTTTGATGAAATTCTGGAAATCTTCCAGCTTGGCATAGCGTCGTCCCTGGTCGATATCGTAAACAAAAGGGCTGCCGTATGCGGGTACAAAGGCCGTATTTTTGCCACCAATCTGAACATTGCGGGCTGGATTTCTGGCGTGCTGGGTATACTCGGCCGGGGCTGAGGCCTGAATAATTGAGCGGCATAGGCCCTTGGGGAAACGCACTCTTTCTCCCTGAACATCGGCGCCAGCATCTTTCCAGATCTGTAAGGCTTCTGGGTCATCGCGAAACTCTATGCCTGTCTCATTGAGTATGGTTTCGGCATTGGCTTCTATCAGTTGCAGACCTTCCTCATCCAGTACTTCAGTGTAAGGAATTTTGCGCGTAATATAAGGTACGATGGTTGCGACGTCATTGCTGGCACGGGCTATTCTATCAGCTCTCCCTCCACGTCTTTTTTTTGCGCGTTCTGGTGTTGCGTTTTCAGTCATAATTAATACTCAATAGGGTGGCCAGGGTTTGAAACAGGTTTGTTGCGAGAATATACTCAAAAGTATGCTGAGTAAGGACTGAATCATCTGATCTATTCGCGACTTTGATCTGTTCCAAAGCGGCATAACCCTTTGACGCATATGGATAGGTTACTGTCGCAAAATGGTCAATAGAGGATTGACCTGAATATATACTTCAGGCTCTGTATTTTTACAGCTAAATATTTAATCCTTCTTAATAATCGACCCTCAGCTAAAGTCGTTGTTATTGGCTGCGATTTCGTCGGTTCGGGTATCCCGGGTCTAGTGGAACCTGTATATGCAGAAGTAGGCAGTAGCCTTGAGATGGAAATATTAGGTGAAATGTATAAGCGAGCGTGATTAAAGAGTCACCATTTGATCCAGACAATGCCTGTCTGCGTTCATAATTAATAAGTTTAGAGAATGACTATATGAAAGTTTTAGTAGGTGTAAAGCGCGTTCTTGATCCGCAGGTAAAAGCCAGAGTAAAACCCGATGGCTCAGCCATGGA
>JBNLGQ010000067.1:0-41505 GCA_050306135.1 Gammaproteobacteria bacterium
TCAAACCAAGGATCTGCTTCTTGTACTGGATCATCTTCCCAGTAGCAAACAGGGCATATTTCATAGTTACCTTTTTCTTCGATAGTTTTGTAGCCGCAGCAAGCACAAGTTTCCATGTGTTTATCCTGTATTACGCATAACAGTTTAAATAAATGGAAAATGGCCGTGTTTAAACACCGCTCTTTTCCATATATATCTTTTGGAATTAATCTGATAGTTCAGGGGAAATATTAAAGTTTTTTCCTTTAATTCAACAGCTTGTAAATTTTTCATCCCTTTTAATCCATATTTATCTCCAGGAATATTACCTAATTTTTCCATGATATTGGAGTTTTGATTTACATCTATAAGTATTTGCTGATTAAACACTAAAGAAAGACCCAATTTGAGCAAAAGTATTTAATAGTTACGGCTGACAGACATGAAAAACATCTAAACTACTCGGAAACACCTCTTCCTCAGCGTAAAAGCATTTGTAGAAAAATTCGTCTAATGCTCGCTCTGTAATAAATTTCTGCTTGCATCACTATATAACTAGTTTTATAGTTATTTCATGACTAAGCCACTTTTAGAAACTGAAATCGCCGCCCAGGGTTTTGCCGCAGCTGGATCAGAGTCGCGCCTGATTGTACTCAGAGCGCTTGTTAGAGCCGGTGAACCAGGCTTAACCGTTGGAGAGATTCAGCAAAGAACAGAGATCCCTGCTTCCACACTCGCCCACCATCTTAAGTTTCTGGCAGCAGGTGGATTGATTGTTCAGGAGAAGCAGGGGCGAGCAGTTATCAACAAAGCAAATTACAGGCATATAGAAGCTCTCGCTGCTTTTCTGACTCATGAATGCTGCGCAGACGCCTGTGCTAACTAATACAACACTATTCCGGTGGTAAATAAATGATAAATCTAAGCGATGAAAGCATTGAAGTTACAGCACCCGAAACAACTGCCTGCTGTGCGCAAACGGTATCAAGTTGCTATGGCTCTGATGAGATAAAGGAGGATAAATCATCATTCTGTTGTGGTAATGAAAATACTCAGAGCAATAATCGTCTGCTTGAGTATGTTAAACCCTTATGGTCAGCCTGGTCATTGATCCCTGCAATTATTCTCATGGTTGCAGTTATAGATCCCGATAAACTTCAACTGATTATTTCTATCGCATTGTCTGCTCTGGCCGGCACTATGCCTTACATCATTATGGCGGTGCTATTACTGGCTTATCTAAAGGCTAGCAGCGCTGAGCATATGGTTACACGGATTTTTTCCGGCAGGGAAAATCGTATGATCATACTGGCTGCTGTATTCGGTGGACTAGCACCCTTTTGCTCCTGCGAAGTGATTCCATTTATTGCCGGTTTACTTGCACTGGGCGCACCGGTTTCAGCAGTGATGGCATTCTGGTTATCTTCTCCATTAATTGATCCCCCATCATTAATGATTACTGCTGGATCATTGGGATGGAAATTTGCGATAGGAAAAGCAGTAGCTGCTTTATTTGTAGGATTACTAGGTGGGTTTTGTGTGAAATACCTGATGACATCCCAATCATTCAAAAGCCCTCTCAAGGCTGATTCGGTAAACGACGGTTCATGTTGTTCTACTGAACCTTCATCTCAAAACACAGTATGGAAATTCTGGAATGAAAAAATTAGAGTTCAGATATTCAAGCAACAAGGTATAGAGAACGCTGTTTTTTTGATTAAATGGCTGGCATTGGCTTATCTACTGGAAGCCCTGCTAATCATCTATGTACCCGCAAGCCTTATTGGGGGCATAGTCGGAGGCGAAGGACTGTTGCCCATAGTCACCGGGGCTCTGGTTGGCATGCCTGCTTATCTTAATAGTTATGCCGCACCACCACTGGTTGCCGGATTGATGGAACAGGGGATGTCTTCTGGTTCGGCTATGGCTTTTATGGTAGCCGGAGCTATTAGCTCCATTCCTGCGATGACTGCAGTATGGAGCCTGGTTAGAAAACCTGTATTCTTTGCCTACCTTGCACTCGGTTTAGGCGGCGCTATTTTATTTGGTATTGTTTTTTCTTTTGTACCTGGCATGTAATATCCAGTTTTAACAAAGTTTGTCTGAATCTTTAGCACAGTCAAAGCTGCTGATCCTGTTTTTAGGGTCAAGCTCAATTTCACAACAATCAGTCAGCATGGCTTTGATCTTTTTGCGACCTCTCTGTATTTTCGACTTTGCTCCTGAAACAGATAGGCCCATTATTTCTGCCACTTTCTTTTGAGGCTGGTCTTCAATTTCAGATAGATAAATTGCCTTCTGGTAATCCTCAGGCAATTCATTAATCATAGGGATTAAACATTTCGACAACTCTCTTCTCGCTTCATCCGATAGATTGGTCTCTGATTTTTGTGGTAAGTCATCCTGATACTGTATGAATTTATCATCAGGATTTTTCCTGAAATAATCTATCACCACATTGCTGGTTACACGATATAACCAGCTTGATATTTTTCGCGCGTCTTCAACAGATTTTATTTTTTCTCTGACCCTCACATATACATCATGTAGTAAATCTTCTGTCAAAGTTTCATCCTTAACCTGCCGATAAATATACATCCTTAACTGGCGATAATGATCTTGCCATATTTTTTCAATATTCATACATTATCACCAGCATAATAAGGAGTACGATTTCTCAGGAGCAACCATTGGAACAACAGGAAGACTTCAGCTTTTTAGTGTCGAAAAAATTCTTAATATTATCCGGTAAATTATAGCTGATATTATCAGCTTCAACTTGTTGTTCACTGTTGATACTTTCCATCACTGCATCAATGATCATTTGCTTTGGTGGCACAATGTAGGTCTCACCTTTATACTCCCATGTACGGCAATAAACTGTATCACTATCAGTTAAAGAGCCACAGGTAGGACAATGATCTTCCTTAATATCAAGCTGAATATCCTTACCATTTACTCTGATCGTAGGAGAAGACTGAAGCCGCTGAGAAACTGCCTTCTCGATTGTGTCGATATGGGTTTTCTCGACATTTATCGTATAGCCAGATTCCTTTAACAATTCTCCAATTTCTCCTAAAGCCATATCTAGACTGTTGTCCGCTCCCCTACATGGCTCACAAACATCCAGATCCAAAAATAACAATTGAATATCGACCTGTCTTTGATCTGAGCTTGACGTAGCAGTTTGCGTACTCGGTTTTATATTATTTTCACTGTTGCTCATCATTTTCTCCTCTAAATTAAATTTACAACTAGATTGCCTTTAGATAAGACGGAGGAATGTCGGAAAGGACGCAGGATAATTGAATTTTATTTTAAATTAATCGTAAATAGTCAGGAAAACAAATCGACAGCTTCAGAATCATCTGCTTTTTCATCATATAGTGACGCAATAAAACTGGAGATTAACCATAGCTGGGGTGTGCAAGACGCTTACCGTCTTACTCTTTGAATGAGTTGATAAATGCTAATATCAGCCGGTACAAATCGATCACTAAAAAATGGCCGCAATTAGCGGCCATAAATAGGGTACTATATCTATACCAGGCACAATCTAGAACAAGGTTGTCTGTTTATTTTCACTCATCAGTGAATATTTCAAAAGACTCAGTTCCGCTTCGGGCATAGGCAGTTGTTGTCCACCACCTTCTGTATTGGTCCAGCCATAAACGATATTCACGCTTACGCCTAGACACTTTGCCACTTCCTCAGAACTTAAACTGAGATCATGCATAAGCTGAATCAATTCACTATTGCAATGCGTCATAACAGGAAAGCATTATCAATATTCGCCGCAGACTACATCCTTTAAACTTTGCGATTTAATCTCATCGAGTGTCGGCATTAGCTCATAAGGTATAATGTCCTGCCCTGAAAAGCTTTTGTGTGACTTGATACGTTCAAACCATGTTTTCAGGTTAGCCTGCTGTTCGATAAGCGCAACTTCGCCAACCGTTGCCAATAGATGAACATAAGCGGTCCAGTGAATGTCTGCATAAGAGAAATCACCAACCACAAACTGTTTGCCAGCCAGCTGCGTATTAATGGCATCCAACGGCGCATGCAGTGCATCTCGAGCTGCCTGCATCGCTTCGGCATCCGCCTGGAATTCAGGATCTGACATCGCGCCTAATACATGCTGCTGTACCAGGGTTTTGACATACGGTGCAACATCACTACGCGCAATATCAATCCAGTACATTTGTTCTGCCAGTACTCTGGCATTGCGGGGCTGCAATCTATTCCCAAGTCCACGTCCTTCAATGAAACAGGTAATGCCATCTTCTCCTACACATACGTATTTTGCTTCCTTAAGCGCTGGCATAATTCCAAATGGTGATATCTCGCGATAGTTCTCTCCGTGCTGCTGTTCCTGGGCAATATCTAAAATTCCACTCTCCAGCTCAATACCTTTCTCTCCAGCGATGAGCAGACATTTAAGCGTATCAGCATCACCAGGGTTACCCAGCAGTTGCATCACGTATTGCGTCTTCTTCATGTCACCAGTGGTGCCATATCTTTCACCCACATCGAGCGTATCGTGTGCGGTTCCAAATGCAAATAAATCGGTCATGTGTAATTCCTCCTGGATACTCAGGCTACAGCCCTGAGTTGTTTGTGTTTTATATCATCCAGCGTCGGCAGACTGACATAACTATCGCGAGCATGTACTCGTTGATACCAGCTCTGCACATGACTGCGTGAATCGATCAGATCCTGCTGCCCGGTCAGTACGCATAGATGCGCGATGGCTGTCCAGTAAACGTCTGCATAGCAGTAATCGCTTACAATAAACTTTCTCCCATCCAGCTGTTTACCATCCAGTTGGCTATCAAGCTCATCCAGCACCGTTGCCAGTGATGCACGCGCCTCATCGCAGCGAGTTTCATCTTCGCTAAAGCCACTATCTCGCATTGGACTACAGATTTTTTCCTGCACCAGTGTTGCTACCGCAGGTTCTGCGATCTGCCTCGCTACCTGTACCCAATAGTTCTGATGACCATATATGGCTGCTTTTTTCGGATTCATCTGACCACCCTGACCACGAACATCCAGATAGGCCAGTATTGCCGCTGCCCCTGTGGTCAAAAAATCATCTTCTTTCAAACAGGGACATTTTCCAAAAGGCGAAATTTTGCGGTATTCCTGACTGTCGCAGGCGCCCTCCAGAATATCCAGTAGTTCAACATCAAGTTGCACGCCCTTTTCAGCGGCCATCAACAGACATTTCGCCGTATCGGCATCACCAGGAAACCCGCGTAACTGCATGCGTGGTTTGTTATTTGTTTTTTTCCAAAAAAATCCCATTTCCTCACCTCTTTTTACATTACCTGAACACCTGACCCGTTATTCAGATACCTATTTCTATACCAAATTTATTCTTCCCATTGATAATTCTGAATCCGTATTAACGTACGGATTCAGAATCATTCAATGCCTTATTCCCACTTAAATGGGTCGTCTTTGGCCACACCAAAAAAAAGTGCCACATCGGTAATCAATAATGCTAAAAAGCCTACAGCAGTCCCCAATGCCCACAGCGGATCGGTATGATGCTCACCAATATTGAGTTGTAATGCACCCCACACGACGATGGCTGTAAAAATAGCAATTGCAAAAAAACCTTTAAATATACTCATCACTTTCTCCCGTTGTTCTCAGTTAAGGTGATCAACATCCCTGTCAACCTGAAGTGTGCATACCTGCACTTTCACCATGAATTTTTTTGTTTTCAGGCTTAAGTTAATGCTGGCATATCATTCCAGCCTGCCTTACGGTTCATTCGTTCAGCAACGACACGTTCACCTTCAGATGCCATTTCCTGATCCCATTTCGCCAGATGTGGCTTGATAAAAGATTCCCAGACTGGCGGCACCAGTAGCATCGCAAACATGGCGTAATATCCCATCCCTGTATCCGGAGAACCCACTTCTTCGAGTTCCCAGAAATGTGTTTCACCACGATCATGGTGATCACCCTGACGACCAATTTCGATAAATCCAACTTGCGTAAAAGGTGACTCACCTACATCCCAGGAGTGGCGATACTCAATAGGCTGACCTTTTTCGCGAATCAAACCATAATGCTCTAACATGTTCAGCACCTCCAGTTCGAACCCGGAAATAACCCAGGCAATGCCCATGATGCCGAGTCCCGTCCACCCGCCTGCGTACCAGAACAGAAATACTGTTGGTAAACTCATCATGTAACCCCGTATCCAACGATTAGCGGGAGAGATGAAAGCCTTGCCCAGACGTTGCAGTCTCTGTTGTTCCATTTTGTATAGGAAGCGAGATTGCCCGAAGTGTGAAAGCAGATAATGCAAATAGATGTTACGTCCACGAGGGCAGGTAGCAGGATCATCCTCGTGGGCTAATTCCAGATGGTGATTGTAGACATGTGCATAACAGAAGTGAGCGATACCACTCAGTGCCATCATCCAGCGTGACAGTAGAAAGGTCCAGCCTTTGGTATGAGACATTTCATGACCAAACATGATACCAAGTCCCATAAACATTCCATTAGAGATAGCAGCGCCAATCAGGTTTATACCCGTTGTACCAGTAGTGATTGAAACACCTAATATCTCCATGCTACCAATGGGTACGCCTGAGACATATTCATACACACGCCATATTAAGCTGCCCTGCAACAGGATAAAGACAGGCAACTGCAGGTACATCATTGCGTTAAGCAACCAGGGTATTCCATTTAACTCACCATGCTCATCGACCCCAGCAGGTTGTAGCTTAAAAGAGCCTATGCTGGATATATAATCTGCCGCGATAGCAAACAGAAACATTCCAACACCTAGCCATGACCACAAACCACCTGCGACAATTCCCAACATCGCCACAATGATCAAAATCGGGGTCATGAAATATCTTAGATTTATAATTAACTTACTCATTTATTTGCCTCCATTATTTATTGTTGACACGTTAAATGTACTCGAGACTTGTGTTGATACCTATACGTAACACCACGTATTCTGCTAAGTTAATTAAGTTAAACCTGCATCCTTTTTTGCAAAAAAAATGCGCAATAAAAACAGGTTTAATTGCGCGTCATGTTGTAGTACCGCTTTAGCTCTTAGCGGTATAAAAATAAGATTTAAAAAGTGTTTTTAGTTGCGCCCTCCAGGCATACTACTGGCATCAAGAAACTTGTCAAAATAGATATTTTCCTCAGTCACACCCTGACGCTTTAACTCCTCGATTGCTGCATCAATCATAGGCGGCGGCCCACATAAATATGCCTGGGTATTCACCCAATCCAGAGCCTGGGTTGATATATGTTCCGTCACTAATCCACGCAAACCGCTCCAGTCACTAGCCTCCGATTCCTCCGACAACACTGGTAAAAATTTTAGCGCTCCCTGAGCTGATGCTTCATCGGTTATATTTCGTGCCTGTTGTAACTCTTTTATTTCATCCAGACAGTACAAATCCTGCTGTGTTCGCGCACCAAACAAATAAACCGTTTCACGTTGGCTATTGATCTCATTCGCATGCTCTAATAAAGACTTTATTGAACTCATTCCGCTACCACCAGCGATGCAGATCATTGGACCACTGCCATCTCTCAGCCAAAATGAGCCATAAGGGCCATTCACAACGACTCTGCTCCCAATACGATCTTCTGCAAACAGCCATCCTGTCAGCTCGCCATTGGGAACCTTGCGCACAAAAAAGGTCAGCTCTTTATCATTTTCATTATTTGGTGCTTTCGCAAATGAGTAAGAACGCGGATTCTCAATTCCAGGAAAGCTTATATCGGCATATTGTCCTGCACGATAAGCATGACCATTTATAGCTGGTTCGGCCACATGTGAAAATGGACTATCAAGCTTGATGGTTAGCTCCATGATGTCATGGGTAAGCATACGGGTCTTATCCAGCACACCTTCTATCGAACTGATCGGCATTGCTTTATCCTTACCCGCAGCTAACGGCACCTCGATCACAACATCAGTCTTAAGTTGAGACTGACAAGCCAGGATCATTCCATCTTTTAACTGATCACCATCCAGTACATAGGCAAAATCAGAAAGCTCTTTTACCTTGCCTTGCTTTAAATGGCAGCGGCATGACCCACAACTTCCAACACGACAATCATGTGGCCAGTCCAGGCCTGCCGCAAGCGCTGCCTTCAGAAGATTTTCTCCAGATTTAACGACTATGGTATCGGCTTCGCCGGATGGATTAATCACCGCCTCAAAGTCCTTCTGTTTACTCTTAAACAAGCCAAACATGAATATTCACCACTCAGTCACTTTTTATCGACAGCAGATACCGATCCATACGATCAAACATTGATCGTAATAGATCTCAGCTGATTATTGTTAATCTCATCCAGTGTTGGAAGGATATTAGACGCCACATAGTCTTCTTTACTGGTACTTTTATGAGCTTGTACCTTATCCCACCAGACACTCACGGCATCTCGCGTTTTAACGATATCTTCATGACCGCTAATAATGCAGGCATGCGCTATAGGAGCCCAATGCACATCCGCCAGAGAAAATTCTCCCACCAGAAAATCTCCACGCTGCTTTTTGTTTTTCAAGGTATTATTCAACACATCAAATGCAGCTCCCAATGTAGCAACTGCCTGGGGTACATCTTCACCATTAAGTAGTTTATCAATGGCTGGACCAGCGGTTTCAATGGCAATATGTGCACACTGGTAATGTAATGCACGGATAACACCGTTGCGCGGTACCAGCGAAGGCCCAAATCCCTTATCGTCAAGATAAGACATAATGGCCTGAGTGCCACACAGGGTAAAATCAACATCACGCAAACAGGGTAGCGTTCCAAACGGAGACATCGCACTGATTTCCTGTGTACTGGTATCACTTACTGCTATGCTATCCACATCGACACCTTTTTCACCTGCTGTCATAAGACATTTCAATGTTCCTGTATCGGAAGGAACACCGTATAATTTCATTTTGCTGCTTAAGTGATCTCCTACAGACATAATTTCTCTCCCAATTTTTTATTTATCAAGTATTAACTATAAAACTTAAGGGCATTAACTGAATATTGAGTCATTGTTTTTCAATTTCATTAGCTGCTTGTTCATTGATTTAAAAAACCGCCCTTTTCAGTACTGTATATTTCAACTAGCTTTAGTTAAACGAAAACTCGTCATGACCTGTATGACGGAACTTTCAATCGCATTTATTTATACGTGTGCAATTTCACCTTTCATGGAATATAGAATACACAGTACTTCATCCCTTTCTTTCTGGCCGACTTCGTTCGAATCCAGTGCCTTGAGTACATCATCTACTACAGCAACAAATTCCTCATCGCTGATATTCATACCCTTGTGAGCCGTTAGCATATCCCTGCCTGTATAGCTCTCCGGACCACCGATACCTGCACCAAAAAATTCGCGTACAAGACGTTTTACATTTTCGGGATCACTCTCTACATATCGATTTTTTACAAGAGGGTTACTGGTATGATTAGTCCAGATATCTTCGACGATTGCGTGGATGCCGGTTGCTCCGCCCAGACGTTCATAAAGGTTTGCTTGTGATTCTGACATGGTTAATATTCTCCAGTGATTGTTGTTATTGACACGAGACTCATAAATCACTTGATAGATTATGAGGCCGCATAAAGCTGACTGGATTTTCTTCTGATCTTATTCCCAGCTATAGTATTCTGTGGCAATCAGAACTCTGGTTTCTTTCCTCTCAGCTGAGTTTAAATTTATACTCAATACCAAAACACGTAAATACGCATAATTACGTGGATTCTCATGGTATTCTCAAATTCACAACAGTGCTGGCGTTCTGAATAAGTATGCATTAATAAATTGCTTGCAGCAGTTCGCAGGAAGGACTGAGAAAGAGCTGTGCTCTTTATGGATCAAAGGAAGGAATGATGTCCTCCCTGGCAACAACAGGAACGATGCTTCGGGCTACTTAAGGCAGCTTTTATAATTTATAAAACAATTGCGCTGAAATTGCTTGCCCTCCTTTTAAATATATATTTTCTAGTCCTGATGTTCAGCTATCAAGCCAATGCGGACCACGTCGGACAGGGAGTTCGCTTCCAGTTTTTCCATGATACTGGCCCGGTGCAGTTCAACTGTCCTGAAACTGATAAATAATTCTTTAGCGACTTCCTTGTTACGCTTGCCCGCCACGAGACCATCCATAACCTGACGCTCTCTTCGCGTCAACCGCGCCATGCGTTCAATGGCCTGATCACGCCACTCATTATTACTGCGTCGTTTAATTTCTCCATCAAGGCAAGTATGAATACGTTTCAGTAAATCTTCGCTATCGAAAGGTTTTTCAATAAAGTCCGTCGCACCACCTTTCATGGCCTGTACCGCAGTTGCTACATCGGCATGGCCGGTTAGAATGATTACTGGAATATCCACTTCTTTTTGTTGTAGAACTTCCTGCAATTCCAGCCCTGTCATATCAGGCATACATACATCCAGTAACAGAACGCCCATCTCGATACGATCAAGAACATCAAGAAACGCCTGAGCTGTTGCAAAACTTTCGGAATTCAGGCCGTCTGATTTAGCGAGAAAACGTAGTGCCTTACGGACAGGTTCTTCATCATCAACAATATACACAGTTTGTTCAACTTCCACGTTCCACCTCCCCATTTTCGGCGGGCAAGGTAAAACAAAAAGTTGCCCCAGTATCATTATTGTTAAAAGCTGATAGATTACCCTTATGTGCGCTAACGATAGACCGAATAATCGCTAGCCCCATCCCCATACCGAATGATTTTGTGGTATAAAATGGTTCGAATATCTTCTTTTTATCTTCTTTGCTGATGCCCGGCCCGCTGTCAATAACTTCAACCTTCAGTGTATGCTCATCTGCACATGAAGTTCGGATTGTAAGCCTGCGTTGATGACGCGCGACCTCCTGCATAGCTTCGATAGCGTTATGTACCAGATTGAGCACAACCTGTTCAATCAAGATCCGGTCACACAGAGTCATCGGTAAATCTTTCTGTAGTTCCAGTGTAACGGGCAAACTGTGCCAGCGCGCTTCCATTTCCACCAGATGTACAACTGTGCGTACTAAATCATTCAGTTTGATAGGTGTATATTTTATTTCTTCATTACGTACAAAATTACGCAGACGAATCACGACTTCACGGGCTCGACTTGATTGCTGGCTGATATCCGAGAGTGATTCAATAATTTCCTCACGATCTGCCGAACTGGACCTCATCATTTTAATGCTACCGGTACTCAGCGCAGAAATGGCCGCCAGAGGCTGAGACAGTTCATGTGCAATTTGACTACTCATTTCTCCCAGCGTGGTGACTCGTGAGACATGAGCCATTTCCATGAGGTGCTTCTTTTCTCGTTCTTCAATAATTTTACGTTCAGTAATATCGGTAAAAACGCCTAAACAACCCACATAACCTTTAACCGGGTCAAATATTTGTTTTGGAGAAGTCAGGGTAGTAATCCTGTCATTATCTTTGGTAATCCAGGTTGTTTCATAACGTTGGATAGTATTGTTCTGTTCGGCATTGAACATTCTATTTCTCATAACATTGCGATCATCCGAATGCACAAAACTTAGCAGGGGTTTACCCAGAACTTCATCACAGGAATACCCCAACATCTGGCAGAAACTATCATTTACAAAGGTAATACAATGTTGTTCATCAGTCAGAACCAGAGCCTCGCTCATCGTCTGTACCAGTTCACGATAACGTGCTTCGCTAATGCGTAGCGCTTCCTCTGCTTTTCGACGTTCCTGCTCGGCGCACACTCTTGCCGTAATATCCTGAAGTATCACACTGGCACCCAGTTGCCCTGAACGGTCCACCAGTGATGATGCCATCACTTCAACATAGCGCACAGTACCCACTGTTTCGCTGATATCAAAAACTACAGGGGAGCGCTGGCGTGAAGGCGCAACACATTGGGCAATCAAGTCATGTAATGACTCACGTTCAGAAAGAGGGAAGATATCAATCAATGATGTACCCAATACTTCACGCTCAGTACGCTTGAGTATCTGACTCGCACAGCGATTCAATCCCAGCACTGCCCCCTTTATATCTACATTTAGCACGCCTATCGGTGCATGATCCAGCAAACTGTCCAGATAATGCGTAATTTGCGGAGGCTCTCGAGGAACCTCTCCGAGTCGCTTCTGTGCTGCTTGAATTGAACCACGATAGCTACGTCTTTTTTGCGTTCGCCTCACCGTCTCAAGTAATACCCTGGGACATTGGTCCAGTGCAGCTATTGACCAGGGCATCACATTGCTACTTAAAAAAGGTGCGAATCGCAGCGCCTGTTTAAGCTGTTCATAACGTTCCGGTTCGGTAAGGATCAATAAGGGGATATCTTTACCCATGGCATGAATACGTTGTGCAATTCTTACCGGATCTTTTAGCTGCACACCCAATACCAGGGCATCTACATTTCTCCTGGACTTTTCCAGACCAGTAAGCATTTGGCCAACATTGGTCATTTCATCAAAATCAAGTTGCTCAATCCCTTCTCTCACCAAAAGATTACGCAACTTAACATCAACATTCAGCAGAATAATATAGCCACCATTATATTTACGCTCAGCATGAGGAATTTGCTCGTTGAATATATTTTCCCGGTCGACCACCTGTGAATTTTTAATAGGCTTATTTATCATCATACTACTCGCCCAATATAGGTAAGCCCAGCAATGTGCGTCCTGTCCATACCCGAAGTAAATCAGTGGTTGGCGCCATCACATGCGCAGCACGTGCATCACGTAAAAGTTGATGTAGTTTAGAGCCTTCGCGGTAAGCTATACCTCCAGTCAGGGTCATCACTTCATTCACAATTTCAACTGCACAATCGGCGACTTCGGCCTTGGTTGCGAAGACTGAAGGCAGAGCATCCGGGTTACCGGCATCAAAACTGGCTGCTGCATGGTAGGCCAGTCTACGCGTACGTTCTAGTATGCCCCACAGTGAGCCAAGACGATGCTGTACTACGGTAATCTGACCCAGATTCGATCCACTTTCCGAATAATTGCGCTTTATAAGATGATTGCGGGCAATCTCCAATGCAGCACTGGCAATTCCCAGATATACGCCCGACATCGCCATCAGAAAATACGGCGCTACCACCTGAAATACATACCATATCTGGTCACCCTCCTCTCCCAACAGATCACTTCTGGGGATAATGACCTTGTCCAGGCGCAAAGCGCGTGATGAATTCCCTCGCATGCCCAGACCGTCCCAGGGCTTGCCCCAACGCAATCCTGGCGCATTATCATTCACCACGATACAGGAGAATTCGCCCTGTGGCGCTTCAGGATCAGAGGCAACGGTAGATATCACATAGGAATCCGCAAAACCACCATTGGTAACAAAAGTTTTCTCTCCGGTTACCTGGAAGCTATCGCTCGATATCGCTTCAAGCTGAGTATTCGGAATATAGAAATGTGAACCGTTGCCGGCTTCACTCAAGGATAGCGTGGTCAGGTGATTCCCTTCGACAATCGGTTGCAGGTAACGCTCAATTTGACAATGGGTGGCTTTCGCAGAGAGCACTGCAGAACCCACACAATGCATACCGAAACACATGGCTGTGGAGGAACATTCCTGACCCAGGATCTCACAGACCTGTACCACACCATAAGATCCTAAACCCAGTCCACCCAATTGCTCGGGCACCGTCAGGCCACCCAGTCCAGCCTGTTGTAACGCACGTAGCCCAGCTTCTGGCCAGCTGGCATTTTTATCTACCGATTCTGCATTTGGAGCCACTACCTCCTTGGAAATTTCCTGTACACGCTGCAGGATAGACTCCAGATCCTGAGGATAAGCAATTTTCGATATCATCTTTTCTTGAAAGATGGGCATATTGAAACCTCCAGTCCGACTTTTTTATTATATATACCTATCCGGTCCCAGTTTTTATACATCAACCAGGCTGTTTAGATATATCTTATCTATTCGATTTAGAAGAGACTGACCTGTACTATGTTTTTCACCCTGACAAAATCCTTTTAGATCTTTATAAATCGAATAATTATTTTATTTTTAAGGATACCACTTTCTAGCTTACATGATTCGTTTAAATCAACGGGAATGCACCCTCCTTCATATAGATTCGAGCTCCATCAATTGATTTAATCTTGATGCTTGTACCAGCAGGATATCGTAACCAGGTTCCAGCAGAATAACTGCCTTCCCCATCTGAAATGCTGCCCTCACAAACAAAAATTTCCAGTCCCTGATGATAACGCTGATGGTCGATCCAGCAATGGGGAAGGATTCGGCACAACGCGACCCGCTCCTGTTCAAAATGATGTAGTTCCAAACGCGATATACCCGGTTCACCCGTAGCAACCCACTTTACGCCCCTGCCACTGGTATCAACCACGAGCTGCTTGCTATCGTGTGGCAAAAACTGACGTAATTTTACCAATATGATACAGCCCTCTTCAGTGAAGGGCGCATGCATAGAAGCAGGAGGATTACGCACATAACAGCCTTCGCCATAGTCACCGCTGGCATCAGAAAAAACACCCGATAAAACCAGAAACTCCTCGCCTCCATCGTGACCATGCTCATTAAACGAACTACCTGCTGCAAATTTAACAATGGTAGTCAGGCGTGGGGTTTCCTGACCTACCAGTTCCAGGCGTTTACGCAAAACTCCACTAGCCGGCGATTTCTGCCAGTCTAGCGCCACAGTATCAACCCTTGCCAGAACCGAAAAGTCAGCATTAATTTCCTCTTCAATATCATCGTTGATAAAAGCAGGTTTTTCAACACAGGCTACAGCAGTCATTTCATTTCTCTACATTAGTAATGTGCCTTAAATTAGTAGTCAGGCTAATTAATTTTTCAACAAAAAATCTACAACATCAATCACATGATCCACACTCATACCAAAGGGGATTATCGTGTTTAAATCACCATTTCTATCGATTACGTATAAATTACTGGAGTGGTCTACGACTATTTGTCTGTTTTCATTCTGGTAAATCCGGTAGTTGGCCTGATATAGCTTTGCCACTTTATCAATCTGCTCCCGGCTCCCGGTCAGGCCTAGCAGATTTTTACTAAAATATGAGGTGTACTGTTTCAGCACTTTGGCACTGTCACGTTCAGGATCAACCGTAATAAACAGGCCTTTGACCTTGTCTGACTGTTTTTCAAAAGCCCTTAAAATCTGGGCCATTTCCCCCAGTTCTGTCGGGCAAACATCTGGACAGGATGTATACCCAAAAAACACCAGAACGACACTTCCCTGCAATTGATTCAATTCAAATATTTTCTCGTTTTGATCAGTCAGCGAGAAATCGCCACCCAGCTTAGAAACCTTCGCTATGGCCAAATTCTGCACACAAATGAGCAAACTCAGACCCCATAAAACTGCAGTAATTTGTTTATTATTTAATCGCATTAGTTTTACAGTAAACAAACCGGGCAGAAAAGGTAAACTCTCTTACTGCCCGTTATTGCTGAAATACTGGATCTCTATTTCATTATTATTTTTACGGTTATTCTTGCAATTTCAATTTTGCAATCTTAATACCTTCTTTTTCTGGATCAGTTTTAGCGTACAGAGAATAAGCACCAAATCTCATCTGATGGGCCATACCCAGTTTGTTCGCAATGAAATCAATCTCAAATTTCTTTTCCAGCTTTTTCCCATTCCAGGCAAAAGCTTTAAAGTATTGCTCGCCAGCATCACCTTTCTTGTCCCAGTTAGCCAGTAATGAAGAAGTGTAATACTCGCGCTTACCATCCCAGCTCGATGAAACCATGTTAACCTGCTTACCAATAACCTTCTCAAAGGTTTGCACAGGATGATCGACATCGCTGATATCAAAGTAACGCGTTTTACCGTCCATAAAGGTGTTTACCCAAAGACCGGTATCATCCGAGGTGATAGAAATATCAACAGGTAGAGGGATTTTCGAAGGATCGCCAATATCAGCCACGGCTTTTGATTGCCACTCACCATTATCATCTTCATAAATTTTATAAATTTTTGAAGTTAATGCGGTGGTGGTCAGACACCAGTTGTGATTCGGCTTCCAGGCGCAACGTACTTCCAGCGGAGCTCCGGGAACATCAAAAACTTTTTTCGGCTTCTTGGTATGCAAATCCCATACTACAACGGTATTACCAAAGCGTTTCATGGCTTCCGTGTCCCCCAGCATTTTGCCAAAGTCCATCATATAATTACTCCATCCGGTAAAGGATGAGGTCACCATAATATTTTTGCGCGGCAACACTCGGATATCATATCCATAACCATCGGCAAATTTCCCTGTTTTAACTGCCCCAGCAAGACCATTATCAGTTGGCATCCAGTGCGTAGAGATATAATCACCCGCATTGGAATACTCAACCAGGGCCGTACGACCACCATGGTCACGGTTATTTGACAAGCCTGTAATAATCATTCGTCCCGGGAGTGCATAAGTGGTATGTGGACCGACCACACCGCCGCTGTCTGATACAAAACTATCGATAACTTTATGTAGCTTAGGTTTGGCTGGGTCAGAAGAAACATCAAAAATAAAGACCTTATTGGTATCCAGTCCACCGGCCCATAGATACTTGCGGTCATCGGTAAAACCAGAGTGATGGGCCTCATTACGACCACCAACAGATAGACTCGCTACGATCTTGCCGTAGTTCTTAGAGGCCGGGTTGACTGAAATGGTCACCAGCTTATCCTGTCCATCGCCCAGCCCTTCCACACCCAGAGTCCATACATAGACAAAATCTTCCTGACCTTCGATTTTAGCCATATACGGTGACTGGCAGGTTTCATCCGCCAGAGCTAGCGTTGACACCATGCCAGTTGATACTGTTAAAGACATAGCTGCAGCGAAAAAGCTAAATTTACTGAGCTTTTTAAGTAAAGACTTCATTGAGTTTTCCTCCAGGGTATTTTTATCAACGCTCAGTCTACTCTTTGGGAAATATTGCTTATATACGTAGAAGTACCTGTAGTTTGAAACAGCCTCAGTTAGAGAGGCTGCTCAGATTTATTTAAGCTATTGAATTATTTAAGGAAATATTGTCATGGGGTTAATAAGATCTGTTACTGCTAGATCTCTGCTCGCTAACAATGCGAACCTGTCTAATGCCCTTTCGCAAAACTCAATTAAGCCGGAACCGGTAGAAGTACGTATTTTGATAAAGACCTGTTACTGATATAAAACAATTAGAACTAAACCACAGCTGGCCATCCATTCCAGGCTGTATAAATTTATTAAAATTACTGTATATGAGGAGTCAGAAAATATGAAAGCAAAAGCAGCCGTTGCATGGGAGGCGAAGAAACCCCTGTCTATTGAAGAAGTTGAAGTGATGGGACCAAAAGAAGGTGAAGTGCTGGTAAAAGTAGTCGCCTCGGGGGTTTGTCATACTGATGCGTTTACACTTTCCGGCGATGACCCCGAAGGTTCTTTCCCCTGTATCTTAGGCCATGAAGGTGGCTGCGAAGTGGTTGAACTGGGTCCAGGAGTCAAGAACCTGGAAGTTGGAGACCATGTTATTCCTCTGTACATCGCCGAGTGCGGGGATTGCGAATACTGCAATTCAACCAAATCTAATCTCTGCCAGACCATCGCTCCAACCATATGGACCGGTTATATGCCGGATGGGACTCGCCGATTTTCCCAGGGTGGCAAAGATATTTTTCATTATATGGGTTGCTCTACCTTTGCTGAATATACCGTGGTGCCTGAAATTGCACTGGCTAAAATCAATAAGCAGGCACCACTGGATAAGGTTTGCCTGCTGGGCTGTGGGGTAACCACTGGAATTGGCGCTGTATTGAATACAGCCAAAGTAGAACCGGGGTCGACTGTTGCCGTGTTTGGACTTGGCGGTATTGGACTATCCTGTATTCAGGGTGCAGTAATGGCGGGTGCAGAGCGCATTATCGGCATCGATATCAATCCGGATAAGTTTGAATTTGCCAGGCAGCTGGGTGCTACTGATTTTGTTAATCCCAAAGATATAGACGGCTCTTTTGTTGAATACATGCAGGATAACTTCAACGGTGGCCCTGACTACTCGTTTGAATGTATTGGTAATACCCATGTCATGCGCGACGCCCTGGAATGTACGCATATGGGCTGGGGCGTTTCCACCGTGATTGGAGTTGCCGGAGCAGGCCAGGAGATACAGACACGACCTTTTAATCTGGTGGTTGGACGTACCTGGAAGGGAACTGCTTTCGGTGGCGTCAAAGGCCGTAGCGAGCTACCAGGATATGTCGATCGCTATATGGCGGGTGAGATTGAACTTGATAGTCTGGTCACCCATACCATGCCGCTGGAGGACATTAACCGGGCATTTGATTTAATGCACAGTGGCGAAAGTATTCGTTCAGTCATTATTTTTTAAATCAATTTTTTTTTAATCACCGGCTATTTCACAGGCGTTGCATATAAATTATGCAACCGCCTGCAACTCATTTCATCTACAGTCTCTGGAAAATAAATGACTATGCAAAAAATTGAAAGCATCAAGGAATTTGGTGGCTGGCTAAATCGCTATACACACCAGTCAAAAGTACTTAACTGTCAAATGACCTTTTCGGTTTACCTGCCGCCACAGGCAGAAAAAAACAGCGTTCCTGCCCTGTACTGGTTATCCGGTCTGACCTGCACCGATGATAATGTGCGTACAAAAGCCGGAGCTCAGCGATATGCTGCTGAACAGGGTATCGCACTGATTTTCCCCGACACCAGCCCAAGAGGCGAAAATGTGCCGGATAAACCTGATCGATATGACCTTGGTAAAGGTGCCGGGTTTTATGTCAATTCAACACAAGCTCCCTGGGCCGAGCATTACCAGATGTATGATTATGTGACTAAAGAATTACCTGCACTGCTGGAACAGCATCTGCCATTAACGCCTGCTGTTAAATCGATTTGCGGTCATTCCATGGGTGGACATGGTGCGCTAATCTGTGCGCTTAAAAATCCCGGCGTCTATCGATCAGTGTCAGCATTTTCCCCCATCTGTAACCCCAGCAACTGCGCCTGGGGCAAAGGTTGCTTTGGCACTTATCTGGGTGATGATATCCAGGCCTGGGCGAGCTACGATGCTACCGAACTGGTAAAAGCTGGCGCAAAAATTTCAGACATTTTAATTGACCAGGGCATGGCTGACGAGTTTTATGATGAGAAACAGCTATTACCGGAAAACTTTAAGGCCGCCTGTGACCAGGCCGGACAGCCCGTAACCATCCGTATGCAGGAAGGTTATGACCATAGCTATCATTTTATTTCCACTTTTATAGGTGAGCATATTGCTTATCATGCAAAGGCATTACAGCATTCATGAGAATCCATGCTCATGACAGCATAACCATCCCAATACTTTATCAAATACCGAACATCATGAAAGGCGCTAAAAGCAACAAGTCGAGGTGTTTTTTCATGGGACGTCAAGCTGATTAACACTCGATCCGCAGGCCAAAATTGCAGAAGTGAAGTATTGCGCAGTACCACTATAGCTATGCTGAAAGTAAGATCTGAAGCTACGGTTCCAGGTTAAAGATAGGCTGGATGAAATAGCCTGCTTTCCCCCGCATTGTATAGATAAAAAGCGAGAACTACTTAGTCAGGGTTTTCCACAGAAATGAACAGGACATGTACTTCCAGGATAAAATCCAGAAGTACATACCCTGCCCACTTTTTTCGACTTTAAGCCAATGCGCCAGAAGCCTTTGCGACGTGAGTGGCAATAGCATCCATGAGTGGTGGTGACAGGCAATCATAGGTGGGTAAGCCTAGATCTTTAAGCCGAGTCCTGATTGGCCCCATTTCATCAGGGCTAACACCTGTTTCAATTAACGAGGAAACAAAGGCAGCAAATTCGGGCTTGGACCAGCCACTTTCGCTGGACAGTTCGGTATGAATAAAATCAAGCCCATAAAATGGATGACTCGTATCTTCTATGCGACCATACATATGTGTACCACAGTCCTTACAGGCATGACGCTGGATACTTTGGCTTGCATCAACAATCTCAAGTTTATCTTCATTTTCTATCACACTGACATTGTCGCGCCCAACCACAGCAACCTGAGAAAACAGCGCGCCTTCTGGCTTCCAGCACTGGGAACAACCACAGGCATGATTATGAGCCGTCTGCGCACTCACTTTTACTTTTACGGGGTTGGTCTCACACAGGCAGCTCAGAACTCCGCCTGAAAAATTTTCTGAAGCCGGTTGTATACCATTATTAATCGCCGGATGTATATTCATTGTTGGATCTCCTCCTAATTCTTGATTTATTGAAAAAACACCCTTGCTAAGTGAATTTTCAGGTGCTGCATTTATACGTAGATAAACGATGGTAAAAACGGCAAACTCGAATAAATAGATGTAAATCCCTCTAAAAATAGATCAATAAAAAAATAATCGAGCAACATATAGACGTATAAATGACCCGTTAATCCTAGACCCTTCAGATCAACAAGCACAATATGTACTACTACGTATTCAAACATCGTCTGTCGATCGCTAGACTATTTATGACAACCACGATTGGAGGAAAAATAATGATTAAACAATCTCGACTTATAACATCACTCGGCTTTCTGCTTTACCTGTTATTGACAAACTCAGTTCATGCTGATGGAAAAAGCTTGTATGAGCGTCTTGGCGGCGATAAAGGTGCAAGAGCAATTACAGAAGATATCTGGAATAACCACAGTAAAAACCCTATCGTTAATAATCGTTTCGTTAACAGTGACCCCAGCTACGTCAAACAGAAAGTGTTTGAATTAATTGCTGCATCAACTGGAGGTTCGACTGAATATACAGGCAAGGACATGCTGACTACCCACGCAGGCATGAACATTAGCGACATGGAATTTAACGCAGTAGTAGATGACGTTATGAACGCCCTCGAACAGAATCATGTCGGAAAACAGGAGCAAGATGAAATGCTGGCTATTCTATGGTCAGTCAAGGATCAGGTCGTGAATGGTAAAATGACCACGAAGTCGTTAAGCCCTAATTAAATTTATCGATACATAAACTGGTTTACTTTAGCGCTAAAGTAAACCAGATTTTTACCCATATTAAATTGCTAAAGCCGCAAGTTAAAATTTAATGCTGTTTGGCATCAGGAAAAAGAAGCCACCGCTTAAACAGGGTTCCACGAACAAGCCTTCTCGCTCTGGCACACACTACGGTGGTATGCAGGTTCGAGAACTTCAGGCACGTCTTGAAATAATCCTTGATGCCGTATTAAACCGTCACCTCAGCGTTCTTGTACCTGCACAGAAACTCGCAGGACTCAGTCTGATGGATCAGCAGCGCTTCCTTGACAGTGTTGATCGAATTTCACTTGTTAATACAGAATACGCCTTACAATTCTGCTACGAAGCTATTCCCGCTCTGGGTGTTCTAGATGATAATGAATGGGACCCCTGGATAGATAGCTTGCTGGAATCACTGGATGCTTCAGAAATAGGTAGCAGTGTCGATAAGCTCAAAAATTACCAGTCATACCACCAGAAAAATATCCCCGATCCGAGTAGTGTGGCGTTTGATGAAGTTGCTCGCATCCTCAATGTTTATTTACAGGCGCTCAGTGACAATAGCCTGAAAATATCAACATCGGAATCTGGTTACAGCGATACAAAAACGCTGTTTTTACCACCAAACATAAACCATTTTTCTTCACGCGAGGATAATTTTAAACTGTATAAAGCACTACTGGTACACCAATGGGCGCAGACCGTATTTGGTACATGGAGTATAAACCTAGATGAAAACATCAAAGCATATTCAGATCAGAGACGTGCTCTACGCCTTTTTCATGCGCTGGAAACCCTGAGACTTGATGCCTGTATTAAACGAGAACTACCTGGCATGTCGCGTACCATGGCAATATTTCGTGTTGCCCCTGAACAGCCTCAACATTTGTGGCAACAGGTCGAAACTCAACTACAACATACCAAAGCTACAGTGCTAACCACTCTGGAGTGTTTAAAGATAATATATCCTGAGACGAATATTGAGCCCCAGGCAGCACTCTATCAGGGGATACTGTTACCTCAATCGAGACCACCCGTTAGTGCTGCCGACGGCCCACATCAGACTGATTTATCCGATGCACGTGAACAACAGGACTCTCAGGGATTAACACCATCCGCAATAAAGGAATCCGCTAAGGCCAACACAACGGACATACTAGAAAATGATTTGTTGCTGCTCGATCCCATCAGCCTGCAGGATCAACAAGCTGTTGAACCAATTCCTGATAATGGCTATGAAATCGATGAACAAGCAGATCAGAAGGTGACTGATGAAGCGCTCCAGAGTGAAACTGAAACACAGGACTACAGCTATCATGAATGGGATCACTCGCGCCAGCGTTACCGAGAAAACTGGTGCCAGTTACATGAAAAGACTGTCAGACCCGTGACAGGCGTGTTCGCTAAAGAAACCCTGCACAAGTATCGTGTTTTACTCAAACAACTGCAGCGCAGCTTCGAGGTGATGCGCCAGCAAAACCTGCGTCTAAAGCGCGAGCCCGTTGGCGACGATATCGACATTGATGCTGCGGTGGAATCCTGGGTAGATGTTCATAATGGTTTCGAGGCTAGTGATCGCGTGTTCACCCAGGTACGCAGAAAAAACCGCAATGTTGCCGTCATGTTCATGATAGATATGAGCGCCTCTACTGCAGGCTGGGTAAATCAGGTAGAACGTGAATCGCTGATTTTATTATGCGAAACGCTTGAATCTCTGGATGATCGTTATGCGATTTATGGTTTCTCTGGGCGCGGCAACAAGCATTGCCACTGTTTCCACATAAAAGACTTTAATGAAAAATACAATACCGATGTACATGCTCGTATAGAGGGGATTCAGTCACAGGACTATACTCGGCTCGGTGCGGCAATCCGACACCTGGGAACCCGGCTCAGCCAGATAGACGCATCCACACGATTATTGATTACACTTTCAGATGGTAGACCCGATGATGTTGACGGATATCAGGGCCACTATGGTATCGAAGACACTCGCATGGCAGTCATAGAAATGAGGCATCTGGGGATACACCCCTATTGCATCACAATAGACAGCAATGCACGAGAATATATACCACATATGTTTGGCGAAAACGGCTTTTCCATTATCAACCAGGTGGAACAGCTACCAGTGAAAATTGCACAGATATACCGTAAGTTAACTGTGTAAGTAATGCTGCCAGCTATGTTGATTTATTCTATAACTTGTCAGTTTGAGTATTTCACTGCTTCATATTCGATTCAAAACCTTAACAATTTTTAAGCAGTAACATTCTCCATGTTTCTTATAAACTAATCGCCAGCTTCATTCCCTGCTGTATAGCTCTTTTTGCATCCAGCTCTCCTGCTTCATCAGCGCCACCTATTAAGTGCATCGGTTTTTCGAGTCCATCGACCAATTCCCTTCTCGGTAATTGCCCGGCACAGATTATAATATTATCGACTTTTAGCAGCTGAGCTTCTCCATTGACTGTCAGGTGTAAACCATCATCATCTATTTTTTGATATTCACATTGATTCATCATGTACACCCCTTTCATCTTCAGGTCGGCGCGATGAATCCAGCCTGTTGTTTTACCCAGGCCCGCCCCTACTTTAGAGGATTTACGTTGAAGCAAATAAACCTCACGCGGTGATGGTTCGATAACCGGATTAATGCCTGCGATACCGCCACGCGCCTGCAGACTCATATCCACACCCCACCTGGCCATGAAGCCGGAGATATCCTGACTATGGTCCTGATCACCATGGGTAATAAATTCACAGACATCAAAACCTATCCCTCCGGCCCCTATAACAGCAACACGCTTACCGACTTTGGCTCCTTTTAAAACATCCAGATAACCTGATACTGATGGATGATCGATACCTTCAATATTCGGTGTGCGAGGTAAAATACCTGTTGCAAGAATAACCTGATCAAAATCTGATTGATTCAGGTCTTCGCTAGTGACAACTGTACCCAACTTTAGTGTAACGCCGGTTATTTCTAGCTGTTTAGCAAAGTAACGCAAGGTTTCGTAAAACTCCTGTTTCCCAGGAATAGTTTTCGCCAGATTAAACTGTCCTCCTATTTCGGATGCTGCATCAAACAGAGTCACCTGATGTCCACATTTTGCTGCGGTAACAGCAAAAGATAATCCAGCAGGACCCGCACCGACTACCGCCAGTTTCTGTGCTTGCTCAGTGTCACGGATGTAAAGTTCTGTTTCCTGACATGCCCGCGGATTCACCAGACAGCTGGTTAATTTTCCAACGAATATATGATCCAGACAGGCCTGATTACAGCCTATACAGGTGTTGATTTCATCGCTTCGGCCCTGCTCACTTTTTATGACAAATTCAGGATCCGCCAAAAATGGACGTGCCATAGAAACCATATCGGCATCTCCTCGTGCAAGCACACTTTCTGCAACATCCGGCATATTGATACGATTAGAAGTGATAACTGGGATACTTAACTGTTCACGTACCTTTGCAGTTACCCAGGTAAAGGCGGCACGTGGTACCTTGGTGGCTATGGTGGGGATGCGAGCCTCATGCCAGCCTATACCCGTATTGATCATAGTAGCCCCTGCTTGTTCTACAGCTTTGCCCAGGGCTACGACTTCATCCAGGGTACTGCCAGCTGCTATCAGGTCTAGCATAGAGAGTCGGAAGATGATGATAAAATCATCACCTACTCTCTGTCTTACTCGCCGCAACACTTCCAGTGGCATGCGTATACGTTTTTCAAAATCACCTCCCCATTCGTCTTCACGCTGATTGGTATGGGTGACTACAAACTCATTCAGAAAATAGCCTTCTGAAGACATTATTTCAACACCGTCATAACCCGCCTGCTGTGCCAGTCCTGCACAGTTCGCAAAATCTTGTATCTGCTTTTCAATTTCTTCAGCGCTGAGTTCATGTGGTGTAAATGGATTGATAGGTGCTTTTATAGCTGAAGGTGCAACGAGCTTGTCACTAAAGGCATAACGACCGGTATGTAAAATCTGCATGCATATTTTTCCATCAGCATCATGTACGGCCTGTGTCACCAGTTGATGATCAGCCAACTGTGACTCATCAGTGAGTATGGCTGCCTTTGCATGCGCCGCTCCCTCTCGATTTGGGCCGATACCGCCGGTCACAATGAGTGCTACACCACCTCTTGCTCGCTCAGCATAAAAAGCTGCCATACGTTCAAAACCATTCGGTGCCTCTTCCAGCCCAAGGTGCATTGACCCCATTAATACACGATTTTTTAACTGGGTAAACCCCAGATCCAGAGGTTGAAATAGATGAGGGTAGTGCGTAGTACTGGATGTCATATTTTTATTCCGGTAATTTATTTGCTGGGGCAGTTTATTTTTGTTCTTCAGGAAACGGAGGCTCAATCGATCTTAACGGCTGGTAATTAGTTTCTCGCTTTTCAGTTTTAGCCGCAAAACTTTCCATCATGTCGACAGGGTGAAACATGCCAGATTGCCAGGTAGCCATATACTCCAGACTATCCGCCACACTGTGATCACGGGCATAATTCAACATGACTTTACTGCCATTTGTGGCTAATGGTGAATGACTGGCAATTTGTTGTGCAATATCCATAACCCCGGCGATCATCGCCTCGCTATCTGCATAGACCGCATTTACCAGACCCGATGATTTTGCTTCATCGGCTTCAAGTTTTCGCGCGGTGTAAACAAGCTCACGCGCCAGCCCCGGATTGATCAGGCCTGGCAAACGCTGCAGGGTTCCCAGATCGGCAGTCATGCCCAGAGCGGTTTCCTTAACCGTAAAGAAAGCATCCTGTGTGCAATAGCGGCTATCACAGGCGCAAACCATATCCAGTGCACCACCGATGCAGCCACCCTGAATTGCTGCCAGTATTGGCATGCGTAACTTTTCTAGCTGGGTAAAGATTGCCTGTAAATCGAGCACAAGACGTCGTATATACTCAGCTCGACGGGAAGCTTCACCACTGAATAAGCGAGGATCAGGGTTGCTAAAGATTTCCAGATCCATACCAGCCGAGAAATGTTTACCGGTGGATGAAATCACCAGCACCCGCACATCATCACTCTCATGCAACTGTGTCAGTGCCAATGGAAACTCATTCCAGAAACTGCGGTTTAAGCTGTTGTAGGATTCTGGTCGTATAAAGCGTAAATGCCCTATATGGTCCTTCACGGACAATTCCAGCGTTGTGAAGCTCATAGTTTGACCCTGTCTATATCTAAACAACGTCAAGATAGAGTATTTAACTTGACGCTGTCAAGTTCTATTGCTAATTTGCTTGCTCGACGCTGAAACTTCTCAAGTGCTTATGAAAGCAAGTAAACAATCCTATCATCATGGCGACCTTCGAAAGACACTGATCTCTGCTGCCAAAGAGATATTACAGACATCGGGTCTGGCGGGTTTGAGCATGAGAAAACTGGCCGAGGTCACCGGGGTTTCACGTACAGCGCCTTACCACCACTTCGCTGACAAAAAAGCATTATTGTGTGCCATAGCCGAGGATGGGTTTAAACAGCAGGATGCACTGCTTGGAGACATGACCAAGACTCTTAGTGATCAAAACCCACAGCGGATATTTGAAAGCTTTGTTCTCGCCTATGTACATTTTGCAGCACAAAACCCACAACAATATGAACTCATGTATGGTAGTGAGATCTGGCGCGTAGGTTCTCCCACAGCTGAACTGGATCAGGCAGCTAAACTGAGCTTTAAACATTGGGTAACTGAAATCAGCAGGCTACAACAACAGGGTGTGCTGCAACAAAATGTGACCGCCCTGCGCCTGTCACAGGTTACCTGGGCAACACTACATGGGCTTTGCCGCTTACTCAATGATGGGATATATGTCGATCCGCAAGATATCGATGAGATGGGTCGTACAGCAGTGAAGCTATTACTCAGGGAGCAATAAACTGAATCAGAGCTTGCTTAAGGATTCAAATTTTGCAACTGACTGCTGTATTCCTGACTTTGCCGATACTCACCTGGCGTCATCCCGGTCCAGCGTTTGAACGAGCGGAAAAAGGCCGAAGGCTCGTCAAAACCCATTAATTCGGCGACATCAAGAATTGAAAGCTGCGGAGAACACATATACTTGATCGCAGAGTTTTTTCGGCATTCATCCTTGATCTTCTGGAAGGTAGTACCTTCTTCCAGTAAGCGTCTTCTCAAGGTGGATAGAGAGATATTTAAAGCACGTGCCACCTTTTCTGCACCAGGCGGATTCATACTGAAGTTCTGACCGATCAGGGCAGCTACCTGATTTTTCAGGCTACCACTGCCATCAACCATAACCAATAATTGATAAGGTGCCGTTTTGAGAAAACCTTTTAGTGTTTCTTCGGTTTGAATAACAGGGTACTCCAGATAGCGTGCTGGAAAGGTGAATGAGTTATCCTGTTGATCATAATTGATCTCTGTCTGGAAACGGTTTTGACAGTTAGTTGTTGCCTGCTGTTGTGAAAAGCTTAGATTCACCTGCTCCAGCTCCACTCGCTCACCGATCAACCAGCTTATAAAATGATGCCATACGGATAATGACATACAGATTCTGTTCGGCTCCTCGACAGCAATCAATTCCTCAATCTCTGACGGCTCGAGACTATCCACACCGGAAAAAAATACTCTGCCAAATTTTCCCTGCCTGACCAGGCGAGGCTTAATCCTGGCACCCCTGACTATTTCATGGAAATCACTCGCTCGATTAATCGCATGGCCCATATTCTTACACTGAATGATGGCATGACACATCATTCTAAAGGCACCCAGAGGCAACTTGCTGCCACTGAGCATGCCAAAGCATTCATCCTGAGTGATATACATGACGTGCTGGTAGAGATAACCAAATTTTTTGGCTGAGAATTCAGTCTGGTTCTCAATCTCTCTGGCATCGATACCAACGTATTCGAGTAGCTCATCAACATCGTAGTTTTGTTCAGCCACCTGATCAAGTAACTGTTTGACGTAGCCTGTGGGGACGGTAATGGTCGGTTTCAATCTAGCTGCACCCTGATCATCAAGTTCTCACTAAAAAACAGGGTTGAAAGTATGACTTGAGACTACATGAACTGTAAAGCCATATATTTGTTTATAAATTCCTTAACATCACTAAAGCAGCATCACTATCTATTAAGCTGTCATTGCAAGCGCTGGGCTCACAATGACGAGCTAAGAGATACCTTATTCAATCCTAAAAAACAGCATTGAACGTTATTGTCATAAACAATAACGACACTGATTACATATTCGGATAATTCGGACCACCACTGCCTTCGGGTGTAGTCCAGCGAATATTTTTGCTCGGGTCCTTGATATCACAGGCCTTGCAGTGCAAACAGTTCGCCGCATTAATCTGCAGCAGTTTTTCACCGTCCTGTTCAATAATCTCATACACGCCTGCAGGGCAGAATCTTTGTTCAGGAGCATCGTATAGCCTTAGATTATGCTTAATAGCGACACTCTTATCCTTAAGCTTAAGATGCACAGGCTGGTCTTCTTCGTGATTAGTACTGGAGAGAAATACCGAGCTAAGACGATCAAAGGTAATCTGCCCATCTGGACTGGGATAATCAATGGGCTGGCAGTCACTGGCCAGCTTAAGCTGATCACGATCACGACCATGATGACTAAAGGTCCACGGTGCTTTACCTCGCAATAACTTCAGATCGAATCCCGCATATAAGGTGCCACCGAGTAAGCCCCATTTTGAAAAGGCCGGACGGAAGTTTCTTGCCTGATGTAATTCCTGATGCAGCCAGGAGTTTTTGATGCGCTCAGGGTATCCACTTAAAGCATCATTGCTGCGATCTGCAGATAAGGCTTCCACTACCGACTCGGCTGCCAACATGCCACTCTTCATAGCCGTATGAGTACCTTTTATTTTCGGCACATTCAGAAAGCCCGCGCTACAACCGATCAATGCACCACCGGGAAAAACCAGCCCAGGCAGCGATTGTAGACCGCCTTCATTCAGCGATCTTGCGCCATAGGCAATGCGCTTGCCACCTTCCAGCATGTGACGAATTTTCGGATGGGTTTTCAGGCGCTGGAACTCTTCGTAGGGCGACATATAAGGATTTTTGTAATCCAGCCCAACCACCATACCTATGGCAAGTTGATTATCTTCCAGATGATAGATAAAGCTACCGCCATAGGTGCCCATATCCAGAGGCCAGCCTGCTGTATGAAGCGCAAGTCCTGCCTGATGTTTGGCAGGATCGATAGTCCATAACTCCTTAATACCCAGACCATAAGTCTGGTTTTCGCACTCGGCAGCAAGACCGAATGACTCAATCAACTGTTGCGATAATGAACCACGGCAGCCTTCAGAAAACAGGGTGTATCTCGCATGTAATTCCATACCGGGTTCATGGCTGCTTTTGGGCTCGCCGCTCTTATCCAGCCCCATATCGCCGGTTGCAATACCCTTAACCGAACCATCTTCATTAAATAGAACTTCTGCCGCTGCAAAACCTGGATAAATCTCTACCCCCAATGCCTCAGCCTGCTCACCTAACCAACGGCAGACATTGCCCAGACTGACAATATAATTACCTTCATTATGCATCTGTGGTGGCAAGGTCCATGACGGGAATGAGAGCGCCTTTTTCTCTGATAGAAATAGAAAACGATCATCCTCTACTGGAGTATTCAGCGGTGCACCCAGCTCTTTCCAGTTGGGCAATAATTCATTCAGTGAGCGCGGCTCTATAATCGCTCCAGAAAGAATATGGGCACCTATTTCCGAGCCTTTTTCTACCAGACAAACGCTGATATCCAGATTCTGCTCGGCTGCAAGCTGCATGATTTTGATCGAGGCACTCAGCCCAGAAGGACCTCCACCAACAATCACCACATCGTAGCTCATGGATTCTCTTTCCATCATATTTCTCCGCTATTTCAGCGTTTAAGTTACATATAGTTAAGAAAGCTCTGAAAAGCCGTCTATAGCTTTTCAGAGCACGATAAACAAAAAACGAAAATGCGATTTTCGTTTTTCTCAAATTTTAACCTATTTAACAATGATTAAAAATGATGGCGCGCCCCTGCACCACGAAACCTCTGCATTATGTAGAAGTCCCTTAAATAGTTTCGGCAAGCTCCGGCAATACCTCAAACAGATCAGCCACCAGGCCATAATCAGCAACCTGAAAAATAGGCGCTTCTTCATCCTTATTAATGGCAACAATCACCTTGCTGTCTTTCATGCCAGCCAGATGCTGTATCGCCCCACTAATGCCGACCGCAACATATAGATCAGGCGCAACAATCTTGCCAGTCTGACCAACCTGATAATCGTTTGGCACAAAACCGGCATCGACTGCAGCGCGTGATGCGCCCACTGCAGCACCTAGTTTATCCGCAAGCGCTTCGATCAGTTTAAAATTTTCACCACTACCCAGACCTCTTCCACCCGAGATCACGGTTTTCGCAGCCACCAGCTCGGGACGCTCTGAAACACTCAACTGCTGACTGACAAAACTGGCGCCTTCAAAGATACTTCCCGCAGCCAGGTTTTCAATACTAGCTGAACCGCCGCTGGTTGCAACCGCATCGAAAGCAGTTCCGCGCACGGTAATCAATTTTATCGGGTCAATAGATTGAACGGTTGCCATCGCGTTACCCGCATAGATAGGTCGCACGAAGGTATCATCAGCCTCAACACTGACAATATCACTGATCTGAGCAACACCCAGTTTCGCGGCAACTCTGGGCAAGAAGTTTTTTCCATTAGTGGTTGCGGGCGTCAATATATGGCTATAGTTACTGGCAATACTTAAGATGAGTTCAGCCATATTCTCAGGCATTACATGTTGATAAGCCTCATGCTCAGACAACAGTACTTTATTAATGCCGGGTATTGCAGCGGCAGCATCTGCAACGGCGGCACAATCATGACCCGCGACCAATACATGCAGATCCTTACCCAGTTGAGTGGCGGCTGTTATTGTGTTCAGAGTTGCCGATTTGATTTCTGAGTTATCATGCTCAGCTATGATTAATACACTCATGAGATCACCTTTGCTTCGTTACGTAGTTTCTCTACCAGTTCACTGACCGATGCCACCTTAATACCTGCTTTACGGGTCGGTGGCTGGACAACCTTTAAGGTTTTGAGATGTGGCGTTATATCGACAGCTGTATCAGCTAGCGGCACAATTTCTAGCGGCTTTTTCTTGGCCTTCATGATGTTGGGGAGTTTTACATAACGCGGTTCATTTAGTCGTAAATCGGTAGTAATCAGTGCTGGCAGATTTAGTGTCACCGTTTCCAGCCCGCCATCAATCTCACGCGTCACATTAACTTTGCCGTCAAGCAGTTCAAGCTCAGATGCAAACGTGCCCTGAGGAATACCCATCAATGCTGCCAGCATTTGTCCGGTCTGGTTGCTATCATCATCTATCGCCTGCTTACCCAGAATAAGCAATCCAGGGTTTTCCTTATCGGCTATGCTTTTCAGGATATTGGCTACTGCCAGAGGCTGTAGATCAGCAGCTTCTTCGGTCTCAACCAGAATGGCACGGTCAGCACCCAATGCCATTGCACTACGCAGGGTTTCCTGACTGTCTTTTGTGCCAATAGAAACCACTACAACTTCATCAGCTTTACCAGCCTCCTTAATACGTACCGCTTCTTCAACCGCTATCTCGCAAAAAGGGTTAATAGACATCTTTACATTATTAAGCTCGACTCCGTTTTGATCGGAGGCGACTCGAATTCTTACGTTGTAATCAACAACTCTTTTAACTGCGACAAGTATTTTCATTTACCAGAGCTCCAGCAATTGTTTATGTTATCTGGAATCAATTCAGCCAGCTGTCTACCGCTGGCGTCAGTTTTCTCCATCATTGGCATAGAATGTTTCAGAAACATGTGCAGTCCAATAGCAAAAGTCGTCAATATCGGTAACAAAAAATTCCCTTTCTGTTATTTTTTGACGATATTTGTTAACCGCAGACGAAGGATTTACTAAAATTTACAAACTTAACTCATTGATATTAATATAAATTATTTAAAAGGAGAGTTTAGACATAAAGAATGAATCAAATTGTCATTGGATTAAGCCATAAAAACCATCACTCTTTAGACTAACCCGATAACAGCATTATGTTGTCATTTTTAAACCCTTCTTAAACGAGATTGATCGACATGTCTGAATATAAAGTTCCTCATCGTGATATGAGTTTTTTACTCAATGAAGTATTTGACTTCCCAGCCCACTATAGTGAGCTGCCTGATTGCGAAGAAGTAACACCCGATCTGGTAGAAGCCATTCTTGAAGAAGGCGGAAAGTTTTCTGAACGCATACTTTCACCACTAAACCAGGTCGGCGACCAACAGGGCTGCCAGTTTATGGATGGTGAAGTAAAAACACCTGATGGCTTCAAGGAGGCTTACCAGCAATATTGCGAAGCGGGCTGGCCCTCATTACCACACAGCCCTGAATGGGGCGGCCAGGGCCTACCAGAGTCACTAGGCATTATTCTTAGCGAAATGTCAGCCACCGCCAACTGGTCGTGGAATATGTACACCCATTTAAGCCATGGCGCGATGAATACACTGGAGCGACATGGTACCGATGAACAAAAATCCACCTACCTGCCCCGCCTGGTCAGTGGTGAATGGACCGGCACTATGTGTCTGACCGAACCCCATTGTGGCACTGACCTGGGTATGCTTCGTACCAAAGCAGACCCCCAGGAAGATGGCAGCTACACTATTAATGGAAGCAAGATATTTATCTCCGCCGGACAGCATGACATGTCGGAAAACATCGTGCATATCGTGCTGGCACGACTGCCTGGCGCACCTGCAGGAACCAAAGGTATCTCACTATTTGTAGTCCCCAGACAATTACCCGATGATCAGGGTAACGCAGGCGCTGCAAACGGCGTAAGCTGTGGCTCTATCGAACACAAGATGGGAATCCACGGAAATGCAACCTGCACCATTAACTTTGATGACGCCAAAGGCTTCTTAATTGGCCCACCGAATAAAGGACTTAACTGTATGTTTACCTTTATGAATGGCGCCAGAATAGGTACCGCAATCCAGGGCCTCAGCCATGCCGAACTGGGCTTCCAGAACTCACTCAACTATGCCCGTGATCGTCTACAAATGCGCTCACTAACTGGCCCCAAAGCCCCGGATAAATCTGCAGACCCCATTATTGTGCACCCCGAAGTACGTAAGATGCTGCTGATCCAGAAATCCATTGCCGAAGGCGGTAGAGCCCTGATGTATTTCTGCGCCATGCAAGCCGACAAAGTGCTACGCCTAAGCGATGAAAAAGAACGCGCTGAAGCGGAGACTTTACTCTCCTTCATGACGCCTATTGCCAAGGCTTTTCTAACTGAAATGGGCTTTGAATCTGCAAACCATGGACTGCAGATTTTTGGTGGTCATGGTTATATCGCCGAACACGGTATGGAACAGAATGTACGCGACTGCAGAATATCCATGCTGTACGAAGGCACCACTCAGATCCAGGCACTGGATCTGCTTGGGCGCAAGGTGCTGATGAGTAAAGGTGAGTCACTGAAAAAATTCACCAAAATCATCCACCTGTTCTGTAAAGAAAACGCCAAGGACAAGGCGATGAAAGAATTCATCAAACCACTGGAAGAGATCAACAGTGAATGGGGCTCAATTACCATGAAGATCGGCATGAAGGCGATGATGAACAAGGATGAAGTCGGTGCTGCGTCAGTGGATTATCTGATGTATTCCGGTTATGCAGTACTTGCCTACTTCTGGGCCAGAATGGCAAAAACAGCTCAGTTAAAAATTGCAGAAGGCAGTTCCGAAAAGGCTTTTTATCAGGCAAAAATCACCACTGCCCGTTTTTATTATCAGCGCATGTTGCCACGTACTCGCGGCCTGGTAGAAACCATGCAATCAGGTGCAGACAACCTGATGTCGCTGGATGAAGCGGATTTTGCTTTTTGAAAACATTACTAATAACACATCACGTCAGGAGGTAATCATGAGTGAAGTCATGACTTTATTAAACAGCTTACAACAACGTTTCAATGCTGGCGCAGCGTCAGGAATGGATGAGGTTTTTCAATACGACATTGATGACGAAGGCAGTTGGCAGGTCATAATTAAGCAGGATCAATGCGAGATTATTCCCGCTGATGAAACCGAAGCAAGTGTCACCCTGTCCATGAGTAAAGATACTCTGGCATCGGTCATCAGTGGAGAAACCGATGGCATGCAGGCATTTATGATGGGCGATATTAAAGCCAGCGGTGACGTGATGCTTGCAACACGCTTAAGCGATCTATTCCCATTGGCTTAGCCCAATATTTTTTTAATAACACTATTTTTGTCTGATTAAGGAGACACATGCCATGTTAATGCAAGGTCAATTTATCCAGGTCAAGGCGATTGAAGCGGGTATTTTTGAGGTCAGGTTCGACCGCGAAAACGACTCCGTCAATAAGTTTGATCAGGCCACCCTGGGTGAATTAAAACAGGCGGTCAACAGCCTCGAAAAGGTTGATGAGCTGAAAGCTGTGGTATTCACCAGCGCTAAAGATTCATTTATTGTCGGTGCCGACATCACTGAATTCACCCAGATTTTTTCTCATCCTGAGGAAGAAATTACTCGACTCATTCTTGAGATTAATCAAATATTCAATGCTGTTGAAGACCTGCCCTGTCCCACAGTTTGTGCGATTAACGGTGTGGCGCTAGGCGGTGGTTTCGAGCTCTGCCTGGCCACTGATTACCGAGTTATGGCTGACAATGCAAAGGTCGGGCTACCCGAAGTTAAGCTAGGCATCAACCCTGGCTGGGGCGGCACTTTTAGGCTGCCTCGCCTGATTGGTATCGACAACGCTAACGAATGGATCTGCGGAGGTCCTGAAAACCGTGCCGATGCTGCACTGAAAGTAGGTGCAGTTGATGCGGTTGTAGCCCCCGACCAGGTCGTAGTAAGCGCTATTGATCTGGCAAAAAAATGCATAGCTGGAGAAATCGATTACCAGGCTCGTCGTAGTGAAAAAACCAGCCCGGTCAAACTGAATAACGTCGAATTGATGATGGCATTTGAATCTGCCAGAGGCGTGATTGGTGCGCAGGCAGGACCCCATTATCCCGCACCCATGCAAGCCCTGAAAACCATGCAAAAGGCCGTAACACTGGGTCGAGATGCTGCCATTGAGATAGAAGCCAAAGCCTTCAGCAAGCTAGCCAGTAACGATGTCACCTCGGCACTGGTTGGCATCTTTATGAATGACCAGTACGTTAAACGTGTATCAAAAAAATACACTGCCGATATCGCTCCTGTAAAACAGGCTGCAGTACTTGGAGCAGGCATTATGGGTGGCGGTGTCGCTTACCAGTCCGCTTCCAAAGGTACACCAATTCTGATGAAGGATATCAATCAGCCCGCATTACAGCTCGGACTTCAGGAAGCGATCAAATTGCTATCTGGACAGCTTAAACGCAAACGTATCGATACCGAAAAAATGGCTCAGGTACTGACTCAGATTACACCCACCCTAAGTTATGGCGACTTCAACCGGGTTGATCTGGTGGTTGAAGCGGTTGTCGAAAACATGAATATCAAAAAGAGCGTGCTTGCAGAGGTCGAACAGACTATGCCTGAAGGCGCTATCCTGACCTCTAACACCTCTACCATTTCGATCACTGAACTGGCAAAAGGATTACAACGACCTCAGGATTTCTGCGGTATGCATTTCTTCAATCCGGTGCACCGCATGCCTCTGGTTGAAGTTATTCGCGGAGAGCAGTCCAGTGAGGCAGCTATTGGCCGCACCGTAGCTTACGCCAAAGCAATGGGTAAAACGCCTATCGTGGTTAATGACTGCCCCGGATTTCTGGTTAACCGCGTACTGTTTCCATATTTCGGTGGCTTCTCGGCCCTGGTTAGTGATGGCGCAGACTTCCGTCAGGTTGATAAAGTTATGGAAGGCTTTGGCTGGCCGATGGGTCCTGCTTACCTGCTGGACGTAGTCGGAATCGATACGGCTTATCATGCCGATGCAGTGATGGCGGAAGGTTTCCCGGAACGTATGAGCCATGAAGGTGAAAACGCAATTGACCGCATGTTTAAACTGGAACGTTTCGGCCAGAAGAACAGCAAGGGTTTCTATCGCTACGAACCTGATCGCCGAGGCAAACCCGCCAAACTGCCTGATGAGGATGTTGATGGGATACTCAAGGATATTGTAGGCGAGACACGTGAGTTCAGCGATGAAGAAATCATTGAACGTATGATGATTCCACTATGTATTGAAGTTGCAAGATGTCTGGAAGAGAAAATCGTCGCGAGTCCTGCAGAAGCCGATATGGCACTGATTTATGGAATAGGTTTTCCACCATTCAGAGGAGGTGCATTCCATTATCTGGATCATCTCGGTCTGGATACATTCTGTAAGATGGCAGCAAAATATGAACAGCTCGGTGCACTTTATCACCCCACCGAAACCATGAAATCGATGGCCGCCAACGGCGATAAATATACCCAGTCAACAGGGGGTTCAAAATGAGTCTTTCAATCAATGATATTGTTATCGTAGATGGTGTACGTACCGCCATGGGTAAATCCAAAGGTGGTAGCTTTCGCAATGTACGCTCCGAGGCACTTTCTGCCGCAGTGATTAAAGCACTGTTAAAGCGCAACCCTGAAGTACAGCCTGATGCTATCGAAGATGTCATCTGGGGTTGTGTCAATCAGACGCTGGAACAGGGCTTTAATATTGCCAGGAATGCTGCCCTACTGGCTGGTCTGCCACACAGCGTTTCCGGTCAAACCATTAACCGCCTGTGTGGATCATCCATGTCTGCGTTGCATATTGCCGCACAATCCATCGTCTCGGGCTATGGCGATATTTTCGTCGTCGGTGGTGTCGAGCATATGGGCCATATCTCCATCATGCATGGTGTAGATGTAAACCCAGAGATGTCAAAACACGCAGCCAAGGCCGCTATGATGATGGGTGTCACCGCAGAACTACTAGCCAAGATGAATGGCATCGATCGCAAGATGCAGGATGAGATGGGCGCACGCTCACATCGCCTGGCACATGAAGCCACTCTGAATGGCTACTGGGACAGTGAAATCATCCCGGTTGAAGGTCATGACGAGAATGGATTTAAAAGCGTACTCAGCAGTGATGAAGTGATCAGGCCTGAAACCACTGTAGAGGGATTATCAGCACTTAAACCAGTCTTCATACCAAAGGTTGGTACCGTTACTGCAGGCACATCATCCGCATTCTCAGATGGCGCATCCGGCATGCTGGTTATGTCAGAACAGAAAGCCAAAGAGCTTGGATTAACTCCAAGAGCTCGCATCAAGAGCATGGCCGTTGCCGGCTGTGATCCTTCCATCATGGGTTATGGACCTGTTCCAGCAACACAAAAAGCACTCAAGCGTGCAGGACTGGATATTCAGGATATCGATTATGTCGAGCTCAACGAAGCATTTGCTGCTCAGGGGCTTTCAGTACTGAAAAACCTCAAGCTACTTGATGTGATGGATGACAAGGTCAACCTGAATGGTGGTGCTATCGCACTGGGTCATCCGCTGGGATGCTCAGGTACCCGGATTACCACTACCCTGCTAAACATCATGGAGCGTAAAGAAGGAAATCTCGGCCTTGCGACCATGTGTATCGGTATGGGAATGGGGATTTCTACCATCATAGAGCGCATGAACTAACCTTCAATCCACAACGCTTTGTGACTATGGACTTCACCCCCATGGTCACAAAGCTTTTCCGTATCCTTTTTTGACATCACCAAACCAGCGAATCAACAACGCTTTCATCCACCGATCTCGGGCAGCCTGGTATTGCCTTTATAGCTGTCATCTCCTTCGATTGTGTATTCTGAAGCCCAAACAGGGTATACACTGAGCACCGCCAAAGCTTCTGGTTACCTGATGCCAGACATAGTCAGAACCAGATATCGACTAGCTGCAATATTAGGCAGGAGTGAATGCAAAAAATAGCATTTATCTCGCGTAGATCAGAGGGATACTCTGGCGAAATGGGAAATGATTTTTTGCATCAAACTCATCAGGGTTTCTTATAGATTGCTGCCCACTCTAAGGAAAGTTTTAGGCCGAAAAACGAGAGAATTTACTCATGACTCACATCAATATTTTTTAAAATATCAAATTAAATACTTCAGAATCAAATAATCCAGCTATATTAAGGTAAGACTCAACCAAAAAAGCTTTATAAGTTGGGCGCAAAAATTCCCGCACCTTAAAAATTCGATGTTTAGTTTAATCAGTTAATCAAGTTGTCTGCCGGGGAGCGCTCTGACAGATATTTACAGGATGAGTCTAGCTGAAATATACCATTACACCTGGCCCGCATAGATGCCGGGTAAGTAACGGTTTAAAAGAATATATAACTTTGTTTAGCATTAGAATAACCGAGTCTATTGGAACAATAAGGAGTCAACTTTTTCGATAATTAATAGTAAGTACTATCACGATATTTGTTCCCATTAGTAAAGAAAATATGCAAGTAATGAAAATTCATACAGCTTGAAGTTTAAATAGAATCAACAAGGAATAATCGGAGCGGCGTTCGAATGAAAAGAAAATTTATAAAAAATACGCTATTCATGATTTTAATTTTCATATTACAGTTCCCTTTGGTAGTTTTCGCCGCCGTTACTTATTCATCAGCCACAAACCCATTAACCACAGCTGGTGCAAGTTCGAGTTACCAACCTGGTGAAAATGAAATCCCAATCGATATAGACAGTGACGGTGACATAGATTTTATCGGTTATGATACCTCTGATGTACTAAGACTCTACAGAAATAATGGTAGCGGGGTATACACCCAGGAAAGTCTTGGTTTTACTCCGACAGTAGCCAATTTGTATCGCATCATTGTTGCAGATATAGACAATGATGGAGATGATGACATCCTTGATTCTGACAACGTCTATCGTAGAAACGATGCAGGGACATTAGTTAGTGCCACAAACCCATTAACCACAGCTGGCGCAAGTGCGGATTACCTACCTGGTGAAAATGAAATACCGATCGATATAGACAGTGATGGTGACATAGATTTTATTGGCTATGATACCTCTAATACATTATTAAGACTCTACAGAAACAATGGCAGCGGGGTATTCACTGAGGAAAGTCTTGGTTTTAATCCGACACTAACCAATATGTATAACTTCATTATTGCTGATATAGATAATGATGGAGATGATGACGTCATTGATTCAGATAATGTCTATCATAGAAATGATGCAGGTACCTTAGTTAGTGCCACAAATCCATTAACCACAGCTGGCGTAAGTTCGAGTTACCAACCCGGTGAAAATGAAATACCGATTGATATAGACAGTGATGGTGACATAGATTTTATTGGCTTTGATACCTCTGATGTATTAAGACTCTACAGAAACAATGGCAGCGGGGTATTCACCCAGGAAAGTCTTGGTTTTGCTCCGACTATATCCAATATGTATAACTACATTATTGCAGATATTGACAATGATGGAGATGATGATGTTCTAGATTCTGATAATGTTTTTCAGCAAGCAAGTGGTAAACCACCAGAGCTAATATCTACATTACCCACTGATAACGCCACAAGTGTAGATGTTAATACGAATATAGTCTTAACATTTGACGAAATTATTTCGAGCACAGATATTGGCACGTTCAATATTTACAAAACTACAGATGACTCACTAGTAGAATCAATTGCCGGAAATAGTGTAAAAGTAAGCGGAGTTGGGACAGTAGCTATCACGATAAACCCTGATACAACGCTGGATGCAACAACTGAGTATTACTTCCAAATCAATAAAAAGGCATTTTTTGATAGTGATGGTTCGACGTATAACCATCGATCTGTTTTAGATAAAACATCTCATAGCTTCACTACGGGCTCATCGAATACTGCTCCTGTTTTAGGTGGCACATTTAATACTTCGGGAGCAATAAATGATAATACAACAATAGCTCCCTTTAGCAGTGTGACGGTATCAGATGCTGATGCTGACAATGTAAGTGTGTCTATCACCTACACTTCTGCTAACGGAACCCTAAGCGGTACAGGAATAACCGGCTCAGCAGGCAACTACACTGTAACATCTGCAGCCCCTGCTACAGCTACCAGCAATTTGCAGGGTATAGTGTTTACACCCACAGCCAATCAGGTGGCACCGGGTTCAACTGTTGTAACAAGTTTCACATTGACCCCAAATGATGGAACCACAAACGGCACTGCAAACGCTACGACTCAAGTCACCGCTACCTCTATCAATGATGCACCGGTAATCACCAGCAATGGTGGTGGATCAACGGCATCGACCAGCATCAATGAAAACACTACGGCGGTCACTACCGTGACATCGACTGATGCAGACACAGGGGAAACATACAGCTACAGTATTAGTGGCGGTGCGGATTCAGCCTTGTTCAGCATAAACAGTAGTAGTGGTGCACTCGCGTTTACCAGTGCTCCAAACTATGAAAGCCCCGCAGACTCAGGTGCCAACAACGTTTACGACGTGCAGGTCAGGGTCACCGATAGTGGAACTGGAAATCTGACTGATACCCAGGATATCGCTGTCACAGTTGGCAATATCAACGAAAACCCAGTCATCACTAACGATGGTGGTGGCGCCACAGCAAGTATCAATGCTGCAGAAAACCAGATTGCCGTCACCACAGTGACTGCCACCGATCAGGATACCGGAGATACACTCACTTACTCCATTACTGGCGGAGCCGACCAGGCGCAGTTCAGTATCAACAGCAGCAGCGGTGTCCTGACCTTTGCCAGCCCGCCGAACTATGAAAGTCCGACCGATTCAGGGGCTAACAATGTCTACGATGTCCAGGTCACCGTCACCGATAATGGCGCTGGCACCTTAACCGACGTGCAGGCAATAGCGGTCACCGTGACCAATGCCAACGAAGCACCGGTGATTACCAGTAATGGCAATGGATCAACCGCATCAACCAGTATTAATGAAAACAACACTGCAGTTACCACCGTGACAGCGACTGATGTGGATACTAGCGATACGCTGACGTACAGCATCAGCGGCGGCGCCGACCAGGCGCTGTTCAGCATCAATAGCTCAACAGGTGCACTCGTGTTCGCCAGTGCTCCAAACTATGAAAGCCCGGCAGACTCAGGCGCTAACAACGTCTACGACGTGCAGGTCATGGTAACCGACAGCGGAACTGGAAATCTGACTGATACCCAGGATATCGCTGTCACAGTTGGCAATATCAACGAAAACCCAGTCATCACTAACGATGGTGGTGGCGCCACAGCAAGTATCAATGCAGCCGAGAACCAGACTGCCGTCACCACAGTGACTGCCACCGATCAGGATACCGGAGATACGCTGACCTACTCGATCAGTGGCGGGCCCGATCAGGCGCTGTTTAGTATCAACAGTAGCACTGGCGTGCTGACCTTTGCCAGTCCACCGAACTATGAA
>JBNLGQ010000068.1:0-91684 GCA_050306135.1 Gammaproteobacteria bacterium
GATCTGGATAATGTAAAATATTTAATAATGCCATAATTTAAACTTCGAGAACATTTACAAGTTTTAGCTCCAAGTTTATGATTATAATAGAATCTTAACCATAAAAAAGGTTGTAGTTAGAGAGAATTCAACTACAATCGCTCAATATAAATACACCAATCCAGGGGTTTCTATGTATAACCTTAACAAGCGACTGTTACTACATGGACTGTTCATTTTCGCCGGTATCATACTGCTGAATGGCTGTTCAACAACCAAAGAGCCTTACGCCGTAGTAGAAGAAACGTCTGCTGAACCAACTGAAATTACAGTTCAGGCCAACCTTACACCTCCACCTCCTCGCGAGACAATCGTTTACGAACCCGAACATCCACAAACGTATATTGTACAAAAAGGAGACACATTATGGGACATATCTTCTCACTTTTTACGTGACCCCTGGTACTGGCCAGAAATCTGGTACAAAAACCCTCAGGTGGACAACCCTCATTTGATCTACCCAGGTGATGAACTGGCTATTGTTTACGTGGGCGGTGAAAAGCGCATTCAGTTATCTCGTCGCGGAGAGACCGGTCAGGCCCTGGCAAGCGGTGGACTTAAAACTGTAAAGCTCTCACCTCGCATTAGAGCCCAGTCTATTGACGCCAGTATCCCATCGATTCCCATAGAATCCATTAGACAGCTGCTGGAAAAACCTTTAATCATCGATGAAGAAGATCTTGCCAAAGCAGCCTACGTACTTGACAGCCGCGATAACCATCTTGCCAATGCAATCAATGACACCTTGTATGTGCGTAACCTCGACACCACTACGGGTAATGGCCGCTACCAGATTTTCCGCCCAAATAAACCACTCGTAGATACCACGACTGGAGAATTACTAGGCTACGAAGCTCTGTATGTCGCTGAAGGAAAACTAGAAAGAAAGGGAGACCCCGCTTCAGTCAGAGTCACTGCTTCGACACGCGAAATTTTACGTGATGATCGATTACTGCCGATAGACAACACTATACTAGAAAGAGACTTTTTCCCTCGAGCTCCCAAAGATCAGGTCGATGGCCGTATTATTTCACTGCTGGATGGCATCTCTCAGGTGGGCCTGTACCAGACTGTAGTAGTCAATCTGGGGCTGCGTGACAATATTTCTGTAGGCAATATCCTCGAAATCGAGAAAGAAGGAAAAGTCGTTATTGATCATAATGAAGAGGAAACTAACTTCGCGGTGAAACTACCAGATGAGCGTAATGGGCTGTTAATGATCATCAGAACCTATGAGAAAATGAGTTTCGGGCTTATCATGCAGGCAGAATCACCTATTCATATAAATGATATGGTAAAAACCCCTTAGGGTTGAATCCAGAAAATGGCCAGGGAAGACCTGGCCTACTGCCTGGCACTAAACCTGTGTCCAGGCATTGGGCCTGCCAATTTTCGCCGACTTACCCTTGATAGCAAGCTAACGATAGGCGAGTTATTCCACCTTTCGAACAGCCAACTTTCTGAATTAAATCTTAAACAGGCTCAAATTGAATTTATAGCCAATCCTGACTGGAGCAGTATAGACCTTGCTCTGGATTGGCTCAGCGAGGATTCATCTCACCATATCATTTCCCTGCTCGATCCCGCATACCCTGAACTGTTAAAAGACATTACTGACGCCCCTCCAATACTGTACGGCATTGGTAATATTGATCTTTTGCAAACGCCTCAGATTGCAATAGTCGGTAGTCGCAACTGCACGCCCGGTGGAGCGGAAACGGCTCAGGACTTTTCCAGATACCTGAGTCTTTCAGGCCTGACAATTACCAGTGGAATGGCTCTAGGCATTGATCAGCACGCGCATCAAGCCGCGCTGGATAATGGCGGTAAAACTATTGCCGTCATCGGTACAGGAATAGACAGGATATACCCATCGAGAAACAAACACCTGGCCTATGAAATTGCAGAAAAAGGCCTGATAGTTTCAGAATTCCCACTAGGTACTGCTCCAGCTAACAGTAATTTCCCCAAAAGAAACCGTATAATCAGTGGGCTTAGTCTGGCGATTCTGGTGGTAGAAGCGACTCGTAAAAGCGGCTCCCTAATCACGGCTCGCCTTGGCACTGAACAGGGGCGAGAGGTATTTGCAATCCCGGGGTCTATTCACAACCCACAAAGTAAAGGATGTCATCATTTGATACGTCAAGGCGCAAAACTGGTTGACCAGGCCTCCGATATTATCGATGATATAGGGAGTCTGTTAGGATTTATCGCCGAACAAACCGAAATTCATACTGATTCTCAGACTGATTCATTGATTGATAGCGAGTATCAGGCATTACTGGATGCTATGGGTTATAATCCAGTATCTATAGACACTTTGGTAAATCGCAGTGGCTTGACCATTGAGCAGCTTTCCTCCATGCTGTTAATACTAGAGTTAAACGATCACATTAAAACCGCACCCGGCGGACTTTTTGTCAGGTGCTAGACAGGGGTATACATGAAAGAAGGTGTTATAGACGTACTGATGTACATTTTTTCAAGCTATGCAGATAGTGATGACACCCTTCCCGAAGACCGTGAAAGCATCGATGCAGACTTACGAGAAGCAGGTTTTGACTCCAGCGAAATTGATAAAGCCTTTGACTGGCTTGATGGTCTCGCGTTGGCTGGAGACATTCCTGGTATTAAACAATCATCAAAAGCCACTCGCATCTACTCAAGTTCAGAACAATTGCGCATGGATACCAAAATCCAGGGCTTTTTATATTTTCTTGAACAGTCCGGCGTTCTTACACCTGAACTCAGGGAACTGGTCATCAATCGTATAATGGCTCTTGACGGTATTGCCCCGGTAGATATGGAAGAGTTTAAATGGGTAGTCATGATGGTATTGTTTAACAATGCTATCGATCAGGACGAAAACACTCTGATGCATTACGAAGATATCGTATTTGCTGATCAGCCAGCAATTTTTCACTAAAATAAAAACAATCCAGCCTATGAGTAGCAACCTCGTTATAGTTGAGTCGCCTGCGAAAGCGAAAACTATAGAAAAATACCTCGGAAAAGACTTTAAAGTCCTTGCCTCTTACGGTCATGTACGCGATTTAATCCCCAAAGAAGGGGCCGTGGAAACAGACAACAACTTTAAAATGAATTACGAAGTTGTTGAGCGAAATGAAAAACATATAAAAAATATCGCTAAAGAATTAAAAAAAGCTGACACTCTTTATCTCGCAACGGATCCGGATCGCGAAGGGGAAGCCATATCCTGGCATCTGTATCAACTCTTGCAAGATCGTAAATTGATGAAGGACAAAAGTGCCTTCAGGGTTGTTTTTCATGAAATCACCAAGCAGGCCGTCACCGAAGCGGTAGCTAACCCTCGCGAAATCACCATGGACCTGGTAAATGCGCAACAAGCTCGGCGAGCACTGGATTATCTGGTTGGTTTCAATCTGTCACCTTTATTATGGCGTAAGATTAGACGAGGGCTATCTGCGGGTCGAGTGCAAAGCCCTGCACTTAGAATGATTGTCGAACGCGAACTTGAAATAGAAGCGTTCAATCCTGAAGAGTACTGGAGTATCGAATCGGATAATGAATTTGATAAACAGCAATTCATGGCTCGACTCACACAGTATCAGGGAGAGAAGGTAAAGCAGTTTAGCATTACTAATGCAGAGCAGGCTGAACAGGCCCATACCATTCTAAACAATGCTGCCAATGGGAAATTGACCGTTTCCAATGTTGAAAAGAAGCAGCGCAAACGTAATCCAGCAGCACCATTCACCACCTCTACGTTGCAACAGGAAGCTTCAAGAAAACTAGGGTTTGGCGCACAACGCACCATGCGAACCGCTCAACGCCTGTATGAAGGCATTGATATAGGCTCAGGTCAGACCGGTTTAATCTCCTATATGCGTACCGACTCCGTGTCTCTATCAAATGAAGCCGTGGAAGATATTCGTACGCTAATCGCAAAAAAATTCGGCACCGAATTATTGCCTGAATCACCACGCGAATACAAAACCAAGTCCAAGAATGCACAGGAAGCTCACGAAGCGATTCGCCCTACCAGTGCAATGAATACACCTGAGCAAATCAAATCTTTCCTGAGTCAGGATGAATACAGGCTGTATGATTTGATCTGGAAACGTAGCATTGCCTGCCAGATGATTCACGCCACTATGGATACAGTTGCTGTAGATCTGTCCGCTGATAGTAAAAACACCTTTCGCGCTAATGGTTCAACCATCAGAAATCCGGGCTTTATGCTGGTTTATACTGAAAGTAAGGACGACGACAAAAAAGACGATCAAAAAGAAAACATTCTTCCTCCTCTGCAGAAGGGAGACCAGGTAACCTTGAAAGAAATACGCCTGGAGCAGCATTTCACCGAACCTCCACCGCGTTTTAGTGAAGCCAGCCTGGTAAAAACACTGGAAGAGTACGGCATAGGGCGACCTTCAACCTATGCATCAATCATCACCACCCTGCTTGATCGTGATTATGTCGAACTCGAGAGCAAGCGATTCCATCCTACTGATGTAGGTCGTGTGGTAAATAAATTTCTTACCCAGCACTTTACACGCTATGTGGATTACGACTTCACCGCAAATCTGGAAGACACCCTGGATGAAATATCGCGCGGAGAAAGCGAATGGCTGCCATTAATGCAGAGCTTCTGGACATCGTTTAAAGATCTGGTCGACGATAAAATGGAATCGGTAAGCCGCGATGAAGCATTACAGTCTCGTGAGCTTGGTACCGACCCTGCTACTGGCAAGCCGGTTTCAGTTCGCATGGGTCGCTATGGCCCATTTGTTCAGATAGGCACCCGTGATGATGAAGAAAAGCCCCGTTTCGCCGGCCTAAGACCTGGACAGAAAATGGATCGCATCACCATGGATGAAGCCATGCAACTGTTCAAGCTGCCACGAGAGCTGGGTGAAACTGAAGAAGGTGAACCTGTTTCTACCAATATTGGTCGTTTTGGACCCTATGTTAAATTTGGCAGTAAATACGCATCACTAAAAACTAAGGAGGGCGATGACCCTTACACGATCACCCTTGAACGTGCCCTTGAGCTTGTTCGAGAGAAAAAAGAATTTGAAGCCAATCGAGAAATAAAAGTTTTTGAAGGCACTGATATAAAAATTCTTCGCGGCAGATATGGACCTTACATCACTGATGGAATAAAGAACGCAAGAATCCCCAAGGATATCGAAGATCCCGAAACACTCGATCTTGCTACCTGTCAGGATTTGATAGAAAAAGCGCCCTTACCTAAATCAAAGCGTAAGAAAGCTGCTACCAAGAAGAAGGCTGCCGTAAAGAAAAAAGCGGCTACCAAAAAGAAGGCTGCTGTTAAGAAAAAAGCCGCCCCTAAAAAGAAAGCCAGCAAGAAGAAAGCAGCTGTAAAAAAAGCAGTAAAAGCTACCGCTTGATGTGTCACCCTGGCTATTAAATAAATATGCAATAAACATTAAAAAGGGTGCCGTGTTTGCCTATCCCACCGACACTATCTGGGGGCTTGGCTGTCACCCTGAAAGTCAGCAGGCAGTCAGCAGAATTTTATCTATAAAAAAACGACCTTTTGACAAGGGCATGATTTTATTATCAAACTGTATCGACTACTGCCAGCATTTTATAGATCAGGACTATTTTCAAAACCATTATGTAGAAATTTCCATTGCGGAAAAATCACCTACCACCTGGCTACTCCCTGCCAGCCCCTGTTGCCCCGAATGGTTAACCGGTAACAATAAAACAGTTGCAGTCAGGCTTACCAATTTATCACACATCCAGATCTTATGCGACCGACTGGGTTTACCATTAATTAGTACCAGTGCAAATATTACAGGCCGCAAACCAGCCTTAAACTCTTTGCAGATCCAGCGACAATTCTCAAACAGCGTCGACTTTATCATTACTGGCATCACTAGCGGCTCGCAACGTGCAAGTCGCATTATAGATAAACGATCCGGGGAAATAATTCGTCCCTAGCGTGTTAAACTAACGATTACTTTAAGCTAAAGCGGAATTCCCCCATGACAGTCAACATTGATGCCGTACGCAATTACCTGAGCGGATTACAGAACACTATCTGTTCAGGACTGGAGCAGGCTGACGCTAAAAATCAGTTTGAAATTGATAACTGGAAACGAGAAAGCGGTGGCGGTGGAAGCACTCGCGTACTCACTAATGGAGCGGTATTCGAACAGGCAGGGGTTAACTTTTCTGAGGTATATGGCGATAATTTACCCGGATCAGCAACCGCTCACCGACCTGAACTGGCCGGTCGAAATTTCCGAGCTATGGGTGTTTCTCTGGTTATTCATCCCCACAATCCCTACATACCTACATCACATGCAAATGTGCGATTCTTTGTGGCTGAGAAACCCGGCAGCGAACCTGTCTGGTGGTTTGGCGGAGGCTTCGACCTCACCCCTTACTATGGAAATAAAGAGGACTGTCGTCATTGGCACCTTACTGCAAAACAGGCTTGCGAGGGGTTTGGCGATGATACTTACGATAAATACAAGAAATGGTGCGATGAATATTTTTTTCTCAAACATCGTAACGAACCTCGTGGTATAGGAGGCCTGTTTTTTGACGACCTGAACAGCCCGGACTTTGACACCGCCTTTGCCTTCATGCAAAGCGTAGGTAATCATTACCTGGCAGCCTATTTACCTATTGTTGAAAACAGAAAAGATTGTGAATATGGTCAAAGAGAAAAGGATTTTCAACTCTACCGTCGTGGGCGCTATGTAGAATTCAATCTGGTTTACGACCGTGGAACCTTATTTGGTTTACAGTCTGGTGGGCGTACAGAATCCATACTGATGTCATTGCCGCCAGTAGTTAACTGGAAATATAATTACCAGCCTGAAGCAGGCTCTGCAGAAGCCGAGCTATACGAAACCTATCTAAAACCTAAAGACTGGATCAATGAATAAACCACCATCCATGGATTTCCCTGATATCGAAATCACTGCCGAAAACAAATGCGACCTGTGTACAAACTCAAAATGTTGCACCTATATAACACAGCAGATTGATACCCCTAAATCCAAGTATGATTTTGAAATTTTGTTATGGCAGATATCACATAAAAATGTTGCCGCTTATAAAGATGAAGACGGCTGGTTTATTATTTTTGAAACCGAATGTCTGCATTTAGAAATGGATGGTCGCTGCGGAATCTATCAGGATCGCCCCACAATCTGCAGGAGCCATTCAAATGATTACTGTGAGTTTGATGCACCCGCTGAAGATGGTTTTGACCTGTGGTTTCCGGATTATGATTCTCTGCTGTCCTATTGTAAAAAGCGTTTCAAGAAGTGGTCCACTGGAAATCCTCCCCCTGAATAGCTAAGCAGTATACTAGCCAGCCTCTAACAACTTGATTAAATCAGCGGCAATAACAGCTGGATCTTCCTCATGTGGCTCATAAAACTGAGTCACTCCACGTTGATCAATCAGATAAATAACGGAGCTGTGATCGATGACATAGCCCATGGCAGAATCTTTCAACGGCACTTTTTCATAAATCACATTGTATTGCCGTGCTACCTTATCGATATGCTCCTTATTGTCTGCTGTAAGTCCTATATATCCAGGGTTAAAACCTTTCACAAAGATATCAAGAGCTCGGGGGGAATCTCGCTCAAAATCCACTGAAACGAAGATTCCCTGGACCTGAGCTGCCTGTTCAGCTGTTAGTAGCTTAATCGCCTCGGTGAGCCCATAAAGGGAGGTTGGACAAATATCCGGACAGGACATATAGCCAAAATATAGTGCAACCACTTTACCTTTATAGTCACTTAAAGAAACCGGACCATTGACTGATTGCAGGGTGAAATCTCCACCAGCCCCCGGTATAAGATCACTACCCTGACGTACCAGATATTGCTGCGCGAGTAAAATCCCGCCAAAAAAGCAGACAGCAATTACCCAGAAATAAAGTGATTTATAGTTTTTCAAGATCCTAAACCCTTATGAACCATGCTTCATGTCGGCGTGCCCTTTCATTCCGGGCATCGTCCTGGCTCTCGTGATCAGGGCGCTTACTGACTTTTTGCTGCCATCTGAAAACTCAAGCGTTACATCAACTGATCCATCAATACTCAAATCCCGATTTAAACCAATGAACATGATATGCAGGCCGCCAGGCTTGAGCATCACCTGTTGTCCAGCTGGTAATTCTATTTTATCGATCTTGCGCATACGCATCACACCATTGTCATTCACATGGGTGTGCAACTCCACAACTTTAGCCGCGTCACTGCTAGCACTGACGATTGCGGCATCACTACCGTGGTTTGTAATCTGCATAAATAACGCAGAATTTCTTTGTTGTTTTAAAGCCGGACGCGCAAAAGCACCTTCAATCATCATTTCATTCGCCACTTCAGCCATAGCGGACGAGCTTACAAGCAAGAGCAAAAGAAGGTATATCTTTTTCATTCAAGTTTCCGATTATAAAAGGGGATGGATATTACCTAAAAGCCCAATATTGCGGTAGCGACAATTTGTCTCACCTCTAAAGATAGCTATCAGTTCGTTAACTCAATCTATGCCAATGTTGCCAGGGATAACTCAGGTGTACCGAAAAAGCATTTATAGATCATTAAAAATCAATATTTTTAGAAAGTAATTGCATCACCTGACGCCAGTGTTTTTCCACATCAGGGCCAACCTGCTGGAAAATCTCTTCAAATCGCCTACGCTGCTCCCCAGTCAACTGCTGCTCAAGCTCAGCACCACGTTTAGTCAGAGTGAGTCGTTTAATTCTTTTATCAAGGATATCACTTCTATATTCAATATAATCCTGACTGATCAACTGCTTTAACGGTCGATTCAGATATTGCTTGCTCACCTGCAAAATCTTCAATAACTCTGAAATACTACAATCCGGATTGCGACCAATAAAATATAGCAAGCGGTGATGGATACGACTCATACCCTCTTGTGCCAGGCGCTGATCGGGTTTTAACACCATTGCTCTAAAGCCAAAGTGCATAGCTTCAAGCGCCAGATTTAACTCATGTTCTCGATCTGTCATTAGGTTACTTTTTTAAGTCAACAGTATTGACATTATAAGATTCTCAACAGCATAATAATAGGTCACTATTATTGACCTTTAAGGCTTAAAAAATGAATCAAAATGCACTGTGCTGGATTAATGGGAAAATTCAACCTGCCTTTCAGACACATATATCGGTTTATGACCATGGCTTACTCTATGGCGATGGAATATTTGAAGGCCTGCGCTTCTATCATGGCACAACCTTTATGTTGCAGGCCCATCTGCAACGACTGCAACAATCTGCACAGGCCATATCACTAGAGCTGCCCTACTCCCTTGAGCAAATCCAGCAGGCAATCGAACAATTGATTCAACGTTACTCAGAGGACTGCGGTTATCTGCGTCTGGTGGTAACACGTGGTGTTGGTTTTTTGGGTATAGACCCTCTGAAGTGTAAAAAATCTTCGTTATTCATCATTGCCGATGGACTATCCGTAGTAAATACTCAGCATCTTGATCAGGGCATTAAATTACATGTTGCGACAACCAGGCGGACACCTGCAGTATGCCTGGACCCGAAAATTAAGAGTTTAAATTATCTGAATAATATCCTGGCAAAAATCGAAGCCAATCATGCCGGTATGGATGAAGCCTTAATGTTAAACCTCGATGGAAACGTCAGCGAAGGCAGCGTGGACAATATTTTCATTATTTCCAATGGCATTCTAAAAACACCACCTCTAAGTGATGGATTACTGGCAGGCATTACTCGTGAGGTGATTATCGATATTGCTCAGGAGATAGGGATAAGCTGTGATCAAACAAGCCTTACTGTAGAAGAGCTGCAACAGGCTGATGAATGTTTTCTAACCGGAACAGGAGCCGAATTAATTAAGGTCAGCCAGATAGATCAGCATGTTTATAAAACGCCGTTAAGTCCCTTAATGCCAAAGATTAAGGCGGCCTTCAAGAATCGGATTGATCTCATTTGTCATAAACAAATCTAGCTGATTATTTATTTCGCCATATTGGATTATTCAATTATGGCGAATAAATAATTCATAAAGTGTGAGAAAGATTTCAATCACAATCAGAATCACGATATACCATTCCACTCGTAATGTGCGCCGATCCTGTAACAGACTGAGTAAGGTCTCTGCGGTAGAACTGATCAACTCCAGCTTGCGTTCCAGCGCCAGCTGGCGCTCGCCAATCTCATATTCGTTTTCAAGATGATGCCATAGGCGCTCCATTTCAGGGTGATCCCACAATACATCGGGTTTTTCACCCACCTGCGCGCGCGCCGTCATCCTGTGCTGAAGCTGAAGTACCTCTCCTATGTGAGCCAAAAGTTCTCGCGCCTTTCCCTGTAAATTACCAGTTGAATGCATGCGCTCGGCGAGCGGTTCTATACGATCAAATGCGACAGCAATTACATGTTCGTAATCATCCAGGAATACACTTTTAGCCAGTATATCTGCGACCACCTGAAGTCGAGCTACTGACATATCGTGAATCACAAAACGAAGGCCATCCAGACGCTCTTCAGCTTCAGAATCTACCTTAATTTCAAGTGATTCGCTTCTTGGTGTATTTATTGATCTTCTCACAAAAGGCTGTAACTCTTTCATAAAATCAGCTTCTGATTCAGTGCTCGTATTAAAAAAAACAGCTGCCCCAAATCTGAATAACACCACATAAGCATTTTCATCCAGCGCTATGGTGGTAGGGTCACGAGATATAATTTTCAAATGGCTGATACGTCGCGGTTCAATGCTTTGACCAAAAAGCTGAGCCCGCACAGTAATTGTGGTGGATGGCATAACATATGTCTCAGAATATACATCGATATCATGCGCTCCAATCGAGCCTTAAGGCAATACAAATTAAGTACTGAAATCACTTAAAACCAGTTAAAAAACTCTGTACGCTTAGGCGTAAGGCCTTTAACATATGCGCCTCGGCGCCATCCCGGCTCCTGTTATATTCGGGGATCAATATGAACCGTTACCTTGCTTTTTTCTCGTCTCTGGCTTTTGTAATTTCATCAGCAGCACAGGCTGAATCACCCACTGTAAATATCTACAACTGGAATGATTATTTTGCTGAAGATACCCTGCAACAATTCGAATCTGCAACCGGGATAAAACCGGTGCTGGATTTATATGACTCTAATGAAACCCTGGAAGCCAAACTACTCGCTGGCCACAGTGGATATGACCTGGTATTTCCAACCGCTAGGCCTTTTGCTGCTCGCCATATCAAGGCCAAAATCTATCAGGCGCCTGATCGAAGCAAATTGACAGGCTGGAATAATCTGGATCCACAGTTATTGCAAACCCTGAACGACATCGATCCAGGCAATAAATATCTGGTGCCCTATATGTGGGGAACTACCGGTATTGGTATCAATAGTGTAAAGGTAAAACAGATTCTGGGTGAGGATGCACCACTAGACAGTTGGGCATTAATTTTTGACCCGACCATCAGTGCAAAATTAAAAAACTGTGGCATCAGTTTAATGGATGACTCCACGGAGGTATTTGCTGCAGCGCTGGCTTATCTGGGTAAGGATCCAAACTCAACCAGTAAACAGGATCTTCAGGCTGCGCAGGAGTTAATCACTCAAGCACGACCTAATATTCGTTATTTCCATTCATCACAATATATCTCTGACCTGGCCAATGGTGATCTGTGCGTTGCTCATGCCTATTCAGGTGATGCCTTGCAGGCAGGCGATCGCGCTGAAGAAGCCAAAAACGGTGTAGAAGTCACTTATCTCATTCCCAAACAGGGTGCGGTGCTTTGGGTTGATGTGATGGCGATTCCTGCAGATGCACCACACCCTGAACAGGCTATGGCTTTTATGGACTTCATGCTTCAACCAAAAAATATTGCTGCTGCTTCAAATTATGTGTATTACGCCAATCCCAATCTGCCAGCAACTGAACTACTGGATGAAGACCTGCGTAACCATCCTGGTATCTATCCAGATGCAAGCGTAAAACAGAAACTGATTGTTCTTAAAGAACGTTCTGATAAGGAAATACGTAATATCAATCGTATGTGGACTCGCATTAAAGCAAACCGCTAAGAGCCACCGGACATGGTTAAGGTACCCAGTCGCCTGATGGAGACGTGGCAGGATCCTGCCACGCAACCTTATGTTCAGTTAAAACGGGTTACCCGTAAGTATGGGGATGTTTACGCGGTTGATGATGTCAGTCTGGACGTTTATCAGGGCGAGTTCTTTTCTTTACTGGGCAGTTCGGGCTGTGGCAAGTCCACGCTGCTACGTATGCTTGCCGGACTGGAAATGCCTAGCAGTGGACGCATCCTTATCGACGGTATCGACGTGACCGATGTGCCTCCCTATCGTCGTCCAGTGAATATGATGTTTCAGTCGTATGCGCTGTTCCCGCATATGTCGGTGGAAAACAATATTGCCTTTGGACTGAAGCAGGAAAAACTCTCAGCCGACGTCCGCAAAGAGCGTATCGAGCAAATGCTTAAACTGCTGCATATCGAACCTTTGCGACGTCGCCGACCTGATCAGCTATCGGGTGGACAACGACAGCGCGTGGCACTTGCTCGAAGTCTGGCCAAGCACCCCAAGCTATTATTACTGGATGAACCTTTAGGTGCGCTGGATAAACGTCTGCGCGAAAACACCCAGTTTGAACTGGTCAACCTGCAGGAAAAACTGGGCATTACCTTCATCACTGTTACCCATGATCAGGAGGAAGCCATGACCATGTCATCGCGTATCGCAGTGATGCATGACGGTCATATCGTACAGGTGGATACTCCTTCTGGTATCTATGAATACCCCAACTGCCGTTTTGTTGCCGGTTTTGTGGGTTCGATTAATCTATTCGAAGGTAAAGTCATCGAGCGTAGTGAGGGTGAAGCCATAATCGAAGGAGCCGATGGCGAACAATATCAAATGAAGTGTCTGCAACCACTGGCTATAGGTTTGCCGGTGATGGTTGCAGTACGCCCGGAAAAAATTAGACTGTCGCGAACTCCCCAGACTTTAACTGTCAACCAGATCAAAGGTCTGGTAGAGGATATCGCCTATCTGGGAGACGTATCGATATTCCATCTCAAAACAGCATCTGGACGTAAGATTAAGATGACCCTGACCAATACCCGCCCCATTACCGAACAAACCCTGACCTGGGGTGAAGAAGTAGTGGTTGAATGGGATCCCGACGGTGGCGTGGTTCTAACCGAATGATCCACCGCCTACGTCACTACCTGGACAACAACTCCAGCAGATGGGGACGACGTATCAGCATAGGTCTACCATATCTATGGCTGGGCGTGTTATTCCTGCTACCGTTCCTGATCGTATTAAAGATAAGCCTGTCAGAACCCATGCTCAGTCAGCCGCCGTATACACCACTGACCAGTATGAGCGAAGAATCAGTGTTACAGATCAACATTAATCTGGGCAATTATGTACTGCTTGGTGAAGATAAACTGTATCTGGATGCCTTTATCAACTCAATAAAGGTGGCAGGCATCAGCACTTTGCTCTGTTTATTGATCGGTTACCCCATAGCCTACACTATCGCAACCGTGCAACAACGCTGGCGACATATTCTACTGATGCTGATTATTCTACCGTTCTGGACATCATTCCTGATCAGGGTGTATGCCTGGATCGGCATACTCAAACCGCAGGGCATCCTCAACGAGCTGCTGCTCTCGCTGGGGCTCATCAATCAACCACTGGCTATTTTGCACACTCAGTTAGCCGTATATATCGGTATTGTTTATTCTTACCTGCCTTTTATGGTACTCCCCCTGTATGCCAACCTGGCGAAGCTGGATGGCAGTCTACTGGAAGCAGCAGCCGATCTGGGCGCGCGTCCGATTACTTCTTTTTTACGTGTTACCCTCCCCCTGTCACTGCCCGGTGTGATTGCAGGTAGCATGTTGGTGTTCATTCCTGCTGTGGGTGAATTCGTCATCCCTGATCTGCTTGGAGGCCCTGATAGCCTGATGGTAGGCAAACTGATGTGGACCGAATTTTTCTCCAATAAAGACTGGCCTCTGGCATCTGCCCTGGCCATTGCCATGCTGTTTCTGCTGGTCATTCCTTTTGTCGCTATGCAACGACTACATCAGCGCTTTGAGGACAGGGACTCATGAAGTCACGCCATTTGATACTGGCAGTGGTAGGGTTTGGTTATGCCTTTCTGTATATACCGGTCATGATGCTGGTAATTTATTCCTTCAACGCATCTCGCCTGGTCACCGTCTGGGGTGGATTTTCGATGAAATGGTATGGGCAACTCATCCATAATGATTCGCTTTTAAGTGCTGCCTGGCTGAGCCTGCGTATCGCTACAGTGAACGCTACCTTTGCCGTCATTCTTGGCACACTAGCCGCCTATTCACTGAGTCGCTTGCGTAAGTTTCGTGGTCGCACCGGTTTTGAACTACTGCTGACTGCACCGCTGGTTATGCCGGACGTGATCATCGGCCTGTCTTTATTATTATTATTTGTATCACTGGAACAGCTTATCGGATGGCCTGCAGGTCGGGGATTTACCACCATCAGCCTGGCTCATATCACTTTCAGTCTGGCGTATGCTGCTGTGGTCATCCGCAGCCGAATCGGGCAACTGGATCCTTTACTGGAAGAAGCCGCTATGGACCTGGGTGCACGCCCACTGAAGGTGTTTATTCAGATCACCCTGCCTTTGTTAACCCCAGCTTTAATCTCTGCCTGGCTACTGGCATTCACGCTATCACTGGATGATCTAGTGATAGCCAGCTTTGTTTCAGGCCCTGGCTCTACCACCTTGCCGATGTGGATATATTCCAGCGTTAGGCTGGGAGTAACTCCTGAGGTTAATGCTTTGGCTTCATTGATGCTGCTATTTGTGGTGATTGCCGTTGTATTTTCCAGCTGGCTGTTGAATAAAAAACAGTAGTCCGTGTTAGGGCCTGTTAACAGATGTTGACTGTCACTGTTAATAAAGCCTGGTCATGTCAGAAATCACAGATTTTATTTTTTGCCTGAGGCTTTCTGGTTTTAACACTTCCACATCTGCACCATGCTTCAAAATATCCATCATTAACTCAGGTTCCTGACTGTAAGGTAATGAAAGATAATAATGCCCGTCTGCATCAAAACGTGATTGTTGCTGTGGATGCCATTGTTCCTGCGCGACCCAACGTGAGCGTTCAGGGCTAAAACGTAATTCAGCCCATTCAACCTGTGCACCAGAAAAAATCCCATAACCACTACCCAACTCTTTATCGAGTATCAACTCATCCAGCTCTAGAGCGCCATCAGCCAGTACTTGTACCTCGCTGATAGCATCCACGGCAAAGCTGCGTATCGCCTCACGCTGGTGGCACCAGCTGTCCAGATACCAGTTATCACGGTAGAAGGTTAAGCGCTGCGGTGAAACCACTCTGTTGCTAGATAGTCCAGCACGTCTATTGAAATGAGTAATCTGTATCTGCCGTCGATTCAACAACGCCTGACTGAGTATCTGAAAGTGATTATCGCCCTGAATCAATCTTGCCTGACTCAGAATACGAATACGTCGGGTAATTTCATCAACACTATGATCGCTCTGATCCAGCAGGGCTCGAATACGCGCCTGTAACGGCTGGATATGCTCTGACAACAGACCTGGTTGCAGGTTTTGTAGCCATGCATTCATGGTCAGCAGAGCCTGTATCTCGCCCGTATTAAACCATAGACCGGGTAGCTGATAGCTGCCGCTATCCCCTGGTTGCTGCTGATAACAATAAGCACGTTGCTCACGATCCCACACGATAGGAGCCCCCAGGCGGTCACGCAGATATTCCAGATCGCGTTTAAAGGTTGCGGGTGAAACTTCCAGCGCATCCAGAAATTGCTGGCGTGTAACACGGCGTGTACTACTGAGCATTTGATCAATCAGATGAAAGCGTTCTGTTCTATCCATTTGTCTTTAATGAGGTATTTTTTGATTACAGGCTCACCTGATGAGCCATTAGCTCAGGATAATAGCATGAGTTGAATCAATTACGGGACCTATGCCATGTCATTAATGAATACTGTTTTATTCAAACTCAGCTCTTACCTGCGTTGTCGTGTGATACGAGGTGAAAACCAGCAACCCTATCTGGAACGTTACCATCTGCTAAGGTTGCCTTTTGGTATTCATATCTATCTGCATCGCTTTGTTGCCAGCGATCCCGGGCGAGCTTTGCATAATCATCCCTGGCGTTCTGCACTGTCGCTGGTTTTATGTGGTGAATATCAGGAAACACGATTAGGGAGCAGTAAAACCGATTTCCAGCTACAAACACGAAATATCGCTGCTGGTCACATTAACTATATCAGCGGTAAAATCTATCATCGTATCAATCTTGCGCCCGGGCAACAGGCCTGGACACTTTTTATCCATAGCGCAAGCCATCGTAGCTGGGGCTTCCTCGATACACAGCACCGTAAATTCAGTTACACAGATCACAATCAGGCGTTAACGACGGAAAGCAACCCGCTGTGGTGGAAGACTGCATTACGTCCATTGCAAAACCCACAGATGCGAGCAGGTCAACAATAGCAGGTTTAACTTTATCGCTTTAAAGGCCAGGTGCTATGATGCCTGCTAATAGAAGTTGAGAATAATAAAACCATCTGCATCATGTCTTTACCTGATAATACTAAAGTACTGGGTTTTGCTGCTTATAGCGGAACCGGTAAAACCACTTTACTTAAAAAATTGATCCCTGTTTTGTGCCAACAGGGCCTGCGACTGGCGATAATCAAACATTCACATCATGATTTTGAGATTGATCATCCCGGTAAAGATAGCTATGAGTTGCATCATGCTGGCGCAATACAAACCCTGATTACATCGAAGTACCGTAGTGCTCTCATCAGCGAAAACACATATCGAGAGGAACCTGATTTTCTGAATGCCTTACAGCAGCTTGACCTGAATAATATCGACCTGGTACTGGTAGAAGGTTTTCGTGATGAAATAAAACTACCTCGTATAGAGCTTCACCGCCCATCACTGAATAAACCACTGATTTATCCGCAGTCCGATAACATCATCGCTATTGCCTCTGACAGCCCTTTAGAAACAGAGCTGCCATTACTGGATCTAAACCATATAGCTGAGATTAGTCAATTTATCATTCAATGGTTAACAAATCGCAGCTAAAAGATTGAATGAATCATATCTGCCTCCCGTACACTGCAACTACTATGGAAACATCAATTTGAATTTGCCGGTTTTTACGCGGCAAAAGAAAAAGGCTTTAATTTCGGCTCTAACCGCAAATATTACTCAGGAAGATCACAAAAAAGCGTTAGCTGCAGGCATGAATGATGTAATCACCAAACCGATACAACTCGACAGTCTGGGAAAATTTCTCAAGAAGATATAAACAATGCGGTTGAAAATTTATGCCCGCATTTCAAACAGGCAGAAGAAGCATTAAAGACTTTTACTGTCAGTGCCTGAAAAATCTGATCAGACACTGACAGTTAGCAGGACCTGACAACTATCCTAGTGCTTTCACCAGCTCATCCATATTGGATTTTGCATCACCGAACAGCATGCGAGTATTCTCCTTGTGGAATAATGGATTTTCAACACCGGCATATCCAGTCGCCATACTACGCTTGAGTACAACACAAAGTTTACTCTTCCAGACTTCAAGTACAGGCATTCCTGAGATCGGGCTACCCGGATCTTCCAGCGCTGCGGGGTTAACTGTGTCGTTCGCGCCAATAACCAGTGTCACATCGATATTCGGAAAATCATCGTTTACCTCTTCCATTTCGAATACCACGTCATAAGGCACCTTGGCTTCTGCCAGTAATACATTCATATGACCAGGCATGCGACCCGCTACAGGATGAATACCAAAAATCACATGTACCCCTTTTCTCATCAGGATACTGGTCACCTCAGAAACAGCACGCTGTGCCTGTGCCATCGCCATACCATAGCCAGGCACGATCATTACCTTTTTGGCAGTACTTAACTGTTGAGCCACCTCTTCTACCGAGGTAGCAATAACTTCGCCGGCTTCCTCTCCAGACGCTGCGCTTTTACGAGTTGTGGTACCAAAGCCACCTGCAATAACGCTAAAGAAATTACGATTCATCGCTCGACACATGATGTAACTCAGAATAGCACCACTGCTACCAACCAGCGCACCTGTCACAATCAGCAGATCATTCGACAGCATAAAACCGGTAGCCGCAGCAGCCCATCCGGAATAACTATTCAGCATGGAAATAACAACCGGCATATCGGCACCGCCAATAGCAATAACCATATGCACACCAAATACCAGTGCAAGAACGGTCATAATGATTAATGGTGTATAGGCATCAGCCAGGGATTCAGCCTGTAAAAACTGATAACCGTAAAACAGTGCAATCACAAACATGATGAGATTGAGTGTATGACGGGCTGGTAACAAAACAGGACGAGAACTGATCATCGCACTTAATTTACCAAAGGCAATTACCGAACCGGAAAAGGTCATCGCACCGATATAGATACCCAGATATACCTCTACATCGTGAATCACTTTCTCAGCACCCTGAAAATGCAACTCTGGATCCAGATAAGTGGCATAGCCAACAGTGACGGCCGCCAGACCAACCAGGCTATGCAGTAAGGCGACCAGCTGTGGCATCTGTGTCATTTTGACCTTCTTCGCCAGTATAAAGCCCAGAATAGCGCCGGGTAGCATACAGATAATGACTATCCAGTAATTGGTGACTGCATCGCTGAATACGGTAGCAATAATAGCCAGAGCCATACCCAGCATGCCGAATAAGTTACCGCGACGAGCATTTTCGTTACTGCTTAAACCACCCAGAGCCAGAATGAAGAGGATAGATGCAGCCAGATATATCGCATTAATTAAACCTGATGACATGACTTACTCTCCAAACATTTTCAGCATACGCTGAGTAACAGCAAAACCACCGACGATATTTACCGTGGCTACTAAAATAGCTAGCGCCGATAACAGCATAATCAAACTACTCTGCGATGAAACCTGAATCAGGGCACCGATAATAATGATGCTACTGATGGCATTGGTAACACTCATCAAAGGTGTATGCAGTGACGGTGTCACATTCCATATCACCATGTAACCGATAAAACAGGAGAGTACAAAAACTGTAAAATGCCCCATGAAAGAAGGCGGAGCATATGCACCCATAGCGAATAACAATAATCCGGCCAGGCCTACAGGCATCAGTTTTTTTAGCGCCTGCATAATCACAGAGGGCTCTTCATCTGCCAGAGGTTCTACATTGGCTTCTGCCACCGGCTGTTCACTGTAACCAGGCTGTCGAGCTGCGACATCTATTACGGGTGCAGGCCAGGTAATTTCACCATCTTTAACCACCGTGGCGCCACGAATAACCACATCTTCAAAATCCAGCTGTAAAGGCGCTTTAACATCCTTAACCAGCTCATCCATCATGTTCAGTAGATTTGAAGCATATAGCTGACTGGCCTGAGCTGGTAAACGGCTAGGTAGATCTGTATAGCCTATGAGTGTGACCCCATTTTTAGAAACTACACGATGCGGTACCGTTAATTCACAGTTACCACCCTGCTCGGCTGCCAGATCAACAATGACACTACCCTGTTTCATCGACTTAACCATTTCAGCAGTAATCAACTTAGGTGCCGGCTTACCGGGAATAAGCGCTGTGGTAATAATGATATCCACATCCCTGGCCTGTTCTGCAAACAATGCCATTTCAGCATCAATGAATTCCTGACTCATCTGTTTGGCATAACCACCAGCACCAGAACCATCTTCTTCAAAATCCAGTTCCAGAAATTCCGCATCCATACTCAGAATCTGATCCTTGACTTCAGGACGTGTATCAAAAGCTCGTACAATAGCACCCAGTGATTTTGCAGTACCAATAGCCGCCAGACCGGCAACACCTGCACCAATAACCATGACCTTGGCAGGTGGTACCTTACCTGCTGCAGTAATCTGACCGGTGAAAAAACGCCCGAAATGATTAGAAGCCTCTATAACCGCACGATAGCCTGCAATATTGGCCATCGAACTCAATGCGTCCAGTTTTTGCGCACGAGATATCCGCGGCACAGCATCCACCGACATGGCATTAATGCCTCTTGATGACAATGCTTTCAGTATTTCCGCACTTTGTGCCGGCCAAAGAAAACAAATCAGCAATGAACCCTTGGGTATCAAATCTAACTCATTCACACCCGTTTCAGGATGCTTCTGCGGTGCCCGTACCTTTAAAATGATATCCGCATTGGCATATAAATCTTTTGCCTCTGCAACAATTTCAACACCTACCTCACGATAAGCCTCATCAGAAAAACTTGCCGCCATACCGGCCTGACTTTCAACTGCTACGGTAAAACCTTTTTTGATGAGCTTTTCTGCTATGTCCGGAGTCGTGGCAACGCGTTTCTCGCCTGCCTGAATCTCTTTTGGAATGACTATCCTCATTTCATACCTCTTATTATTTAACTAAACCTGTACTTGTAATTAGTAGTCCTCAACATAGCGGAAGACAGCTAGAAACCATAAAACCTTAACTTGAAAACGTTCTGATGAAACTACTGAAGAGACGATTGCGGAGAATCCTTTCAGAGCATTTGGGCTTTATTTCCCATAAATCAGATCAGTATATTAATATTCTCTTATGCAGATTACCAGCCCTATAAACTATAAAATTTGTCACACTACTCCTGATGTCCGCTAATATTGCTCAGAAAAAGTACCCAGAATAAAGAAATGATATGCCTGATTGGTCATTTGGCAGGAGATGAAAACAGGAGATAAAAAAATGACGCTACCATTGGCTGGATAATTCCATTTTCCAACGTTTACTCTCATCTACTGACAGGGAGAAAGCCTCTACAGGCAGCCAGGGTACCCTGCAAAAAGGTATAGCAGAAATTATTTCCAGCTAAACTCACCAGTAAAGGTGGAGCAGTTAGTAAAAGAGGATGAAGGGTTATCTATATAGATTTGTTGCTTATCAGAGACGGGATAAGTTAAATACGCTGAGCACTCAGCACTTTGTCCAGTACCAACGACCACTTTTGTCTCAGGCTTAAGGGTGCATCGAAGCAGTTTATCCAGTGGTGACCACTGATAGCAAATTTCATATTCAGACCGGTATTTCGCCACCTCTCCCGAAGGCTGCTGAAATGCCCACCAGTTACCAAACTTGCTATTCGGGTTAGTACTATTCCATGCTCGGTAGAGTGTCACCTGAGCATCTTTCATACTTCTGTACACCTTCCCCTTACAGAGCTTCCCTTTCATTGCATTGCCCAGAGATTCATTTAACAGCTTTTCATCTGAAATGGCTTCAAATTGACTCGCTATATGCTTGGGCAGATCAACACTGCCCAGACACTGCAGCTCAGTGTCAGTGACATTGCTTACTTGCTTGAGTGGATAGCCCACACACCCGAACAAAGCAAATATCAATGGACTAGCTAACAGTTTTTTATACATAAGGTTAAAATATTTCCTTCATACATATCCAGAAACAGGCCAATATTAATATTGCCATTTTTCATAATTAAAAAGTCATGGGACTCCTCTCCCTCGCATACATCAAACTCAGATTTTTGATAAAAGCTCCGAGATTAATTCAAATCTTTAACTGACAGACTTATAGAAAAACAACCCAGATCCATATTTTTCCTCCAGCTCTTATTACCGGGATTAATCGCTAATCCTGTTGTAGCACCTTCCCCTAAATTAAACCTATAGCTTAAAACAATTATGCCTTAGTGATCTCAAATACATGTTCAGAAGGTAAACGAACCAGCGTAATATCGATAATCGTGGTGCGAAAACTTTGCAGTATTGCCCTGATATCATCCGAGCTGAGATGCAAGTTCATAGGTACATAACTGATGTCACTTGATTCGGCTTCGAGTCCGGTAATTTCCACATCCATTTCCGCAATATCAGCAAGCTGATCTTTCCAGGTTTTATTCTTGCTATCGAATTTTTGTGTTCTCAGATAAAAGGTTTGCGATCCTTTATCCTTTTCATGAATATGTTGATCCTCTATCATCTTTTCCAGCCTGGGCTGATTGTTATTTTTGGGCATTGAGTTAAATCGAACATCGAAATGTTCTACAGACTTTTGAAACTGATCTTTTATGCGAAAAATAAGTTGAGCATGGCCTTCATACTGCTCCTGCTTATTCCACTCAAAAATATTTGATTTTAATTTCGCAGCCCGTTCGAAGGTCTTAGCCATTGCTTTCCGATATTGTTCAACCGTCTTCTGGTAATAGCTGGCACCGACCCTGGTATTCAAACCCTGTTTAATCAGCGGCATTACTGCCGTACGGTTTTTAGTTCCGCTAACGATGCCGATATCACCCCCAAAATGAGCAGTTTCATAAACCACAGCAAAAGGTACCTGAGTTCTATTCTGACATAAACAGCTCAGATCATAATCGTAATTGATATCATTAAACTGTACATTATCCAGGCGCTTGTCGATCAGAGTCTTCAATGCCTGCTTGCGTAATTTTAATGCACGAGGTTTTGGTTTCACAGAGATGTAATTGAAATTCAGATTAGCGGCACTGGTACGCACCGTATTATCGGCTGAGTCTTCCTTCACATAACGGATAGGTATAGGGCGTAGGAAATCAAGCGTCTGTGAACCGATAATACAGAACTCCTGCACCTGATAATCGTTGATCATATCGTTTCCCGGTTGCAGAAAATGCAAATGCATATCCAGCGTTTTCCAGGAACCGAACTCCAGTTCGTTTAGTACCTGTACACCACGACCTGTACCGGAAAAAATCAACCTGCCCCAGCGTGACAACTGACCTTTGCCAATGTGAGCCAGACCACTACCGAAATTAGCACCTGCCAGGTGAATGAGGTTATTGATGGGAGAAGGTTTAGGACTGAATTTTCTGATCCAGTTGCGCACCACTAATGCCCCGGTACTATGGATGATGACATGAAAGCCATTCTTTAGTAGCTCAGGGTGATAAAATTTGAGCGCTCTATCCATGGCGAAACTGACATCATCCAGGGTAACGCCATCACTTAGTGATATCCAGCGACTCAGATTGATCTCCTTAACATTCTGCCTGCCGTAAAGTTTGCGTAGCTCTGCGGGCAGAGAGCCATAGATATCCTTTACTTTGCTATCTTTTCCTTCTGATGAATAACCGTGAATTAATAGTATTGGATCCATGCTATCTCCTTTGTAATATTTTGTTTATTGATAGTAGCTGTGGAAACCTGCACGTTTTTCCTCATATTCCAGGGCCTGTTAACAGGCTCTTAGGCAAAATATACTCCTGTTTGCAGCGCTCTGGTACCCCTGACTCTTTTAGTAATGAATATGGGCAAGCATTTTGTAAGCTTCTCTGGCTATAATCTCCTTTTTAAAATAAACGCAGTTACATTAGGTGATTTATGATTCCAGAACTGGATATCCAGTTTGTTCGCAGCCAGTTTCCCGCCTTTGCAGAGCCTTCGCTGTCCAGTCAGGCTTTCTTTGAGAACGCTGGTGGTTCCTATACCTGCACTCAGGTCATTAATCATTTATGCAACTACTACCATAAGACAAAGGTTCAACCCTATGGAGTTTATGCTGCCTCTATCCAGGCTGGAGAGGAAATGGATCTGGCCCACCAACGCCTGGCCGAATATCTAAATGTGGATGAGACAGAAGTGCACCTGGGACCTTCGACTTCACAAAACACCTATGTACTGGCTCAGGCTTTTGCTAATCAACTGCAAGCTGGAGATGAGATTGTAGTAACCAATCAGGACCACGAAGCCAATAGCGGTGTATGGCGCCGATTGTCCGATCAGGGGATTACAGTTAAAGAGTGGCAGGTAGATCCAGTGACTGGAATACTGAATATCCTGCAATTGGATGAGCTTTTAACCGATAGAACCAGACTGCTGATGTTCCCGCACTGTTCCAATATTGTGGCACATATTAATCCAGTGTCAGATATATGTGCCAAAGCCAAACAGGCAGGCGTAACAACGATTGTTGATGGCGTTTCATACGCAGGTCATGGATTACCCGATGTTGATGCATTAGCTGCGGATGTTTATTTATTTTCGCTATATAAAACCTTCGGCCCACACCTGGGAGTTATGGTTATACGTCAACCGATTGCAGAGCAGCTGGGTAATCAGGCACATTACTTCAATGGCGACTATATTCACAAGTGGTTTGTCCCGGCTGGGCCTGATCATGCCCAGATAGCTGCCAGTCGTGGCGTCGCTGATTATTTTGATCAACTACATGCTCATCATTTTAGCGCAACCGATTCATCTCAACAAAAGGCTCTACAGGTCAGAGAATTATTAAAACAGGCAGAAAAACCACTATTGTCACAGCTACTGGATTTTGCCCATCAACACCCCGGCATAAAGTTACTCGGCCCCTCAGATGCCGAACAACGAGCAGCCACGGTGTCATTATTACCTGCTACAAAATCACCTATTGAGATTGCTGTTGCTTTAGCCGAGAAAGGCATCATGGCTGGAGCCAGTCACTTCTACGCTGTGCGTCTACTGGAAGCGATGAATATTGACTCCGCAGCAGGTGTTCTGAGACTTTCATTTGTGCATTATACGAGTCAGGGTGAAATCGAAAGGTTAATTTCAGCATTGGATGAAGTGATTTAGGCAAACCATCTGTTTATAGTAAAAATAAATACTGTCTCCACTTCATTTATTTATCACTTACCAATTTATCATTTTTCCAACGATCCAGCTTCTGGGGTACCTCAGAAAGATTACTCCCGTAATCTTCAACAGGGTATTCCTGTGCTCTAGTGAAGTAGTAGTTAAGTGTATTTAATTATTCTAATTTATACCTTTAACTACTGCCTTAATGGTAGTCAATTCCTACCTTTTACGATTTACCTTATATTTATTCTACCTCTTAGGTAGTTTTTATAGTGCCCATACCAATCATAATATTATTAAATTGACAAGGCTTTTTAGCTGTGACTATTATCACTTTAAATAACAATAATAATTGTATTGATTAAAAATATAACAATCTAGAGGTATTAAAATGGGGAACACACTCAAACACGGGCTAAGCCTTGCCCTGATATCCATAATTTTCGCTTTTACTTTTATAAAACCAGCACAGGCCGTTCCGGCATTTGCCAGACAAATGGGAACAACCTGTGCCGCCTGTCATTTCCAAAACTTTCCTACTCTAAACTCTTTTGGAAGGGTATTTCGTGCCAGCGGTTACACCATGCAAGGTGCCCAAACCATGATTCAGGGCGAGAATCTTTCTCTTCCCTCCACTCTTAACGCTTCAGTCATCACTAAAATTCGCTACCAGAAGAAAAAAGAGGCAGATCGCGGAGAGATTCAATGGCCAGATGAAGCTGCGATACTGGTTGGTGGACGTGCTTCTGAAAAAATTGGTTTTTTAATGGAATTAGGTCAGGGCCCCGTCGGTGCTGATGCTGACACGGGTACTGGAGAAATCACAGGTGATACCAATTCAAATGGCATAATGGATTCAGGAGAAACCTGGATAGCTGATACGGGTTCAGGTGAAGGAGAAACCCACGGCACCTTCCTGTCTACCAAGGTACATTTTAATGTGGGAGATAATTTTGCCATCATTCCTTTTTCAACCGATGGTCTTGGTGTCGCTTATAGCTATGAGATGCTAAATACAGGTGTTCAGCGCTCTCAACGCCCAATTGAGAATCGTAAAGGGTTTAGCGCTGCACAGGCTCTGGGTACTGGTTCAGGAACAGCCACTGGTATCGCGCTGGTCTACAAAACACCGGAATTATTCGTTAACTACTCTCACTGGGCGCCCACCTGGGGTAATGTCAATGCAGACATATTTGGCGGTCTGGCACACTATTTAAGAGTCGGCTATATGCCAAATATTGGGGGCTGGGATACAGGCTTTGGTATAAATGCCATGTCTGGCAGCGTCAAATCAGGCGAGAACGACCCGGCTACAGAAACCTTTGTCGAGAGCTGGGGTATAGATGCTCAGGCTCAGGGGTTTGTGGGAGATATGACTCTGGGTATCTACGCCAGCTATGGTGTAGCACCAAAAGGTACCGCAGCCGAACCAAACTTATACAATGCAAGCACAACAGATGACGCGTCCTCTTTTGGGTTAGTAACCAAGCTAGGAATAAACTCCAAAACATCGGCTTATCTAGCTTATGCAACGCTGGATAAAAGTGGAACAGAGAATTCCTCAAACACTGTGGGTGTTCAATACACACCGGCCCAGAATATTAAACTAGAAGTCTTCACTGTCAGTGAGTTTGATAGTAAAAACGACTACTCAATGTTAATGCTGTTCGCTGGGTTCTAGACATTAGATTACAGAAATTATTAAACTTGAGAAGGTGAAGTAGATGCTTCACCAATCCACAGACGAGGAAAAGAAAATGAATAAAACAATAATATGGCAGCTAGGTACATTATTAACTGCTGGAATGCTCACCTCCTTTAATGTCCTGGCAGATTTTTCAAAAAGTTTTGAAGGCTATGGACTATACACAAAACACTGTGTCATTTGTCATGGTTCTGATGGAACCGGAAATGGTTTACTTGCATCCAGACTGGAAACCAGGCCCGCCAATCTAACTGACCCATCACTGGCAAAAAAACGAGATCATGAGATTTTTCAGATTATTGAAGGGACAGCACCGCATGGCAGGGTTTCAGAAAACATGCCTCAATGGGGACATGCCCTCCCTCAAAACCATATAGACTCACTTGTCTACTACATACGATACCTGAACAGAACAAAATACCCTACCTCGGGCAACCCTGTTGCTGGAAAGCAGGTGTACGATACTTATTGCACCGACTGTCATGGCAAAGATGGGAAAGGAGGAGGAACATTGGCAAAGGTATATAATATGAAACCAGCTGACCACACTAATTCAATGGCAATGAATAAAATGGACAATCCAGAGCTGAAGGATTACATCAATACTGGCGACGATACTACGCTCATGCCGGGCTGGAAAGGTGTACTAACTGACCAGCAGATTAACGATGTTGTCAGTTTCATACGTTTGATTTCAGCCAATGGGAATGATTAACACCATCCAGAGTGTAGATATCTAAAGTTCTTCAAGTATTTTTTGACGAATCTTTTCAAACTCACTATCGCTAATGAAGTTCTCATCTCTAAGCGCCTGCAATTGTTGCAGGCGCTTTTTTATGTCAGTGGTTGAAGTCTCAGTACTGGCAACAGATGACTGAATACCTTGATCACAGTTTAATTTTAAATCTAAACCTTCACCGATCATTTCAGCATTTATCATCAGTGTTCTTTCTTCACAGCCATCATGTTTTAAGGTAATACGTCCATAGTTATCAACCTGATCCGCAGGGAAGGTCACCGGAAAAAATAATCGAGTATTGATTTCAGTCGGAGTAATCCCCTGCTCTTTCTGCATGACAACAACCGTCGCTCCAGGAGGTATAGTCGAGACCCTTAAGTAATCTTTGTTTTGTTGAAACAAGGAGCTTCCGCTACAGGCTGACGTCAATAAAGCTATAGTGACAGGTATTACAATTTTTATGTTCATATTTTGCTTCTTCTTATTACGTTTTAATAAACATCTGACATGTATAGAGCATACAGAAGGTCTTCTAGAATGAGTACATTTTTAAATTTTATCAGCTGCTTTCAAAGCCAGCCTTATCTTCTCAACATCCAGATTCTCAACCAGATTGAGTAGCTCAGGGTATATCCTGCCATGATAACCATAGCCACCATTTTTCAGTTCGTCTATCGCCCGCACTTTAGACCAGTTGTTGAAAATGATTCGGTAGCTTGCAATGGTGACGCCTGTTCTATCCGAACCATGCCAGCAGTGTACCAATATAGGACCTTTCCGATTATTAATGATCTGCATTGCCCGAGTAATCTGTGCTTCGGTGATGGCACCCGTTTGCATTTTAATTCGATGAAGTTTGAATGCTTCCTCACCTAGCTCATTATTATCGCTGTGATATTCTCTCAAATTCAGCACTTCCTGAATCCCAAGTGCCTTTAAGTTATCAACATCATCATCGTCGGGTTGCTCAGATCGGTATACCCCATTGTCGACCTGATACAGGTTTTCCATCCCCGTCCCGATAACAGGCTTACCCCAGTTATCAGGTCTGACTCGAGGCTCAGCATAGGCGGTTGAAGAGATAAGTAGCAAAATTATTACGAGGTATTTAGTCATTTAATTTCCATTTTGACTGATAAAATATAGTCTCTATAGTAAACTCTATGTTTACGCTCTGGATAAATTGTTGCGCAATCATAGCAAGATATCACGCGCTAATTGAAGCAGATGATTGAATCTACTTCGTGTTCCAGCCACATTCAATACACTTAAACTAACAGGGAAGCTATGAATAACAACTCTTTATACACTCCACCCGTATCCGAACTGCAAACCGCACAGGAACTGCCTGAAAACTACCTCAATAGTTCTTTAACTGCTTCCAGCTTCAAAGTACTAGCATGGCTATCAATTTTGTATTTAATTCTATCAATCTCATTATCTGGTTTCGGAATCCTTATTCAGATAGTAGAAACCTTCAAATCTTATGAAAATATAGTAAGGGTATTCTCTCTACTGAATATATTCTTCTGGAGCTACCTAATAATAATGTTTAGAAAGTTCCTCCAGCTCAGATTTGAATTCTATAAAGTGGATCTTTTATTTAATATCTTAATTATCATATCTATTCTGTGGGGGGCTATTTCAATAATACTATCAAACCAGGAAATTGTTAGCGGCATTAAATACAGAGACGTGATCTCGGTGATTTTAATGATACCTATCGGGATAGTGATGTTTATGATCGGTAAGCGCCTGTTAAAAATATCTGACGAATTTCGCTACCTTAAAACATTTTCTTGGCTGAGTATGATTGCTGGAGTTCTCTCCGCGACTATCGTATTAATACTTTTAGCAGCAGTGTTTGGGTTTGTGATGGATTTTTTTATGGCGTTGATATTCTTTGAAGCTGCGCGTGAGAAACGTCAGTTGCAGAGTGCTTAGTCATCCCTTTTTAAACGACTAAGGCTGCAATAAAAATAGATGTCACCCTAATGAGTGACATCTATTCCTATCTTATCTAATACTAAACGATTTAATATTATTATTGCAGGCGACCGAGATAATCCTGGTAGGCAGGTATTGCGATTGCAGCCACTATACCAATCAGGCCAATAACAGGGAATACCAACCCTAATATTTTTACTCCTATTGGGTTTGCAACAGGTGCAGGGCCGAAGTCATTGCTGCCCGGGGTACCTGGACCAAAAAGCATGTACAGGCCTAGTAACATATTGGCAAGTGGAACCAAAAACAGCAACATCCACCAGCCGCTACGATTCAAATCATTCATCCTGCGCTTACCCAATGTAAAAACAAATACCAGTAACGCGACATACAATACAACAGCCATAATAATCACAACCGGAGACATACCGTCCATGCCAGATGCGCCTAATCCTAGCCCACCAAGGATAGCCATGACGGGAATAATGATGGCCGCTAATACAAGATATACACCGGTAAGATAGGCCAGATAGCGTAAACGTCCGATGCGTCCGCTAAAGCTGAATACCGTGGGCTGATAGGTTTCATCTATTTCAACAGCCAGAGATGCATCGGGGGTAGTGTAGGGATTTTGATCATTCATAATTGGTTCCTTTTTATGTTAAAAATTCTGAGTGTTTTATTCCTGACACAGCCTTGAATAGCGCCACCCATGAATAAAATATTTTTAGCAGTTAGGACCATAGCAAAAGAATTCATGTTTTTCCTAAAAAATTCCACTGCGTTTAAGCGCCAGATATTCGGTTACCAGAGCAGCATGCATTGTGGAAGGAGCAGTATCCACCACGATGACATTATCCGACCTTAAACCGGTCAGCATGGCCGCCTGTTTCTGTTGATGGCTAACCGCGCCGCAAAACCTTAATGCATCGCCTAAAGAAACCACTTCCATATCCTGCGCATCACGTATAGCGCCCTGGCTCATACTTGCGACTATAACCAGATGATGGCGCGACAACAGATGAACAGCTTGAGTCAGATCGTCTTTATCTTCAGGCTCCAGCGATGAGATTAATATCACCAGAGATCGTTTACTGTAGCGACTAATAAGTTGCTGACTGACATCAATAAAATCACTGGTTTCGATTGAGCTATCTAAATCATAAATCTGTTCCAGCAGCTGAGTGATTTGAGAGCGACCTTTGACAGGTGGTAGCCATCGACTCTCCCCGGCAAAGCTCAACAATCCAACACCATCACCTTGACGTAGCGCAATAAACGCAGACAGCAATACAGCATTTAAGGCATGATCAAAATGACTGATATCGCCCTCGCTGGCTCGCATACGACGGCCACAGTCCAGCATGAAAATAACCTGCTGATCTTTTTCTTCCTGATATTCTCTGGAGATAGGACGGTTAAATCTAGCACTTGCCCGCCAGTCAATCTGACGTAATGCATCGCCTTCTCGAAAATCTCTTAGCTGGCGAAAATCAGTGCCTTCACCGCGTCGCTGATGAATATGAATACCCAGGTTCGAATAGAACTGTTCACTATTAATCACAGATGAACGAAACAGGGGTTTGTAATTTGGATAAACCTTACTCTGTTGTGCTTCGGCAAAATAATAGTTCTTTTCCCACAGTTTCATGCGCGAAACAACCCGACAGCAAACCTTGCCAAAGAGTGCGGGTCCACGTCTGATAGCAGTAACAAAATATCGCACCTCAGCAAACTCACCTGCTTTAATATTCAGATCCAATGGTAGACCTTGAATAGTTAACTGCTGCGGCGGAGTATCAGTGACGCTAAACTGAACAGACTCGTTTGATTGATTATTAAGTCGTATTTCAACTGCCTGTTTTACACCCAGTGCGAGATGCGGGGCCAGCTTACGCTCAACCATTAACTGAGGTGGGGTTCGCACCGAAAGGTAATCCAGCAGGCTGATTATAATCAACAGCATGAGAGCCCCCCAGAACAGCAGGTTTAGTTCAGCTGCGAGCGGCCACTGAAAAATATTAGCCAGTACGCTAAACAGACCAATGGCAAGCCACAACAGGGCCAGCTTAATCAGTTTAAAGGTAGGTCTCATGAACGTGGTGCATTAACCTTATCGATCAGACCCTGTAGTACTTCATCCGTATTTAGACCATCAATTTCAACTTCTGGAGAAAGTATGACACGGTGGCGTAGCACAGGGAGAGTGATAGATTTGACATCATCAGGGGTAACAAAGTCATTGCCATGAATAACTGCCAAAGCCTTGGCGCAACGTAATAGGGCAATACTTGCACGAGGGCCAGCACCGTGACGCAACAAGGTGGTAGAACGTGTTTCGCGAACCAGATTCACTGCATATTCTGCTACACGCTGATCGACCTCAATCTGGCTACAATATTGTTGAGCCGCGACCATATCAATTAAGCTGGCTTTTTCATCTACACTGTTTGTCGTTGACTGGGCCGCGTATCGTGTAGCAAGAATCACCTCATTCTCTAACAGAGGATAATCGATTTTTATCTTGATGATAAAACGATCCAGCTCGGCCTCGGGTAAAGCATATGTGCCTTCCTGCTCGATAGGATTTTGTGTAGCCAACACCATAAATGGCGGATCGATAGGCATAGACTGGCCATCCAGTGTTACCTGATATTCCTGCATCACTTCCAGTAATGCGGCCTGTGTCTTAGCCGGTGCGCGGTTTATTTCATCAGCCAGTAATAGATTGGTAAAGACAGGACCGCGTTTAAGAACAAACTTGCTTTTAGACATATCAAACATCACATGCCCAGTAACATCACCCGGCATCAGATCGGGAGTAAATTGAATACGCTTGAAAGTGGCACCAATTCCTGAAGCCAGTGACTGTACTAACAGGGTTTTACCCAGACCGGGAACACCTTCGATCAATACATGCCCGCCTGCCAGCATTGCAATCAATACCTGTTCTATAACAGTCGACTGTCCAATCAATCTCTGATTAACATGTTCCTTAAGTGCTGCCAGTGATGCGGAGATTGTTTCCTGAGAAGTGCCTGTATCATTCATAATAAATTCTCAATCTGTTTTAATAATCGTACTGTCTGTACAAATGTTATTTCATTGTGTTGTGTTGAATTAAATGCCTTTTCCACTGTTTTAAAATCCATCTCACAGTGCTGGCTGATGAGTAGCCATTTATCCTTCATTTCTCTGGCGCGGTTGATAGCTGGATAGGCATACCCAGCTCGGCGCATCACTTTATTACGCACAGGAGCTAACAGGTACTCAATTGCCTTACGACGCCATAGATAATTAGCAGTCGCTGAAAAATGCTCACCCAACGAACGCGAACCCACCACATGATCGGCCTCTACACGACCAAAGCGATGGCTTAGGTGCCAGAGTGATAAAAACACCACCAGCGCCAGAGCAATTAGAACCTCACTGGCAGAATTTATGGCCAGAGACCACAGACTTTGCCTGTCTGTCGGTTTAAAAAGAGCAACATCGCCATCTGTCGAAATTAACATCCACAGTAGATAAGCATGGTCAAACTGATTGATACGTTTAGATGTCCAGATACCTGGATCTGAGATTATCGTTAACAATCCATCACCGACCTCGAACTGCAACATGTGAATGCCATTGTCTGATGAACTCCAGCTAAAAGGTTTGGGATCATCAGACTTTTCTTCGTCGCCCTCCTCTTTATCAAAAGAAGGATGGGTTAAAACCGTTTGCGGATTAAAAGCAATTTCCAGTACACCTATATCCTCGCCAAAATTTACCTTAGTCATCACGCCATTATCAGAAAAAGACTGGGCAATTTCTTCTGGAGATAGACCCTCATCGATTTTCTTATTATATTCGCGCATCAGATCACTTAAGGATTTATCCCTAATGTCTTCATCGCTGGCCTCATCAGTTTGATCAGCTGTGTCATCAATGGACGGGTCACCCTCATACCATTCTACACCAACGTTAAACTTCTCCAGCAATAGGTCGTTTTCCTCTGATTGCAAACTTGCTGCAACTATCAGATTACCCCCCTGCCTAAGCCACTCCAGCACCTTTTCCAGCTGGCGTGGATTAACTACCTGGTTGACATCGGTGATCACCACCGTACTTACATCCTGCAACTGATCCAGAGTCACCAGGCTGTCAGCTGACTTTACCTCTACCCCTCCTTGTTGAAGGAAATATTGTGCAGCCAGATAAGGGTTTCTCACAGCTTCAGAAGACCAGGGAGTTTTCTCCTTTTCCTGATAAAACTCAATATTGGAATAGATTAACCCTATCAACAGAGCAGCCAGTCCGAGCAATAGCAGAGGTTTCAGATATTGATTAATCAATTGCTGTCACCATCTCATCTGGCCAGGTTTTGCATAGCGACTCTATCAACTCTGTGTTCGGCAGGCGATGCCCGTAAGCCAGGTAACACCAGGCAGCGGTAATTTTTTCAAAATACTGACTTAAGGATTGTTCACCCTGTTCTTTCACCAGCGCCGCGCATTCTGCTTCCGTGTGGCTGGGCTTAAAGGCCAACTCATACTGCTCTATCAGATGTGATAGCGCTGCTCGATAAAGTAATCCCAATGCTTCTCGATGCTGATTGTTATTCCATAACAACATAACCTGAGCAGGAACATCTTCAGGCAGGCTTTCAGGGGTTACATCCAGTCCAAATAAAACCTCCGGTTTCGTCAAACTTTGTTTAACTGGCATCAGACCTTTGAGAGGGCCGCGATAGCGATATAACAGGTAGATCAGCAGCGAGACAAACGCAACAATGAGAAAGACCTTGATCCAGACTACCGGGGAAAACAGTCTGTCTTCATTTTCGTTTTTAGCCGACCAGTCAAAGTTGGTTATAATCCATTCAACCACATCAATTATCCATTCCGGGATCTTATCTTTATTTTCTTCAACCACATTTTTAAATCGCCATTTTTCCACACTGACTTCTCTACCAAAATCCTCTCCTTTGAGGATTTCCTGAATAGTTTCACTAGCAGTCTGCCGATCATAATCAATCTCGGCATAGCTGGTTGAAGGTGTGGCGGATAGCAGCAGGCTTAGCAGAATGGCTACAGCCATCATCCCGCCTATCCTATTATCGTTTGAACGTTGTTTACGACTGAGTAGATTACGAAAGGTTATTTCTATGTCCCAGGCCTCTAACTCAATGCGACGATTCAAATACAGCGCAAATCCAGCCATTGAATAAAAAGGCATGACCGCAAACATCGCAATGAATGCACATAGCGTATACAGCCATTTCCCTGTCAGGGTTAACTCCGATGCTGAATCATATATTTCAGGCTCAAATCCATCTGGCACAAAGAAAAGAATGCTCGAAAGTAAAGCAAAGCAAATAATCGTTTCAAACAAAAAACAGATAATCTGGTTACTAAAAGCAATATCGACATTCTTGCTATACAATATTTTTAAACGCTCCTTACGTGGCTTTCCCTTTAGCATTTCCAGCACAGTTACAGGTGCGCAAAAGGCTCGTTGCAAGGAAAGTCTACGCCATAGCAACCAGGCAATAGCATCATTGAAATAAACCTGCTTTATTTTTGCGAATACCTCATTCAGCGTAATTGTTTCTCCAAAGATTTTTCTGCTGCTGTAATACAGCGGTAATCTTTCCCAAAATGGTTTTAACCACCAGACGATAAAAAGCGCAATAAAGGGATAATCAAATAAGATAATCGCCAGTAGTATAAAAACAATCAATGCCGGTAGTAAGCCACAGCAAAGCAGAGGCAACCACCAGGCTCTAGCCATTAAAAAACCCAGATCAAGCGCCTGCCAGCCCGATTTTACATTAACCCCAATCTGTAGCTTATCTAGGTTCAAAACGCTTGCCCGACAGTGAATAGAGGATAACCAGTAACCAGAGAAAAACACCTACGCTATATTTCACTGCATTCGGGATAGAGGTACTAGATGACCAGAAGGCCTCTAAAAAGGCCGCAATCACCAGCATCAGAATAATGCCATACAATAACGGGATAACCTGCCCCCCCGCGATACGCAAGGCGTTAACACGCGTAAAGGATCCGGGGCTAATAATGGAATACCCCATGCGAAGGCCAGCAGCACCACTAAACACAATAGCCGTTAACTCAAAAGCGCCATGCCCAATCACAAAAGGATAAAAAGTATCGATAAAACCCAGTTGTGTCAGATAACCAGCCACGCTACCTATGTGCAAGCCATTGTAGAAGAGCACCAGAAGTGTCCCTACCCCAGCCAGCAAGCCACCCGCAAAACAGCGAAATGAAATGCTTATATTATTCAGAATATAAAACCCAAACATATAGATATCAGTATCAGATTCGCGCTCGCGCCCCAATATACGTGCTGAAGAATCATACATCTGCTCTATTTGCCGCACATCCTGAGCATCCATAATGCTATACATAGCAGGGCCATCCAGATAAACCCATAATCCAGCTATCAACCCCGGTACTACGAACATCAATAATGATGCGATGATAAAAAATCGATGCTGATAGATTGAATAAGGCAATCGATGCATGAGGAATGAAAACGGGTTCAGCCGATCGCCCTTCTGGTAACGATAAAGTTCACGATATAAACGCAACACCAGCTTATTCAGGCGTGCAATTAACGAGGCATCATAGAGTCGCTGTTTGGCTAGAGAGAGGTGCTGACACAACAGCATATAGTGATCAGTAAGCAGGATACTGTTTTGCTGCTCTGATGGCTTATCCAGAGACTTTTCAATCTCGTCCCAGGTATGCTGATGTTGTTTTTCAAATGACTGCTGTTTCATTTCACACCCAGAAACCAGGCACCAATACGGTGTAACTGCGTCACCTTATCGTCATCCTTATTGTGTGTAATACCATCCAGAATACTAGCCAACTCCAGTTGCCGAGGAACAGACAGCTGTTTACTTCTCTGTAAAAAATCTACTATTGCAGTTTGCTCATTGCGCAGCAGCACAGTGGGAGGTGCCAAAGGCCGCAGGTCATAGTTAACGGCCAGCACCTTGCTTTCTTTCACACTAATCACCAGAGTACCCGCAGCAAGGTCTCCCAGACGTTGAAAACGACCATTGGAAACCATGGTGATTAATCCAAGCACATAAAAGAACGGCAGGAAATCAACACTGCGTAATAAATTCCTCAGCATCGATGTACCAAACGTTATGGGAGTCAGATCATCATGGACCACGCTAATACCCAGCATCTTTTTGCCAGGTGTCTGCCCACGTCTAAACACCTCAAAAACTACCGGATAAAACCATTCAATCAAGAATAGAGTGATGTACCAGAAACCCGTTCCAGCACGGCCAAAAGGAATCATCACCATAGACAGGATAAACAGGATTAGCCCACGAATAGCAAGATCTACGATAAAGGCGAGGAAACGAGGGATTGGTCCAACCAGTTGAGCTTCAAGCTCAATGCCCCCGGGAATTTCTGCCCGGTAGTTAGTATCTAACAAAGAGATATACCCTAAATTACCAGCGAATTTGCGGCATCCAGAGAGGGATACCAGACCGAGCCAGCTATCGATTTACAGCAAAAAGTATATTCAAGACTCGTTTGGGGGGGTGCTAAGTTAGCGCTCATACAAAAACTCCATGTATCCATTCAAATACTACGTCCTGTGCATCCTAAATAATTGCCCAGCGACATACAAGCAGGATTTTTCACAGTTAACTAACACATATCAAATGTTAGCCATGAGAAACCTCTGATTATTTCAATCATTGGCTACAAGCCATTGATTTTATGAGAAAAATGAAAACCACAGTTTTCGTTTTTCGTGCTCAGACCATTCATGAATGAATTCTTCAGCGCTTCCTTAAGATTAGAGGATAATTCAGGTAACATTCACTTTTACGGTATTGTTATACCCAACATGGAATCTTTTTAATTAATCGTGAACTTTGATCAACCTCTTTACCTGCCATTCAGCTGGCAGAAAATCTTTCAACTCGCGCGTTGCCATAAAAAGAATCTCATCCTGGCACATATTATTGCCATTTTTGCAGCCATGATTCTAGTGCCCGTGCCGATGCTGATGCCGCTGTTGGTGGATGAAGTGCTGTTGAATAAACCGGGGATCATTGTAGCGACGCAAAACCTAATTTTCCCTGCATCCTGGCATGGTCCTGCGCTGTATATCACCAGCATTATGCTACTGACCATATTACTCCGTCTGATTGGCACCGGGCTCTCTGTTTGGCAAACGCGTGCATTCACCCTGGTTTCAAAAGATATTACTTACCAGTTACGCAGTGAGCTGTTACATCGATTGCAAACCATCTCAATGGCAGAGTACGAGGTATTGGGTAGTGGTGCTGTAGCCTCACATCTTGTTACAGACATCGATACCATCGATCAGTTTATTGGTAGTGCACTAAGCAAATTACTGGTTGCGATTCTACTGGTGATAGGCATAGCGATAACGCTGTTATGGATGCACTGGCAACTGGCCCTGTTCATTCTGATCATGAATCCCATCGTAATTTACTTCACCACAGTGATGGGTAAAAAAGTTAAGGAACTAAAGAAACACGAAAACTCAGCGGTAGAGCTCTTTCAGCAATCGCTCACTGAAACACTGGATGCCATCCAGCAAATTCGCGCCAGTAATCGTGAACGCCATTATTTGATGCGCGTAATAGATAAAGCACGCGGAGTAAAAATAACTTCAGCCAGTTTCAACTGGAAGAGCGACGCCGCCAATCGGCTGTCTTTCTTTGTATTCCTGATGGGATTTGAGGTCTTTCGTGCGGTAAGTATGTTGATGGTGGTGTTCTCCAGCCTGAGTATCGGTGAGATGTTCGCTGTATACGCTTACCTGTGGTTTATGATGACCCCGGTGCAGGAAATACTCGGCATTCAGTACAGCTATTATTCTGCTAATGCGGCACTTCAGAGACTCAATCGAATCCTGCAACTAAAACAGGAACCAGTATATGAACACCGAATTAATCCGTTTGAGCAACATAATACGGCCAGCGTAAAGATAGAGAACATCCACTTTGCTTATGGTAATGGTGACACAGTGCTTGACGGGGTATCACTGGATATCAAAGCTGGAGAAAAAATCGCTCTGGTCGGTGCCAGTGGCGGCGGCAAATCTACTTTGGTGCAGGTGATCCTGGGGCTATACCCGCCAGCACAGGGACATATCTATTTCAACAACGTGCCGGTTGAGCAGATTGGTCTGGATATCGTCAGAGAGCATATCGCAACCGTACTGCAACACCCTGCACTGTTTAATGACACGATACGCAACAACCTGACGATGGGCCTGTCACTCAGCGACGCAAGGCTATGGCAGGCGCTGGAGATTGCTCAACTCAAAACAACGATAGAAGAATTACCCAGCGGGCTGGATACCATTGTTGGGCGCAATGGCATACGCCTGTCCGGTGGTCAGCGTCAACGCCTGGCCATCGCACGCATGATTCTAAGCGACCCCAAAGTAGTGATACTGGACGAAGCAACCTCAGCACTGGATACCCAGACGGAAGAAAGGTTACATAGTGCCATGCAGAGTTTTCTAAAGGGGCGAACCACACTCATCATCGCGCATCGACTGAGTGCCATTAAACAGGCGGATAGAGCCTATGTGTTTGATGGCGGACAGATTATCGATGAGGGTCACCATGAAGAGCTGGTCAACAAAGACGGCTTATATCAACAACTGTATGGCGAAAGACAACAATAAGGAGAGCCTGTAAATGATCAGCTGCCACACACATGACTATATTGAAATTGCCTGCCTGTATGGTTTTCAGGTGCTTCTGCAATTAAACGATGGCACAACACAGCAGGGCAAAGCCATCACCACAGAAACCACTTCAGATAAACGGGAATGGCTAATTCTGCAGCAGCAATCAGGCGATATTCGTGTTGATCTGACGCATATCAAAAACATGCAGTCACTCACGCCAAACAGTCATTTTGAACAGATAAGTTTTTAACTCTTATAATTCGCGAATTAAATCCAGTACTTCATCTAACTGTTCGAAGGGTGTGTAAAAATGTGGAGATAAGCGAATACCGCCTCCTCGTAGCGCGCACAGTACCGATTTTTCAGAAAGAATTTTATACAGCTGTTGCTCCGCTATACGCTGATGGCAGAAGGTCACAATTCCAGACAGGCGTTTTTCTGAGGCATCGGTGAGTATCGATATCTCTTTGATCGCTTTTAATCCATCAAGCAAATACTGTGTGCGATCCAGCACGCTGTTGCCGACGCTTTGCATGCTGTTTTCCAGCAATAAATTTAGACTGCTGTTTAACGCATGTATACCTAACATATTCGGGCTACCACATTCAAAGCGCCTGGCCGTGGCATCTATTTCGAAATCAAGCTGGGTATAGTCAGCCAGTTTCTTGGTCATATGCCAGCCATATTGCTGAATGGACAGACGATTCATCACTTCCCGACGCACATAGAACAGTCCCAGGCCTTCCGCAGCCAGCATCCATTTATGCCCATCAGCTATCGCAAAATCAGCAGCTATCGCCTGCACATCAAAGGGTAATGCACCAACCTGTTGAATTGCATCCACACAAAACAGGATGTTACGATCGCGACAAAAAGAGCCTACTTTTTCCAGGTCCATCTTGAAGCCATTATGGTATTGCACTGCACTGATGGAGATCAACTTCGTTCGAACATCGCAGAGGTTAAACAGAGCCTGCTCAGGATCATCCTGCCCCTGCAAATCCAGTTTACGAAATTCCACCCCTTGCGGAGCTAGCGAATCCCATACAAAACGATTGGAAGGAAATTCCTGTTGAATACCAACCACGTTATCGCCCTCTTTCCAGTCCAGACCATAGGCGACAAACGACAGGCCTTCAGAGGTATTTTTTACCAGGGCAACCTCATCCACTGACCGCGCATTGATCAGTGTCTTTATATTTTCTCGCAGCTGGCTTTCGACCTCCAGCCACTTTAGATAATTCTGAGATCCCAGGCCGGCATTTTCATCTGAAAACTGCTTGATGACATCGGCTGTTTGTTGTGGCCAGGGACCAACCGCTGCATGATTGAGGTGAATGAGCTTATCGATAACTGGAAATTGACGATTCATATTTATTTACCACAGAGTACACAGAGGTCACAGAGAAATAAAAAGGTTTAAAGAATATTTCCAGATACTCTTTAATCTAATCTCTGTGCTCTCTGTGTCCTCTGTGGTTTATTTATTAACCTTGCTTGTTAAAACCTGGAAGCGTTTATCAGCATATGGGTATAGATGCTGGCAGCATATCCGAGAGCGATCACCGGCATCCATTTCAGATGACCGAAGAAGGTGTAATAGCCTCTGGCCTGTCCCATTAATGCAACACCGGCCGCTGAACCGACTGACAACAAACTACCACCCACACCAGCAGTTAGGGTAACCAGCAACCACTGTCCCTGTGCCATATCCGGGTTCATAGTCAATACTGCGAACATGACCGGAATATTATCGACTATAGCGGACAATAATCCGACCATGACGTTTGCATTAGTAGCACCAAGATCCATATACATAAACTCAGATGCAAGTGCCAGATAGCCTATTAAGCCCAGACCACCTACACACAGGATAACGCCATAAAAGAAAAACAATGTATCCCACTCGGCCAGTTTCACCTTGTTGAAAATATCAAAGTAGTCATCTGTAGAAACATCATCCATTGCTTGAAGCCCTGTTTCATGCTCTTCAATATTTACATTAAGATGGTTTTTTCCATGCTTTTTCTTTTTCAGGTAATAACCAAAAAACATCAGATAACTCAAGCCTGTCATCATTCCTGCTACAGGAGGAAGATGTACAAAATTGTGGAAGCTGACGGCAGTTATAATAGTAAGGATAAACAACACTACAATGCCTATCGCACCAGGTTTCATTATCACTTTTTCATCCAGAGCATCAGGTTTATCATTAGATACAAAAAATGACATAATAATTGCCGGTACGCCAAAGTTAACCACCGATGGGATAAATAATACGAAGAAGGTACTGAAATCTATGATGCCTTTCTGCCATACCATCAGGGTAGTAATGTCACCAAATGGACTAAAGGCTCCTCCCGCATTGGCCGCTACTACGATATTGATACAGGCTAACAGGATGAAGTTTTTATTACCTCCACCTACAGACAATACAACGGCACACATCAACAATGCAGTAGTCAGGTTATCAGCTATCGGGGAGATAAAGAATGCAAGAATACCGGTAATCCAGAACAGCTGGCGCAAGGTAAATCCCTTGGTCACCATCCATGCTTTTAGCCGATCAAATACCAGCCTTTCTTCCATCGCGTTAATATAGGTCATCGCGACCAACAGGAAGAGAAACAACTCTCCGTATTCAAGGATATTGTGTCTTATTGCTGCTTCAGCAGTATGCGTATCACCATGCTGACTATAGACAATTGCAACCAGTAACCAGATAACGCCCGCAGCTAAAATAACAGGTTTAGACTTTCGTAAATGTATAAACTCTTCCATCATCACCAATGCATAAGCGCCCACAAAGATAATAATCGCTGTAATGCCTACCCAGTGATTCGTAAGATCAAGCTTTTCACCAGTGGCTGTCGATGCAATACTGATCGCAGGTATAAAAAGCCCCGCAAATAAGATGCACAAAGACCAAATTGGGTTTGACCTGGATTTCATAGTTTCTCCTTATTTTTAAATACCGCTAAGCCCGGATATTATGAATTAAATCAAATGAGCTATTTATCAGATAAAGGCCCATCAGTGATAAGTAAAAAATTCTATAGTTGTTATAGAGTGAATCTCTAGTGCGAAGTGCTACGACATCAATCCAGTACACGACTAGCCTGTAAATCGGCATGATAGGATGAACGCACCATTGGTCCACTGGCAACCTGATCAAACCCTATCTCATAGGCAAATGATTCAAGCTGTTTAAATTCATCTGGCGTGACAAACCGCTCTACCGCAAGATGATCGCGACTAGGTTGTAGATATTGCCCCAGAGTCAGCATATTAACATCATGAGCACGCAAATCACGTAACACCTGCTCTACTTCTGACATCTCCTCTCCCAGCCCCATCATAATGCCGGATTTTGTAGGTACATCAGCATGCTGCTGTTTAAAGTTTTTTAGCAGATCCAGCGACCATTGATAATCCGCACCGGGGCGAATTTTTTTATACAGCCGGGGTACTGATTCCAGATTATGATTGAACACATCGGGTACTGACTGAGCGAGTATATCCAGAGCGATCTGCATACGTCCGCGAAAATCGGGGGTCAGTATTTCGATCTGAATTTCAGGATTAAGCTCACGTGTTTTATCGATGCAGTCTACAAAATGCTGAGCTCCGCCATCGCGCAGATCATCTCTATCGACTGAAGTCAGCACCACATAACGCAGCTTCATATTCTGGATGGTTTTAGCCACGTTATAAGGCTCATCCCTGTCCAGAGGATTAGGACGACCATGCCCCACATCGCAGAAAGGACAACGTCGTGTACAGATATCGCCCATAATCATAAATGTGGCAGTTCCCTTGGAAAAACACTCACCCAGATTAGGACAGGCCGCTTCTTCGCACACGGTATACAGATTATTTTCACGCAGGGTGCTTTTGAGTTGCCTTACCGTTTCGCTGGTAGGTGCTTTGGCTCGAATCCATGATGGCTTACGCACCAGGTTTTTTGCTGGAACGACCTTAATCGGGATACCAGCAACCTTCTCTGCACCCTTGAGTTTGACGCCCTGTACTACTTTTTTATTTTTGCTCATAGCCTATGGTTTCAATTAATTGGGAGCATAACTGCTGTTCAACCTGTTGCCGGGAAAAATTCGGTGCAAGGTCAACCAGTTGAGTCACTGGTAAATCTTTATAGCCACAGGGATCTATACCCGAGAAGGGTGCCAGATCCATATCCAGATTCAGACTCAGACCATGATAGCAGCGGGCTTTTCGAATGCGCAATCCCAGTGCCGCAATCTTTGCTTCACCAACATACACACCTGGAGCATCTCTGCGTGCGTGTGCATCAATATCATATCCCTGTAGTAGATTCACCACAGCCTGCTCCAGACTCATCACCAGTTTGCGAATGCCTATACCCAACCGGTTCAGGTCGAGCAGGAAATAAACAATTAATTGCCCAGGACCGTGGTAGGTGACCTGACCGCCTCTATCTACCTTTACCACAGGTATATTGCCCGTGTTAAGCACATGCTCCTTTCGCCCATTTAAGCCCTGGGTATACACCGGGTTGTGCTCGGTAAGCCAGAACTCATCCTGTGTTTCATCATCGCGTTGCTCGGTAAACTGCTTCATAGCCAGCCACACCGGCTCGTAATCAGTACGCCCCAGATGCTGGATATCAGGTAGCTGCAGGGACACGGCCAGACCGTTATAAAGACATCACGACATGCTCACTGTCGGTCAGGGATTGATAGATATCATCCAGTTGTTGACGACTATGAGCGGTAAAGGTAATGGTCAAAGATTGATATTTACCCTTCTTGCTTTCATTTCGATGTACCCTGAACTCAGTAGATTCCGGACAGTGTGCAGCCATCAACTCCAGTACTTTGCCTTCAAAAGTATCGTTATTCAAACCAAAAACCTTAAGCGGAAATTCACAGGGGAATTTTAACAGGTCGCTTAAATCCTGATCTGAAGATAAATCCTGAGCCATCTATTAACCTCGCATGACTGATTTTTTAAAATCCTGATACAGATCGATCAACTGCATCCACATAGGCCCGGGAACGCCCTTACCCACCTTGTGTTGATTCAGGATAGTGACAGGCATGATTTCCCGGGTGGAAGAGGTCATCCAGATTTCATCCGCATCATGCAACTGATCTTCGGTGACTGGCATTTCACGCACCAGAATTCTATGCTGGTTACAGATTTCTATAATCAGTTCGCGCGTAATACCACCTAGCATGTAGCGAGTTTGAGGTGGTGTAAAGATCACTTCATCCTTGACCACGAACAGATTGCTGGAGGTACCTTCAACCGCTAGATTGTCACGTATCAGAATAGCCTCCTGAGCCCCTGCATCAATTGCCTGTTGTCGTAACAGTACATTCGGCAATAGATTGATAGACTTGATGTGGCAATCCATCCAGCGGTTATCATCCAGAGTGATCGCTCTAATACCCGTAGTATCCTTATTCTGTGAGGGATAATCGATAGCCTGGCACATGACCAGAACCGTTGGCTTCATCTCGCGGTCGTATGCCTGGTCACGAATTTGCATCACACCACGAGTGATTTGCAGATAAATAAAACCATCCCGCTGATGGATGTTATTCTCAATCAGAGAACTGAATATATCAGGCATTCCGTTTTCACATTCAGCACAGTGCATATCTACCGCCTGTAGGCTGCGTTGTAGACGATGTAAATGCTCTTCCACCCGGAAAACCTTGCCGCTATACACCGGTATCACTTCGTAAACCCCATCACCGAACATAAAACCTCTATCCAGCACTGGAATACAGGCGGTTTCAGCGGGTACATAATTTCCATTTAAGTAAACTAGATCCATATATGTATCCTGTGACCTATTCAAAAAGAAGTTTGACGCTATCGATAGCTTTCTGCACGATACCACCATCATTTACCGCATGCATAGCCACCAGTGGTTTTGAAATAATGACTTCGTCATCCAGCTTAACCTTTAACAAACCAAGCTCCTGTCCCATCGCTATGGGTGCTTCAATACGCTGATCGATTTCTATAGAAGCATCCAGATTCTTGTATTGCCCACGTGCGATAGTGACAAATACATCCTGCTGAACACCCAGAGAAACCTGTTCCTGATCGCCAAACCAGACTCGAGTTTGCTTGAGTACATCATTGGCTTTGTACAGCTTCTGGGTTTCAAAGAATCTAAATCCATAGTTGAGCAAGGTCTGACTGTTCTGCGTGCGAGCCTTATCCGAATCAGTACCCAGTACCACTGATATCAATCGCATATCATCACGTACAGCTGAACTGGCCAGACAGTAACCTGCTGCTTCAGTATGACCTGTTTTCAGCCCATCAACCGACTCATCACGCCACAATAAACGATTGCGATTAAACTGGCGAATATCGTTAAAGGTATACTCCTTCTCATGATAAAAGCGATAGGTATCTGGAAAATCACGAATAATTGCCTGACTTAATAATGCAATATCGCGTGCAGTACTGTAATGATCGTCATGAGGCCAACCCGTGGAATTCTGAAAATGAGTATTCTTCATGCCCAGTATTGCTGCCTGATGATTCATATACTCTGTAAACGCATGCTCTGATCCAGCAATATGTTCTGCCAGGGCAACTGTCGCATCATTCCCCGACTGGATAATCATACCCTTCATCAACTCTTCTACCGACACCTGTTTACCCACCTCGATAAACATCTTGGACCCTTTCATACGCCAGGCCTTCTCGCTGATCGTCACCATGTCGGTCATATTGATATCACCTGATGCCAGGGCCTTATCCACCAGATAGGCTGTCATCAGCTTGGTAATACTGGCTGGCTCAACCCGCTTATCGGCATCTTTTTCTGCCAGAACCTTGCCACTGGCAAAATCCAGCAGGATAAAACTATCCGCAGCCAGTTCAGGTGCCTGAGGAATTGGCTTTACTGCAGCAAAAAGGGACTGACTAACAAAGCATAAAACTGAAACAAACAGGAGCTGAATAATATTCATAAGGGAAATAATAACTAAACCGGTTGAGTGTAAGATTAAAAGAATGAATTGTACCTTAGCTGGGTAGGAAATTAACCCCCCGCGCGGCATGCTGTTAAGGAATGTGGAATAATATACTTAGCATAACAGTAGATTAATTTTCACCTACAACAATCCTGACGTTTTGATAGCCTTTGCGCAACAATCGCTTCTGCACCGACTCTGCTTCACTTACATCCAGCAAGGGCCCAAGCCGTACCCGATAAAATGTGCCCGAGCCGGTATCAATCGGAGAGATTAAGATTGCCTGCTCATTTTGCGCATTCAATTTATTACGCATATTAACCGCATTCACTTCACTACCAAAGGACCCCAACTGGAGAAAGATTTCTCCTGCATTATCTTCAACCGTAGCAGTCGGCAGTGGAATAGCCCGCACGGGTGGACGTTGTTCTGCAGCAGCCGCTTTATGATTAGTGGCAGATAACGCAGTAATCTCTACCTCAGCAGTACCAGGCCCGATAACACCAAGCTTGTTCGCTGCCGCATAAGAAAGGTCAATGATACGGTCATGCGCAAATGGCCCCCTGTCATTCACCTTGACGATGGCTGTTTTACCATTAGTGAGGTTCTTAACCCTGACCATAGTAGGAAGAGGCAGGGTTTTATGCGCGGCAGTCATCTCATGCATGTTATAGGTTTCACCACTGGAAGTTCTTTTACCATGAAAGTCAGGCCCATACCAGGAAGCTATACCACGCTGTACAAAGCCCTGTGCTGACTTCATCACGAAATAACGCTTTCCAAACACCACATAAGAGCTGGGGTTTCCATACCTTGATTTACCTGTAGCATCCAGCTCAATATTATCTGTACCTGGTGTCTCACCCGGACTGCTTCCCATAGGCACACCAAAGGTACAGCCAGAAAGAATGAATAAACCCATCAGAAGTACCAGCAAACGCATAGTTACTCAACGCCCTGTTTCAGTTTCTGACTGAGTTGATAAACGGCCATCGCATACAAAGGAGAATGGTTATAACGCGTAATCACATAAAAATTCTGCAATCCAGCCCAGTATTCGGCGTGATCTTTCTGCTCAAATTTTAATAAAGCCACCTCTAGCTGATCATCCAGCGGGGTTTTACTGGTAAAACCAGCTGCGCTTAAATCCTTCCAGCTATGATCAGGTTTCATTGCAGGCTCGATGTCTGCTTTTGGTTTTTTCTTCTGCAGACTAATGGGATAGGCTATCGGCTGCCCCTCAGCCCAACCATGTTTTTTAAAATAGTTGGCAACACTCGCCAGGATATCCGGCAGGCTTTCAAACAGGTTTGCTTTACCATCACCATCGCCATCCACTGCAAAACTTCTATAACTGGAAGCGATAAATTGTGGCATACCCATAGCACCAGCATAGGATCCCATGATTGCTCGAGTATCCAGCTGATTCTCCTTGCTCAGGATCAGAAACTGCTCAAGTTCACGGGTAAAAAACCTGGCTCGTTTGGGGTAATCGAAAGCAAAGGTAACCAGCGTATCAAACACTGGAGATTTTCCTTTGTATATGCCGTAAAAGGTTTCTACACCAACGATTGCAATAATGATTTCAGCTGGAACCTTATATTTTTTTTCAATCTGACTGATTAATGTCCGATTCTCTTTCCAGAACTTAATCCCCGCATTGATACGCTTTTCAGTGAGAAAAATTTTTCGATACTGATGCCACTCAAGTTTTTCTGCTGGCTTATCCATAAGTTCAAATAACTCACGCTGATGCTTCACCTGGGAAAACAACTCGATAAGCTCGGCCTCGTCATAGTCACTGCTGGCAGCTACCTTGCTGATGAAATTTTCAACATCAGCACGATAGCGGTAATCGCCTTTATTTAGTTTTGCCGCCTGCAGTGAAAACGGCAGTAATAGCATCGATAACAATATAACTCTTAGCATTCTGGCTCCTTAGGGCCTTAGTTGTATGGTCAAACTTCTATCTTAAAAAACGCTTGGCTGATCCTACCGCCATAATCATGCCGAACCCAGCCATTAGAGTCACCATTGAAGTGCCTCCATAACTCACCAGAGGTAAGGGTACACCAACCACCGGCAGCAAACCTGTAACCATTCCCGTATTTACGAATAGGTAGACAAAAAATGTCAGACTTAGTGCACCAGCCAGCAGTCGTCCATAATTATCCTGAGACATAGAGGCAATAAATAATCCTCGATAAATGATCAGCAGATACAGCAATATCAGAAACAGGCTACCGAACAGACCAAACTCTTCACCAAATACAGAAAAGATAAAATCAGTCTGACGTTCTGGTAAAAACTCCAGCTGTGACTGAGTACCATTCAACCAGCCCTTACCATATACACCACCGGAGCCAATGGCAATTTTGGATTGAATAATGTGGTAGCCGGACCCCAGTGGATCAGACTCGGGATTCAACAGAGTGAGTATGCGGCCACGCTGGTAATCATGCAGTGCAAACTTCCATAGCAAAGGCGCCATCGCTGAGGCCACAAGCCCCAGAATAAAAAAGATTTTCCAGCGTACACCAGCCAGGAATAACACAAAATACCCTGCACTCGCGACTAATAGCGCAGTACCCAGATCGGGTTGACGGGCAATCAGTATGACTGGAATCATCACCAGCAATGCAGAAATGGTTAAATCTTTCCAGCCCACCGGTAATACCTTTTCCGATAGATAGGACGCCACCATCATAGGCATGGCTAATTTCATAAACTCGGAGGGTTGAAAGCGTATAAAACCAAAATCCAGCCAGCGTTGCGCGCCTTTACCTATCTCACCAAACACCATGACAGCGACCAGCATTAACACGCCGCCAAGGTAAAACCATATAGATAGTTTTTTTAGTACGCGCATTGAAATATTGGCAATACCGATCATCAACACCACTGCCAGTGCCAGTCGCGTGACCTGACGAATCATCAGATCAATATCACTCCCACTAGCACTAAACAGAATAACCAGTCCAAAATTAGACAGTATAAACAGCAGCAGCATGAGCACCGGGTCGAGTCGAAATGCATCCAGAACCCGACGCGAAATTGAATACTGATCATTCTCTGTATAACGATCCATTAGTTACTCGCCTGTGGTTTAACATTCTCGGCTTCTTTTACTTCCTCAGGTTCTTTTAAAAGATAAGCATCCATGATTTTACGTACAATTGGCGCTGCCACTGAACTACCATGCCCACCATTTTCGACCACCACCGCCACTGCTATTCTTGGATCATCCGCCGGAGCAAAAGCCATAAATAAGGCGTGGTCGCGTAACTTCTTTGATACATTCTCTTCTTCATACTCTTCATCCTGAGCAATACCAAAAACCTGCGCGGTACCTGTTTTACCCGCAATTTTATACTGCAGGCCTTTAGCGATACGGTGCGCAGTACCTCGCACATTATGTACCACATTGGTCATACCCTTGACGACGTGATCCCAGTTGAGTTTTTTCTTTATCTTATATTCACTACTGAGAATCACTTCTACAGGCTGATCAGTCTGATCAGCCGGGTTCTCAATAGATTTTACCAGATGCGGTTTATACAGTTTGCCCTGCATCGCCAGGGCGCCCGTAGAGCTACTTAACTGTAAGGGAGTAACCAGTAAAGCGCCCTGACCTATACCGGTAATCAGGGTTTCACCCGGAAACCACGGCATGCCATTGGCATTGCGTTTCCATTCACGGGAAGGCATCAGACCAGAACGTTCACTGGTGCTATCAATCCCGGTACGCTTGCCAAACCCGAACTGTTTCATAAATTCAGACATGCGATCTATACCCAGATTGTATGAAAGGTCATAAAAGAAAACATCGCAGGATTGTGTGATCGCCCCATCCAGAGTCATGTAGCCATGACCTCCCTTTTTCCAGTCTCGATATTTTCGTTCTTCATTTGGCAACAGATAGTAGCCCCCACAAAAAGTCTTGTGGTGAGCCCCTATAACATTATATTCCAGACCTGCCAGACCGAAAAATGGCTTGGTGGTAGACCCCGGTGGATACTGTCCGGTGATCGCCCGATTAAATAACGGGCGCCTGGGGGAATCGCGTAAAGCACTATAGTCCTTAGTGCTAATACCATTTACAAATAGATTTGGGTCAAAGCTTGGCATACTCACCAAAGCCAGGATTTCACCATTTCTCGGATCAATTGCAACCATAGAGCCTTTCTGACCGGTAAACAGATACTCGGCCAATTGCTGAAGTGATGAATCTATTGTCAGGTGCAGGTTTTTGCCTGCTACCGGCGCCTGTTCATCCAGCACTCTCAGGGTTCGTCCTGAAGCATTCACTTCAACGCGTTGATAACCTACTTCGCCGTGTAACTCAGCTTCATAGTATTTCTCCAGCCCCAGCTTACCGATATGACTGGTGCCTGCGTAGTTCGCTTCATCCAGTGTTGTCAGATCTCTGAGGTCGATTCTTCCTACATAGCCGAGTGCATGTACAGCATGTTTGCCCAGAGGGTAATTACGTGTCAGTCGCGCATTGATTTCCACACCGCTAAAGCGGTGGATATTTACCGCCAGCAAAGCCACTTCCTCATCACTGAGATTAAGCAGTAGCGGCACCGACTCAAATGCCCTGCGACGTTTGCTGGTTTCGCGAAACCTTTTGACTTCCTGATCGGAGATGTCGACCAGCTGTCTTAATTGCATCAGGGTTTCATCCAGATCCTCAACCTGCTCTCGAATAATTTCCAGTCGATACGCGGGTAAGTTATCAGCCATGACGACACCATTACGGTCATAGATCAAACCACGTGTAGGCGGCAAAGCTTTCAGACTAACTCGGTTTGAATCTGACAGGGTGGTGAAATGTTCATGGTCAACCACCTGCAAAACATACAGACGAGCGAGTACCACCATCATCAACACGAACACGATCAGCGCCGCTGCAATCAGGCGATTTCTGACCAGTCTGGTTTCCAGATAATTATCTTTGAGTTTTTCGCGGTAGGCCATCAGCTGTTGATGTCCGGTGGATACGGCATAAAAAGATACGAAGCTTTAAAAAATGTGCCGCCATTAAACCACTGATTGAATGAAATTCAAGTTGAAAAAACAAAGCCTGCTAAATGCAGGCTTTGTTAATAGAACTAAGTCTAATGATTTTTACAATAATGGCACCATCAATAACGCGACGATATTGATGATTTTGATCAAGGGATTAATCGCCGGACCCGCTGTGTCCTTGTATGGATCACCTACAGTATCGCCAGTAACTGCAGCCTTGTGTGCATCAGAACCCTTGCCGCCATGATTGCCATCTTCGATATATTTTTTTGCATTATCCCAGGCACCACCACCAGTAGTCATAGAGATAGCAACAAACAGACCGGTTACAATGGTACCGATCAATACGCCACCCAGCGCCTGTGCGCCGAGAGTCAGACCAACGATGATTGGTACTGCAACTGGTAACAGGGAAGGAACAATCATTTCCTTAATTGCGGCACGAGTCAGCATATCCACTGCACGAGAATAATCAGGCTTCTGTGTTTTATCCATAATACCTGGCATTTCACGGAACTGGCGACGTACTTCATTTACGATGCCACCTGCTGCACGACCAACGGCTTCCATCGCCATCGCACCAAACAGATAAGGAATCAAACCACCGATGAACAGACCAATAATGACCATATGATTGGATAGATCAAAGGTTTCAGCCTTGCCTGCACTGGTTAGTGAACTGGTGTAATCAGCAAACAATACCAGGGTAGCCAGGCCCGCAGACCCAATTGCATAACCCTTGGTTACTGCCTTGGTAGTGTTACCAACGGCATCCAGCGCATCGGTAGTATTACGAATTTCTTCTGGCAGATCGGCCATTTCAGCAATACCACCAGCGTTATCGGTGATTGGTCCGTAAGCATCCAGAGCAACCACAATACCTGTCATTGATAACATGGCAGTTGCGGCAATCGCTATCCCATACAGCCCCGCCAGATTGTGTGCACCCCAGATTGATAGACATACGGCTAGCACAGGAAGTGCTGTCGAACGCATAGAAACACCAAGGCCTGCAATCACATTGGTACCATCACCGGTGGTAGATGCTTCAGCGATATGCCTTACTGGAGAATACTCCGTTGCTGTGTAGTACTCGGTAATCACAATCATGGCTACGGTTAATACCAGGCCAATTAACGCTGCACCAAACAGCGCGTCAGTGCTAAACAGACCGTTATCCGCCATCATTGAATTTGTAATCACATAAAAACCAATCGCAGAAAGAATGGCAGACACTGCAGTTGCCTTATATAGCGCAGTCATTATCTTGCCACCTTCTTTATAGGTCACAAAGAAGGTACCGATTACAGAACAGATAATTGAGATACCACCCAGCACCAGGGGATAAGTCACCGCCAGCGCCATCGTTTCAGCACTCGAGTTAACGAATATCAGACTACCTAATAACATAGTTGCAATAATGGTTACCGCATAGGTTTCAAACAGATCTGCAGCCATACCGGCACAGTCACCTACATTATCACCTACGTTATCCGCTATAACCGCAGGATTACGTGGATCGTCCTCAGGAATTCCAGCTTCAACCTTACCCACGATATCAGCGCCCACATCTGCACCCTTGGTGAATATACCACCGCCCAGACGGGCAAAGATTGAGATCAGGGAGCCACCGAAAGCCAGACCAATCATCGGATGTAGTGGATCATCCACACCTAGCATGAGTAGTATGCTGTAGTAACCGGCAACGCCGAGTAAGCCGAGTCCCACCACCAGCATTCCAGTAATAGCACCGCCTTTAAAAGCCACCTGCAGGGCTGGATTGATGCCGCTTTTGGCTGCTTCCGCAGTTCGCGAATTGGCGCGTACAGAAACATGCATACCTATATAGCCTGCAGCTCCTGATAATAATGCACCCAATGCGAAGCCGACTGCCGTATACCAGTCCAGAGTAAAACCTATACCCAGGAATAATATGGCACCAACTATACCGATAGCCGTGTACTGGCGAGCCAGATACGCCACTGCCCCTTCCTGTATTGCGCCTGCGATCCTCTGCATTTCCTCATTACCCTGAGGTTTTGATAAAACGCTGAAGATTGAAATTACCCCATACCCGATCCCTGCAAAAGCGCAGATCAATGCCATTATTAAAGCTGAACTCATTTGCTATGTCCCATTGTTGCCAAGTTAAAAAATTATTTTTATATTCAGAAAACTCAATCAATTCATGATTTTATTTTGAGGCTATCAATGCCCCGGTTCTCTCGAAGGTCGCAACCATAAGGCTGCTATACCTCTTACCTCGAAACAAATCAGAAAATTTCTACTAAAGCATAAGTACTGCACAAACCTGTCGCTAATATCTCAATCAAAAATTAATCAGAGATTCCTAAAAAAAAAACCGCCAGCTTTAAGGGCTGGCGGCTTTGTAGTTACTGATCTAGCTGCTGGAAAATCTGGTCGCGTATTTCATCCACTTTTCCAATTCCATTTATCCGAATGTACCTGGGGGCTCCCTCTCTGCCTGAGTTCGCCCATCCAGAATAATATTCAATCAGCGGTTCGGTTTGATCATGGTAAACATCCAGACGCTTTTTCACTGTCTCTTCCTGATCATCATCACGTTGAATCAAGTCCTCACCAGTTTCATCATCCTTACCTTCAACTCTCGGTGGGTTAAACACAATGTGATAGGTACGGCCAGAAGCCAGGTGCACACGGCGACCACTCATGCGTCTGATAATTTCGTTATCGTCCACATCAATTTCCACTACCGCATCTATTTCGACTTTGGATTTGAGGGCTTCGGCCTGTTCCAACGTACGAGGAAAACCATCAAAGAGAAAACCATTAGCGCAGTCATCTTGCTGAATTCGCTCATCGATCAATCCAAGAATAATGTCATCCGAAACAAGACCACCAGCATCCATTACTTTCTTGGCTTCTATGCCCATAGGTGACTGGGCCTTAACCGCTGCACGTAACATATCGCCTGTAGATATCTGAGGGATATTGTATCTTTCCTTAATATAATTGGCCTGAGTACCTTTGCCAGCACCTGGACCACCTAATAAAATTATTTTCATTTTCACCTCTTTGGTTGGTAGCACCACAATATGTGGCTGTAGCTACTGTCCTTCAAAATCCATCACCAATTGAATTAAGTTTTACAATAGTTGGTATTAGCAGCCTCTATATTAGTGTGTGCATTGTGCCACAGCAATACACCTACTTCGAGCATGCATTTTATATCGACCAATCGATTTTTCTTATGCCTGCATAGCTCCATAAACATGCAAATCTGCTCTTTTTATTGTATATTCGCGATCCAGTATATCGATAGAACAGTAAATTATGAGCGCCATTCCTGATATAAACGACACCGAACAACGTATTGTCCGTAACAGTCTGGATGAACGCTGGGGCAAGGATAAGGTTGAGTTTCACATTGTTGATGTGGAAGCCAGACTGGACCCGTCGGACCGTGAATTGACCGAATGTCCGGCCATTTACTGGGAACAGGGTGACTGTCATTTCGTGGTCATCAAAACCGACGAAAATCACTATCGAACCCAATTTTATTACGGCAACCGAGAACAATTCGGTACTGGAATACGTGAATATGATGAGCTGGGAGACTGCGTTATCTCCCTGCTTCGCCTGCAATCTGATCATGAAAGAGATCGCCAGCAGGAAGCAAACACCGATTAATTACCAACTTTTATATCAACTACAGGCTTTAGGAAAAGCCGAATTCATTGCGGAGAAAATTAATGAGTATTAAGAATGCATTCTATGCACAATCAGGCGGAGTTACCGCTGTTATCAACGCTTCGGGCTGTGGTGTCATTGAAACCTGCCGCAAACATGCCGACAAAATTGGTAATGTATATGCCGGTCAGAATGGCATTATTGGCGCTTTAACCGAAAACCTGATCGATACTTCAAAAGAATCTGCCGAAGATATTGCCGCTTTGAAAACCACACCTTCAGGTGGTTTTGGCTCCTGTCGTTTCAAACTTAAAAGCCTGGAAGATAACAAGCGCGAATACGAACGCCTGATCGATGTATTCAAGGCACACAACATTGGCTATTTCTTCTATAACGGCGGTGGTGATTCAGCCGATACCTGTTACAAGGTTTCTCAGTTATCAGAGAAAATGGGATTTCCTGTACAGGCCATACACGTACCTAAAACAGTTGATAATGACCTGCCTATCACTGACAACTGCCCAGGTTTTGGTTCAGTTGCCAAATATATCGCGGTTTCGACTCTGGAAGCTTCGTTTGACGTTCGCTCCATGGCCGCAACCTCTACCAAGATATTTGTTATCGAAGTCATGGGGCGTCACGCGGGCTGGATTGCTGCAGCTGGGGCTCTGGTAGAAGATTATGGCATTCCTGTAGTCACGCTTTTCCCTGAAATAGAGTTCGATAAAGAAAAGTTCCTCGCTGTGGTTGATGCCAAGGTAAAGGAGTATGGCTATTGCACTATCGTGGTTTCAGAAGGCGCTCATTATCCTGATGGTACTTTCCTGGCAGAACAGGGCACTCGTGATTCTTTTGGTCACGCTCAACTGGGTGGCGCAGCCCCCATCGTAGCTAACATGATTAAAGATGCACTGGGCCATAAGTTTCATTGGGCAGTTGCCGATTACCTGCAACGTGCAGCACGTCACCTGGCTTCAGAATCTGACGTACAACAGGCATATGCTTTAGGTGAAGCAGCAGTAGAAAAGGCACTGGAAGGCAAAAACTCTATCATGCCTACAGTGGTACGCGAATCATCTAAGCCTTACAAATGGAGCATTGGTGAAGCCCCATTAAGTGAAGTCGCAAATGTGGAAAAAATGATGCCGATGGATTACATCAGTGAAGATGGCTATGGCATTACCGACAAATGTAAGGAATACCTTTACCCCTTAATCAAGGGCGAAGCCTATCCTGACTACGATGACAATGGCATGCCTAAATATGTCACTCTGAAAAATGAGTTGACTGAAAAGAAACTACCGCTGTTTGAAATTTAATCTCTATGTATAAAAGGGCTGCACTTGCAGCCCTTTTATGACGTTACCATGAACCTTGAACGAGCCAGAGAACTACTAGAAACCCAGGTCTATATCGGCCATGGTTATAATCGCAATGCCGCTCGCCTTATACTGGCCGAAGTCCAGCGAGACCTTGGGCAGTCTGCTGTCGACCAGTTAATTCAGGAATTAAACATGTCTGAAGTATTCGGATTTAACCCGGGTCAGCTTTTTAAATCGCCTTGATTGAAAGAATTCATAGTTATTCCTTAGCCTCCCCTCTCTACAACCCCTTCTGACGCTGCTATAATCCCGCGCTCTATTAGCTATGAAGCATTGGCCAGATTATGAATCTTGATCGCGTTACCTCGGGTGAAAATTGCCCAAATGATGTTAATGTCATTATCGAAATCCCTTCGCATAGTGACCCGGTAAAGTACGAAGTGGATAAAAAAACCGGCGCCATGTTCGTCGACCGCTTCATGGGAACTGCTATGCATTATCCCTGTAACTATGGATATATACCGCATACCTTGTCTGACGATGGCGACCCTGCCGACGTATTAGTAGTAACTCCAGTACCGCTAATCAGTGGCTCTGTTATTCGCGTTCGCCCAGTTGGCATGCTTAAAATGACCGATGAATCCGGTGAAGATGCCAAGATTCTGGCTGTCCCTGTCGATAGCCTGTCCCGTATGTATCGCGAGATTGACTCGGTACGTGACATGCCTCGCCCATTACTGGATTCAATCTCTCACTTTTTCGAGCACTATAAAGATCTGGAAGATGGTAAGTGGGTCAATATCGAAGGCTGGCTTGGTGCTGAAGAAGCCAAAAAGGAAATCATGGACAGTATTGATCGCTACAATGTAACGAAGGATAAACCTGCATTCTAATCCTTATCTGGATTAGCAAATAAAGCGGCTTTCTCTTCCATAGAAACCGAAGTAGCCGATTTTTCAGGGGCGAAATCCGGGTGACAGACCTGATTTCGCCCCTTTTGTTTGGCCTGATATAGATACTGATCAGCACTATCCACAAAAGTCTCGAAACTCTGGCCATCATTTGTCTGATAAAGGGCCACCCCAAGACTGGCTGTAATATTGAACCAGCTATCTGCAAATGCCACCGGGGTCTGTTGTAAAGTCAGTCGCACTCGTTGTGCGACCCTTACCGCCATAGGCAAAGTGGTCTGAGGCAATATCAGTACAAATTCCTCTCCACCATAACGACAGATGATATCAACCGCCCTCAGCTCCTGTTTAAACACCGATGCTGCAAGTTGCAGAGCCTTATTTCCACCTTCATGCCCCCAACGGTCATTTACCTGTTTGAATAGGTCGAGGTCGATCATCACCAACGCAGTAGGATTACCGGTACGATTAGTTCGTTGCATTTCATTCTGTAATACAGATTCGAAATGACGATAATTAAATAAACCGGTGAGTGGATCAGTGCTGACCTGAGTCTGCAACAGGTCAATTTCCTGTTGCAGGCTGTTGACCTGGTTCACCCAGTCACAATCGCTGATTCCAACTGGGCAAATATCTTTATTTAGTTCAGACTGACTCATCAAACGGAGTATAACAACACAAATTCACATTGCACTGAGCATTTACAAACTACGCCACTGGAATAATTATTTGAGAATAGACAATAAGTTATTTACCAGAGCCTGCAATGCTTCTCTGCTAATTCCAGTCTGGCTATACAGACGAATACCTCGTATACCCATCAGTAGGAAGTCAGCTAAAGACTCGGGGTTTTTATCCTCACTCAACTCTCCATTTTGCTGTGCCTTTAGCAATACTTGATAGAACTGTTGCTGATGACTATCAAACATGGCCTGCAGGCGTTGACGAACTTCTTCATCCTGCGCTGCCAGCTCTGTAGCCGTATTGATCATTAGACAGCCCTTGATCGCCGAGTCATCCAGCACGACTTCGACAAGTGCTGCAAAATATTGATGGATACCCTCTAATGCACTGCCCTCGCTTTTCAGGCGTTGCCTGAGTGAGGAGGAGCTTTTTTCAAAATACAAATCCAGTGCCTGTAAAAAAAGTTCACGCTTACTTTTAAAAGCAGCATACAGGCTACCAGGGCGCATATTCATCTGCTCGCCTAACTGCTGTATAGAGGTATTGCTATAACCGTTTTTCCAGAACAGGTTCATCGATTGCTCGAGAACACGAGTGCGATCGAATTGAGCAGGTCTGGGCATAGTGGATACTGGTATGAGTTAGAGAGGTGTTACTTTATCAGATAATTGAGTGATCATTCAATTTAGTTGTTGGACGGTCAATCAGTTACATTCTCTATAGTTTTTTACTCGGGAGTAAACCATGAATCTTTATGTTGCAAGGGATAACAACTAGCAACAAACCCAGGTAAAAGTATCCACAAAAACTTGCAAACCATGCAACAGTTACACCAGGGCCCGTTAACTGGCCCTAATGAGTGAAATCATTAGGCATGCGATTTCACTCTTTTTATAATGTGGGCATGATCAATTCCCCTTTCGCCACCACTCAAAGCTTCCAGCAGCTATTTATTCAGCGCCTGACTCATTTACTTGAAAATGATGAGTTAGGTGTATTCATTCTGGTATTGGCCAATGCAGTGATGGATAGTGAAATTTTTGTCCGCCTAAAACCATTGATTGAAAAAAAATATCAATACTTCACACAACAACTCGAGCAAGCCCGCGATTATCCTGCCGATGACTTAAGCGTTTTTATTCAATTGCGGAAACTCAGCCCGGAAAATATTGAACTGACCCAGCAACGCAGTTCAGGCCCCTGGTCATTACAGTACAACCAGCTGCGTAGTTTTCGGCCGGCACGCAATAGTCAGGCCTCTATCAACAGCCTGTTGCAGGCTTTCGATGCCAACGCTTTTCATTTCAACAAGCCTTATCTAACAAAGGAAATTATCTGGAAAGGTGTAATACAGTCGTTACCCGTCACCATGTTTTATAACAAATACCCTTTTGCTGACTATCATGTTCTGCTGTTAATCGATGCACTAAAAGAGAAACCTCAGTACCTGAATCAACAGGACTGTAGCGATATTGATGCAGTAATCCATACCTTATCTCATCTACAGGGATTAGCTATGGCATACAACTCATTAGGAGCACTCGCTTCAGTTAATCATCAGCACTGGCAAATGATGCTAACGCAACAGCCATATCCTGTGGAACATCATCGCTGGATTCATAATGGCGGTAATGATTCTTACCCAATCAGCGTCAACTGTTTTGATTCAGTGCTACATGCCTGGGATGAAATAGGTTATCTGCAGGAAAGCAATCAGGCGTTCAACCTGTTTATTCGCCCGCAGAAGGTATTTCTTATTAAAAGGAAATCGCAGGGTGAATACCCGCAAGCAGCATGGAGTGGTGGATTTGCATGGTCAGAGTTATCGGGGCAATTCACATTGTCCCGATTATCGGATTATGAAGATTTAAATGCCCAACAAATCGAGCAGCAACTAAGTCAGTTAGTTGCCTGATCAGGGCCTGTTAACAGCCCCTAGAGCTCTCGAACCAGCCGTATCCCAACGTTGTACTGACCTTTGTTGCTGGGGAAAGTCTCTCGATTTTCGACCCTCATAGATGAAGCGGGGCTGCGGAAAGCACCTCCTCTAACCACGCGTACACTGCAGTCACCGCCCTCCCATACTGAACCATCTACAGGGGCTCCATCATAATTACGGTGATAACAATCGTGTACCCATTCGTAAAGATTACCAGCTGTATCATAAAGGCCAAAGGCATTTGGCTTATAGGAACCCACCTTAGCAGGCTTACTGGTATTCAAATCGGATTCACAGTTAAAGCAGTGCGCATTTCCTTTCCCCTTATCGCTACCCCACCAGTAAGTGGTTCTTTTTCCGCCGCGGGCAGCGTATTCCCACTCTGCTTCGGAGGGTAAACGATATTTTTTACCTGTCTGTTTACTTAACCAGGCCGCATAGGCTAAGGCATTATCCCAGGATATATTGTTGACAGGATGGGTTTTACGATCCCAACCAGAGCTGTCAGGTCTTGATCTTCCTGTCGCCCTGGCAAATACATCGTATTCTGCATAAGTTATCTCATAGATAGACATGGCGAATGCAGAAATCTGAACCTTATGGCGTGGGTTTTCATCTGCTGAAATCAGGCCTGAGGCATTACCCATCAGGAAGCTACCAGCAGGCAGGGCTATCATTTTCGGCCCTCGCCCGCCAATTTTGAGACGATCTGTAAAAGGATCCGGGCGGTCAACATACACTTCCTGTACCAGCGGTTCTGGTTGTTCTACTACCTCTGGTTGCTTGACCAGTTCACGTTGCGGGGTTTTTACCTCAGGAACTGGCACTGGCACTGGAGATGAAGGTTCAACTGGAGTGGGTTCAGGTGCCATTTGCTTTTCGATTTCAGTGGTAACCTGTCCAATCATTCCATCTAGCATACCTTGTTGCCAGGCATAGAATCCTGCACCAGCAATGATTAAAATCAAAATGAACTTGATCAACCCGGCATATGATCTCTTATCCTTCAGAGATTCATATTGATATGAGGTATCAATGGCTGGACTGGAGCGGGATAAAGATTCCTTGATGTTAGGCTCGACTATCTCCTGAGGTTTCGCCTTTTCCTTGATGTCCACTACAATGATAGTGGTATTATCCTGATTGATCTTATTTGCTTCTTCTACCGCCTTGAGCAAAGCATACACACATTCACGCGCGGTAGCTGACCATGATGAGTACTGAATAATGGCACCAGCACCCAGAGTATCCAGACCATCACTGGAAATAATCAGACGATCACCTACTCTCAACTTAATCGGATGTGATGGACAGTCAATGCTGCTGATTTCTTCACCTGTCATGGCGCTCATCAACATGTTACGAGACATGCCGGGTTGCTCTTCAATATCCATACCCTGCTCGCGCATCATATCGATATAGGCACCATAGCTATGATCGGCGTTCTGCTTGATCAGCTCTCTATCTCGAATCAGGTATAGATGGCTATCACCCACGCTGACCCAGTATAAATTGTTATTTTCCAGATAGGCTGTCACCATCGTGCAGCCCATACCGCGTAGTGCGGGTGTTTCCTTGATTGAATCTCTTATTTGCTGATTAGCACGATTTAACGAACTGGATAAGGTCTCTGGGATATCTTTACTGGGAAAATCACTTTGAAATGCTTTATTGAATGTAGCAACCACCATGTTGCTGGCAACATTCCCTGCCGCATGACCACCCATTCCATCTGCCATAATGACCAACGAGCAGGATTTACCATCATCATTCTCGCCCAGTTGCGATACCATAAAGGCATCTTCCTGGTAATCACGTGCACCATCAATCTGGTCACTGGCTATATCAAATTCAACATTCATCGATTTATTATTCTCAAAGTACTAGTCGTACTATAGATACAAGTTAAAGTAATTTCTAGAATAAATGCTAAATACTCAATCATCCTAATACAGAAATCTGTATTTGAGACACTTGTTGTATTTTCAAAGGCACATCAGCATCTAATGGCCGTTATTCCTGTATGAACGGCGTATAGCTGGATTGCTTCAACTTCTTTAATGGCAGAAATAAAGGTTGTGGTAAATCATACCAGTCTGCCCACTTCCAGTCACTGCAATCCTGATTCGCCTGCAAATCAATTTCTGCAGCATTCAGGCACTCCATCTGGAAGTACAGGCTGACCGAATGCAGACCATTCTCAAATACATTATTCGTATAACTGACCAGCTCTGCTTCACTATATTTCACACCATCAAATTTATGCAGTAAGCGATAAACCGCCTGCTTAGGTGATTCGCCGTATAGTAGCCAACCACCAGGCAATTGCCAGCTCAGTAGCATGGGTTGATTCTTTCTTTGCCCTATAAGCAAACGGCCTGCGTATGTCATAATCAGGGCAATCCCGATTCGGGGAACTGGATTTGAATCACTCATAAGCTAAAGGTCCACAGGTTTTATGCTGAGTTTATTGCAATTAGAAGGTCAGATCAGATTATTTTCCTTTCTGGGTATATTTGCTTTGATGGCACTATGGGAATTCAGACAACCCTATCGACAACTGCGTTTAAGCCGACTGCAGCGATGGCCGCATCAACTTGGTCTGATTGTTTTAAACGGTTTTATTTTACGCCTTTTGTTCCCTACTGCGGCTGCCGGTAGCGCATGGTATGCTCAGCAAAACGGACTCGGGTTGATGCAGTTGCTGGGACTTAATATCTTTATTGCATCATTGATCGGATTCCTGTTCCTCGATTTTACGATTTACTGGCAGCATGTGCTTGCGCATAAACTCAACTGGTTCTGGAAATTGCATCGAACCCATCATGCTGATACCGATTTCGATCTAACTACCGGGCTTCGCTTTCATCCTCTGGAGATAATTATCTCCATGCTGATCAAGGTCGGGGTTATTGTCTTAATGGGAACCCCTTTACCAGCCGTGATAATTTTTGAGATCGTATTATCTGGTTCAGCGATGTTTAATCACTCGAATATTGCACTGCCCCCTCGTATAGATACGATAATAAAAAAGCTTATAGTGACGCCAACCATGCATCGAATACATCATTCAACGCATCGGTTTGAACACGACTCAAACTATGGATTTTTTCTATCCGTATGGGATCACTGGTTTAACAGCTATACAGAAAAAGCCTCTGAAGATGACCACACTATGCCAATAGGTTTAAGCAGTTTCCGGGACACAGAGAATGTCTCTCTACCTCGGATATTAACAATTCCATTCAGAAATTAATTGACTTCAGGGGCGTATATAAGCATACCCCTGCTGCTGTAACTCCATAATACGTAGCACACCTGCAGGAACCACTTTAACGCCATCGATTAACTGTGGTTTTTTGCCAGTTTTTTTCTCCACTGCTTTCATGGTGTTGGCACAGGCACTAAAAGTAATATCCTGCATAGCAAGGCTGGAAACTCTTGATGCCTGAGTACTTTCATTCGTCAACAGGCTTAACCCTGGCCCATATGCAACAATCTCAACGATGACATTATCCATACCCAAAGACTTCTGCACATTCACTGCATTATTAAGTGCCAGACGTTGTGTACCAGCATCATTACTGCTGACCTGAATAACAAGCTTCTGTGCCTCAGCTGATGCTGCATTGCTAAACATTAATAACGCAGCCACAAATAGTATTGCAACAATCTTGTTCATTTAAACGCCCTCCCGAATTATTGAATTACCTCAAAAAATAATATAACCAGGCATAATTTCATCACAGCTATAAATATAGACTGCTGAACTGTATGCTATATTCCCTGTCTGTATAATAAAATCACCATAATAAAGACTATGCTTGATACCTGGCCATTATTAAAAGACTCCCAGTTCCCTGATATTCAAAGAAGTAAACTCGAAATACTTCAGGTCAATCTGGGATATCTATGCAATCAAACCTGCCAGCACTGCCATGTGAATGCAGGACCTAATCGAACTGAATTAATGAGCCAGAGCAACATCGGTGACTTATTGCAGATACTCAGCCATCAGAACATTCATACCCTGGACCTGACTGGTGGCGCTCCAGAAATGAACCCTCTGTTTAAGGAACTGGTAGTTAAGGCAAAATCGATGGGGAAAAAAGTCATTGATCGCTGTAATCTTACTATTTTAAGCGAGCCCGGTTTTCTGGATCTGACTGGCTTTCTGGCCAAAAACAAGGTGGAAGTTGTTGCGTCTCTGCCCTGTTATATGGAACAGAATGTTGATGGACAAAGAGGTAAAGGGGTTTATCAGAAAAGTATCGACGGTCTCAAAATGCTCAATCAGGCAGGCTATGCTCAGCCTGATTCCGACCTGGTATTAAATCTGGTATACAACCCTACAGGCCCCTATCTCCCCCCCGGACAACAGCAACTGGAAAGCGATTATAAAAAGTACTTGAGTGATGAATTCGGTATTCAGTTTAATCAATTATTTACCATCACAAACATGCCCATCGCACGTTTTGGCAGTAGTCTAATCTCTCAGGGGAAATTTGAGGAATATATGAACCTGCTTAAAGATTCGATGAACCTCGCTAACCTGAATGCCGTGATGTGTAAAAATCAGTTAAGTGTAGACTGGCAAGGTTTTGTCTACGATTGTGACTTTAATCAAATGCTGAATTTGAATCTTAAAAATCCTGAATCCGGTAACAGGCTGCACATTAAAGACTTAATGCAGATGGGGATGGAAGATCTGCCTATACTGGTCGCCGACCATTGCTTTGGATGTATCGCAGGTTCAGGCAGCAGTTGCGGCGGTGCGCTGGGATAAATCTGCAGCAGTCTTTTACTATGCGTTTTAGCATTATCATGCCAACACTTAACGAATCCAGCAACCTGCGCTATGCACTGGAACATTTGCTAAGCAGTATCGAATACTTTTCTGAGATTGAAATCATTATCTGTGATGGTGGGAGTAACGACGACACCATTAAACTGGCCACACAATATCCGATAGACCTGATCCATACTGCAAAAGGTCGGGCCCGTCAGATGAATGCAGGAGTTGAGCATAGTATTGGCGACTGGCTGGTGTTTCTACATGCTGATACGAGGTTGCCTGACGACTGGACAGCATTAATAGAGGAGAGCAAAACACCCTGGGGACGCTTCGATATTCGTTTGAGCGGTAGCCACTGGATGTTGAGAGTCATAGAGAAAGCGATCAATCTGCGTTCGCGTAAAACCTCAATTGCGACCGGTGATCAGGCATTATTTTTCCAGCGCGATTTTTTTAAGCAGTTGGGAGGTTTTCCCGATATCCCACTCATGGAGGATATCGCCATTACCAGTAAAGCTCGAAAAGTAATCAAACCTAACTGCATCAGTCAGGTAGCCATTACATCCAGCCGACGCTGGGAACAAAAAGGCATCCTGCGCACCATATTACTCATGTGGATACTACGCTTTGCTTACTGGCTGGGCATCAAGCCTGACACACTGCATCGAATTTACTACCCCTGATATGTCCACCAGATCTGACACTGTGATTCAACTTTTCGCCAAACAACCCGTAGAGGGCGAGGTTAAGACTCGCCTGATTCCGCAGATTGGTGCGCACAATGCCACGGCTGTTTACCGCCACTGCCTGCAATACAATTTGAATCTGGCTCGACAGACCCCATACGATCAACAGTTATGGCTAAACCGTATGAGTGAAGATAAATTATTTTCACAGCACCCCTGTCATCTTCAACAGGGCAAAGATCTGGGCGAAAAGATGTTCAATGCTCTGAATAAGGGATTAAGCCAATACGCTAAAACCATATTAATCGGTTCCGACTGTTTAGACCTGACACTGGAGATACTGGAAAAAGTGGATGCAAAATTATCAGACAATGATCTGGTGATAGTCCCGGCACTGGATGGCGGCTATGTTCTGGTTGCAGCTAGTAAGCAAATAGTACCTGAGATTTTTAGCGACATAAGCTGGAGTACTGAGCGCGTATTACAACAAACCTTAACAAAATGCATGCAACACAAAATCAAAACCTTCATACTTGACCCTTTACGGGATATTGATCATGCCGAGGACTTACAGCACTATCCCGAACTTGCCCGCTACCTGAACTAAACTGACCTTAACTAGACGGATAAGCATGCCATCACTATACCCTCTGATCAGGCCTCTGGTTTTCAATCTGGATGCCGAAACCGCTCACGAAGCCACTCTTGAATTACTCAACAGCCTGCGTTATCTGGTCCCAAAACATCATGTTGAAAAGCCGGTGAATGTGATGGGGCTTGATTTCCCAAACCCCGTTGGGCTTGCAGCAGGACTGGATAAAAACGCCGACTTCCTGCCAGGGCTATCTCGCCTTGGCTTTGGGTTTATTGAGGTAGGTACTGTTACACCCAAAGCACAGTCCGGCAACCCAAAACCCAGATTGTTCCGCCTCCCTGAGCATCAGAGCATTATCAATCGTATGGGCTTTAACAATCGTGGTGTCGACTATCTGTTAGAAAATATTCGTCAACAGAACACTCGCGATTATGTGCTGGGTATCAATATTGGAAAAAACCTGAGCACTTCAGTAGAGAATGCTCTGGATGACTATAACAATGCCTTATCACGCGTTTATCTGGATGCTGATTACATCACCATCAATATTTCTTCACCTAACACTCCCGGATTACGTAACCTGCAAGGTGAAGATGCACTCAAGGACTTACTTTCCGGTATAGACCAGTGTCGAAAGGCACTACAGGATATTCATCAGGTGAATCGTCCCATCGCTTTAAAAATTGCGCCTGATCTGGATAGACGTGCAATCCAGCCAATATCTGATTTACTGGTCAAATATAACGTGGATGCACTGATCGCAACTAATACCACACTAGATAGAGAGAAAGTTAAAACTCATGCTCTGGCTGAACAGGCGGGTGGATTAAGTGGTAGCGCTCTGACCGAAAAATCACGCAATATTCTGTATCAATTTCACCAGCAGCTAAAAGATGAGATTCCCATCATATCCGCAGGCGGGATAGACAGTGCCGAAGAGGCCCAGCTTAGACTGGATCTAGGTGCAAAATTGATTCAAATCTATACTGCACTAATATTTCAGGGACCGGGCCTGGTTCGCAAAATCACAAATCGCATCAGCCTTTAGTAGAGTGCTTTTGAAGCTTTGTGCTAAGGTAGTCGTTTAACCCTTACCAACTTTTTAAAACAATACATGAACGCAGAACAGATTGCGCAGCACTGGATGGATCAATGCTGCATTACTATTCAGAAATACGATCACATCGCCCATATGAATCTGATATCCAAAGATGTTCAGGTTTTCGGCGTGCCCGGATTTGACGTGATCGGCTACAGTGACTGGTTTTCTCAATGCGAATATGAATTCAATGAAAAGCTGATACAGGAAGCCAGCTATCAGGGGCTTAAGATTCGTCAGAGCAACGATAAGCAGATTATGTTTCTGGCCAATGAAACTATCAGGGCAACCGATGGCACGGTAGATACACACTCCATCGAAGTCGTACTGAGCAAGGAAGATGACGATAACTGGAGGGTTACTCAGGAACGACTGCTGAGCAAGGAAGAAGCCTCACATCTGGGGATCATCTAGTGGGCAAGCTGGCAACTCTGGAAGATGCTCGGGAATACTTCAGTAAGCAACCCGAACAATTGCAGGAATACTTAGATCCTGCTTATCAGGCGGCTTTTGCCCAGATCATGCAGGCACTGAATCAGTTTTTCGACGTAGCAGCCACCATCGACCACCAGGCCAAAGAAAATCAGCCCATTTCACATAGCGAAGCCACCGAGATTGGTGAGCATGGATTTGTTCTATTGCTCAAATTGATCGACCTTATGGAAAAACTCGATCTGCCACATAAGCGACAGGAAATCGAACAGGTATCTCTGATCTTTGCTCGCTGGGTTATCCAGTACGGCGGTAAGCTGAATCATATCGAACCGATTGTTAATGCTTTTGCTCAAAACGCTAATAATTTGCAGGATAAAAAATCACTGCTTGCTCTGGTTGAACTGATGGGCATGGTCATCGATGCGAGTGCAGATAATATCAGACATGATCTGGACAGCAGCAGCCTGTATCGCCCCTGGCGTTTACTGCATATCAATCGAGGTATCGTGGCAACACGTACCAACGACGTCAATGTTATGAAGAAGGTATTTGATGAAATGATTTTATATCTCCCACAGGATGCCGACAGTTTCTTTAGTGAAGGCATGCAGGAGATGGAAGCTCTCGATTACCCGCCAAACGTACGCAAGGTCATTGAGCAATACTACCTGCATCAACCTAGAGTCAAACTTCACTAAAACCAGATGAGTGATTCAGGCGTTGCGGTTAACGACTTTATATTCGATGCTAAAGCGGATAACTTCGACCAGTTAGTATTGCAAAACTCACATAAAGGTCCCGTACTCGTTCATTTCTGGTCACCGAAGGCTGGCCCCAGTTTTCGTCTCTACAGCGTTCTTGAAAAAATGGTTGGCGAGTATAAAGGCAGCTTTCTTCTCATCAATCTGAATGTGGATGAAAATAAATCACTATCGCGCGACTACGCCATCACCAGCATTCCCACCTTGAAACTGTTCATTGATGAACAGGTAGTGGAAACCCTGTTCGGCTATCAGAATGAAAGTGATTTAAGATTTTTACTGGATCAATATGTCGCTTCAGAACATGATGCCATTATTCAGAATGCTTTAAGATTATATCAACAGGGAGAACAGGAAACCGCCTATCAGGAACTCGGTAGATCAGCTCTGCTAAGCCCCCATTACTACAAGATTCCTTTAACTATAGCTACGCTTATGGCTGAGGAAGGACGTATCGATGAAGCACTGGCATTACTTGAATCAATGCCAGAGAGCATGCGCCAGAAAATGCCCTGCAAACGACTGCATATCCACTGTGAATTCGCTCAGATGGCATCACCCGTGAACGATATTGAACAGCTAAAACCATTTGTGAAAGACAATATGCATGAGTTACCAGCAGTCCTGTTGCTGGCGGCAAGTTACGCAGCCGAACAACAGTATTCATCTGCACTCGAGCTTTTCCAGCACATCCTGAAGCAGGACAGTCAATTTGCTGATGGAGTAGCCCGGCGCAGTATGATTAAGATTTTAACGCTGTTACAGGATGACGACCCACAGTTGCGATTTTATCGCGATATTTTACGCCAGAATTAATTATCCCTTCGGTACCAGAGCAACTTCATCGCCATTAAAAAGCTTTTGATCCAGCGAAGAAAACTGTTTATTCACAGTAATCGTCAACCTTTGCTTATCTAATGCCTGCGCCCATTTTTCACCTTTAGCTATAAGATTGTCAATCAGCTCTGAAACATTCTGGATAGCATCATCAAGTTCCAGCTCCAGTGATTCTGTGCCAAGCAGCTCAACCAGACCGACAAAAAACAGTACCTTAACCCTGCGCTCACTGGATGCATCATCGAGTTGACTGGCCTCATGCTGGTATTGCTGCCAGTTGTCTTCATACTGCTCACTCAGTTGTTTCAGAGTAGACCATGAATAAACACCACTATCATGACCATCATCAAAGATGATACGCACCGCATAGGAGCCCATGGGTTCAATAGCGTTGATATTCACATCCTGTTTTCCACGCACAATCTCTCCACGATTTTTGGCCGCCTTCACCTCAGCCGAAGGCGAGAACACTCGCAGATATTCACAGGGCAGATGGTATTGTCCTCCATCACTGAAATGAATTTCCAGTTCGCGTGACTGCTGATGCAATGCAATATGGGTAGGCGTTATTTCGCTCATACAATTTCCAGACTCACTTCGTAACCCGCATATTTGCGGATATTAATGACACCTTTTTCAAAAATTAGGTACTGGCCCTTAATCGCCATCAAGGTATCGCTTATCAATGGGTTTTTATCCAGATTATAACTGGTGATTTTTTGTGCATAACGCAGGGCTGGATAAGAAATATCGAGTTGATTGCTGTCTTCTGCAATAACTTCAATGTCATTCAACAGATCCTGGTCAAGTGATGACTGAACTTTGGGCCAGACCTGTTGAAAAATCTCTAGCAGATCCTCCTGGGTATATTGATGTTTTAACATGTTACGCCAGTTAGTCTTGTCATTTAAGAAATCCTTAAAAGCCACCTCCACCAAACCCGCATAGTATCGCTTTGACACCTTTAATATAGCAAGTGCCTGCACTGCACCCTGGTCTATCCAGCGTATCGGTATTTGAGAATGACGTGTTATCCCCACCTTAACCCCGGAGGTATTTGACAGGTAAATGATATGGTCCTGTAAACAATGATCCTCAGCCCATTCTGGTTCACGACAACTGCCCTGATCGAAGTGACATTTTTCTGGAGAAACGATGCAGATGTCACATTGTGCCAGCGAGCGAAAACAGGGATAACAATAGCCCTGATTAAAGCTTTTACTGGTTTTACGACCGCAGTGTATACAGTGAATTTTTTCAAGCCACTGCAGCTTTACCTGTTTGCCTAGCGCTTCATGTAAATTGACTAGCGCATCATTCAACTTCAACTGGTAGTGGACAGGATCTTCCAGCTGCACATGCATCTTGTGTAATTGACCCGAATATTTCATTGCTTAGCCGTTAATTTCAAAACAGTTTCCTTAAATGACTGTAAACCTCTCTCGCGCCAACGTGGCTCCTTGTCAATCATCTCTTCCCGAAACAGGGTTTCGATCTGATATCGCTTTGCATAATAGGATTCAACTTCATCTGGTGTGACAGAAAAAGGAGGACCAGAAACCACCTCCTGATCATACTCCAGCAATATCATCAACATAGCTGTATTCTTAGGAAGAATATGCAGCATATGCTGGCTATACAGATGGCGAATATCTGGCTCTATAGCAACGATAGCCGCTCGGTCATACACCAACTGGCAGGATTCCAGATGCCAGGGTTTAAGGTCGATAAAATTGCCATGGTATAACTTGATTTTATCGCTGTGATAACAGGTGAAATCTTCCATCGATTCAACCTTGTAATCCAGTCCTGACTCTTCAAAAAAAGCCTTCACTGCAACCTCAGAAAGCTCGACACCTGACACAGTAAACTCCTGCTCGACCAACCACAGCATATCAACGGTTTTTCCGCATAAGGGCAAAAATATATGATCGCCGGGATTGAGATCAAAGCTGGGTAAGAACTGTTTTAGATAGCTATTGCCTTCTTCTTCGTGAAATCCAGGATTACCTTCTCTGGACCAGAAGTCATGCCAGTTAACCTTTTGCTCCATTATAAAACTCCGCACAAAGCGATAGAAAAGCAGCTAGCTTAACGAATTAACAGGGCAAAAGAAAACAGGTTTTAAAGGGGAATTACGGCAGTATCGAAGATACTGCCGTGGAAGTTATTTATTCGGATTTAGTACCACAGGTATTAATACCCAGAAGTGCATAAGGAGGACACCAGCTAAGAACAGCAGTACCCAGCATTACCGCAGCAACTACCAGGGCAACAATACCTAAAGTACCTTCAACAAAACCTAAAGCAAAAGCAGCAATTGCTGCGATACCAATAAGACCACGAATTGTACGATCAATAGTACCTACATTTTTTTTCATAATAGTTCTCCAATGAGTTAAAGCACTAGTGTATGCCCTTCACCACAGGCAAGTCGGTGACAATGTCACTTAAACTAAAAATAACATTAAAGCCTGGACAAATGTTGAATACTTTCCGGATCTATCACTTCAATACTGCCACGTGTCAGGTTGACCAGACCTCGCTCTGCGAAATCCTTCAGGATACGACTAATTACCTCTCGTGAACTACCTACGTCAGCAGCTAACTCGGCATGAGTTTTCTGCATAACCCTGTTGCCCTGGCCAAGATGACGCACGAGCTGTTCAGCTATACGTACATCAATCCGTTTAAAAGCCACCTCTTCTACCACAGATATAATGTCGTTTAAACGAAACGATAACAACCCAAAGATAAACTTCTGCCATTCAGGATCTTTACAGAACCACTCACGTACATTCTTAGGCGATACCAAAATTGCAGTCACGGGCGTTTCTGTAGCAGCCATAGCCGGGAAAGCATTCTGACTCATGATACAGGAGGCCGTCAAAACACAGCTTTCACCACCATTGATACGATACAGCGTAATTTCTCGACCTGATGGTGATAGCTTGTAAACACGCCCAACCCCCTCCATTACCATCGCAAGCTGAGCACATTGCTGTCCTTCATCACAGATAGAGGCTCCAGCAGGCAATTGCATGTATTGCACATTTTGAAAGAATATCTCTACAAATTCTGGGCTACATTTATTAATAAATGAAAAATGGGATTCAAACTGTTGTTGCTGCTGGATAGAAATCATTGAGAAAGAATCGTTCTTATTTGCTAGTCAGGGTAAATCAGCCACGAGTTGACCGTCAACCTCTGATAGTTGATAACTACGAATACCACCAGCAGCCAGGGGTGAGAGTCCCTGCCCTGTATGGATATCAAACCGTGCCTGATGCCAGGGACAGGATATAGTGTCCCCTTTAAGGTCGCCTTCACATAATGCTGCAGCCTTATGCGGGCAAAGGTTATCTAGTAGATAGAATTTCTGATTTTTATGGATTAGAACAAACTGATTATTTTCATGCTTCAGACATTGTACAGAATGCCTACCCAACTCCGCTACCTCGCCTAAGGTAATCAGCGGCATAGTCTAAAGTCGAACCTTTACACAATTCCGTCCATTTTTCTTGGCTACAAACAGTGCCATATCAGCACGTTTGACCATAGAATCATAATTCCCTGTTTCATCGGTTATCGCCGCCACACCAACACTGACTGTGGCACTACGATCTCCATAGGTCGTCTTGAATTTAGCTGATTCTGCAAAAAGCCGAATAGATTCTGCAAATTTTTCAGCTGCATTCATATCTACCCTGGGTAAGAGAACGCTCAAGCCATTTTTGCCGTATCGACCTAATACATCCCGCTCTTTATCAATTTTGGAAAAGATATGTTTTACAATGCCTGCAAATACCTTATAGGCTGTTTGATCGCCATCTTTTTCCCTGATAGCAGATAAGCCATCTACTTCAAACAGTAAAATTGAAAGCGGCTCACCCTCGACCGCAGCAGTTCGATAACGATCCACGGCTATCTGATCTGCATTTTCGCGACTCAGCAGAGTGATCGTTTTTTTAGCCGTTTCAGTTTCAGCCTGAATTTTCTCGATAACAGCTTTGGGGATGACCGTTTCATCCCTGCCCAGAGAATTCTTCGCATTGATCCTGTTGAGTGCTGGAGTAATATCACTGGTAATCTCAAGATCAACTGACGGTGTTGAAGTGGATTTATCAAATTCACTTTCTGCAGAATCAGCACCTTCTGATGACTTCACAGAGACAACCTTTACTTCAGGTGGTTCAGGCGTTGTCTGCTTAACAACCGGCTGGATTGTCTTTTGCCTCAGGTTTTCAGACATTTGAGTCGACATCTGGGCCATCATATTGGTACGCTTGAATATCATCATCGCCTGAGCTGTCAGGCTTACACTGGCGGTCATGTCCAGATCATCAAATGCTTCCGATTTTCTACGCAGACTGATTACACCAGCCATAGTGGAATCATTAAAAACAGGGATATCCATCCTGAAATGTTGAAATACCTGCTTCTCTCGACCCAGAAAACCTTTCTGGATATCAAACTGAGCACTGATATCAGCCTGACGAGTCTGCGAGAGCTTGGTTAACAGATCTTCTGACCAGACCGTATTGTCTTCCATTTCAAACAAGGTTCCATCCATCATATCCGGGGACGGTTTGGGACCTTTGTTTTCCAGGCCGGTATAAACATAGGAATCAAATTGAATAACTGGCTTTATATACTCCAGTAAGCGATTGATCATTTCCTTGAAGTCTTTGATACCACTTAGTGCCATATCCAGATCAATCAATGTGTAGGCCCAACTTTCCTGACGGTCATAAGCATCAAGCAAAATACTGTTGGTTAGAAAGATCATCCTGCGATATCTTTCCAGTAAATACGAAAGGTATAGAGCCAGCGAAACTGCTGCTACTTCAAGCAATACCAACCCTGTCAGCTTTAGCTCCGTGGCTCCAAACAGATAAGCCATCGCCGTGAAAACGACAACACTAAAAACACTTAAAATTGCTGTGAGCTGGAAATTTAACACAGCTAAGCTACCTAGCCAGATCACAAGCAGGCTAATTTCAATGGCATGGTAAATTCGATATTGTTGCAGGAATACCGCGACAAGCAGGACAATAAAGCTCATTACAGCGGGGATCAACACCCTCATCTTGAGCGCTGATTTACTCTCGTTGGATACACCAAAAATGGCAATAGCGAGTGCAATGATAGCAACCACCAGATAAGAATACATTGGAACTGAGGATTTCACTCCCAGGATCCAGTGCTCTAACATAGCGAAACTGAGATTTATGAGAAACAATGCAAACAGTGCATAGATGCCCGTACTGCGGCCGCGATCGAGCTGAAACTTATGATAGGAGTTTTCTACCTGCTCGTCTCTAAATCCAAGCGTTGCAGTTTTTTTATATCGATTAATCCGTTCTATCGGCACTAAAAAACCCACCTAATTCAATAATATGCGATAAATTCAACCCGCACCCTATAGCCAAAAGTGTTAATAACTCAATCACAGACATAGAGTGAAAGTTTCAAAATTATATAACTCTCGCCATAATGCATGGCAGAATACACTGAAATATACTTCCCTAAAAATTCATATTAGCATAAATATAGGAAATTCAAATGCTTAAGAGAAATAATTCAACTTAAATCTTAGCGAACAATTATTACTCATTCATCAGACTGTTTTCAATACATACATCCGGATCATGCACGATATATTTTTTTATAGCTCTAAACTTTTCTGGATACTCATTTCTCCAGACAATCTGTTCCTCGTATTACTAACCGCTGGTATATTTTTGCTTTTCAGCCGATGGCAGAAAAAGGCGAAGAAACTACTCCTGATTATGGTTTTTCCTGCATGGTTATTGGCCCTTTTGCCAATTGGAGAGTGGCTTTTTTACCCTCTGGAAAAGCAGTACCCCAGCCATCCTGTGTTGCCTGATCAGATTGACGGTATCATTGTACTGGGCGGTGCAGTCAATCCATCTCTCAGTCAGTACTGGAAGCAGTTGGAAACCTATAGCAGCCACGAGCGTCTAAGCGAATTTATCCTGCTGGCAAAACAGTATCCTGAGGCTCGCCTCGTATTCACCGGGGGTAACGCAAGCTTGCTAAAACATGCTGCAACCGAGGCAGAACAGGTAAGGGATTACTTTATTCAGTCAGGTATCAATGAAAATAGATTGTTGCTGGAAAATGAGGCTAGGAACACCTATGAAAATGCCGTCTACAGTAAACGACTGGCACAGCCTGCATCAGATGAAAACTGGATCCTGATCACTTCTGCCTACCACATGCCAAGATCGATGGGGGTGTTCTGTAAACAGGGCTGGGCAACTATTCCATATCCAGTTGATCATGCCAGTCAACCAGACAGGATGTTTACTGCGAAGCTGAACCTGTCTGCTCACCTTTTTAATCTGGTAGAAGCGAGCCATGAGTGGGTCGGTTTACTAGCTTATTTTGTGACCGGAAAAACCAGCCAGCTACTGGCAAAAGACTGTAAAGTTAGCCCGGAGTAAATCAATCAAACTGACCAGTACGCAACATTACCAACGTACAGGCTTCTATGGTCTCAATACCATGCCTCTGGTATTCGCTCATTAACTCCTCGGACTCTGTGCCAGGATTAAATATAATGCGCCGAGGTTTAGCCTGTATAACATCCTGTTTAATTGCCTGGTGGCGCTGTGCATTTAAATACAGAGTAACTGTGTCTATGGGTTGCTGAATTTCATCTATGGATTGATACCCATTGACGCCCAGGATTTCTCGTCCATTTCCTGATACTGGAAAAACCGTATACTGATGATTCATCAGCATTTCCTGAGCCATATAGGCGTAACGCTGAGGCTTATGGCTGGCGCCAATAATTGCAACGGTTAACGACATCAACTTGCTCCATAAGATAACTTAAAATCAGCGGGTGCCAGATACTCAAACAGATCATTACCCTCATTATCAACCAGTATTCTTACGCCCTGCTCGGGATAAAACCAGAGTTCAGCAGCTTCTTCCACCACTTCTCGCCGGCCCGGCTCACCGAAACGCTCGCGAATGAAGTCCTGATCCATGCCTCGGTAACTCGGCATAAAGGTTAGGGATTTTATTTTACGTAAACCCTGCTCTGCCTGTTTTTGCTGAGTTAAGGTCCATTTTAAACCACCCTCCTCAGTGGGAACACGTTTAACCGTATCCTGCACCATTTGTTCAAGCTCTTGCTGTGAAGCATCCAGTGTGGCAATCATACGCGCACCAAAAGGACCTATAGTCACCTTGCCAAAATATGCTTCCAGAGAGAATGTACCATCTTTTTTCCGGTATAGGGCAATACCGTCCAGCTGACCAAAATGAGATCGCCCCTGTTCCAGATTTGTTTTGTTCAGTACGATACCGAAAACTTCGCTATGTAAATCATCATGAACAGTAACTTGCCAGGGTAATTCAAGCTGTTGCTCTGCAGTTTTTTGATTGGTCAGAGCAAATAATGCGATAGTCAGCAGAGAAACCAGGCTGACAATAATAAGGGCGAGTTTCATGGGAATAACATATTAATAAATTCGAGATGGCACTATAGCTGCTCGTACCATCTCTGTCAGCTGAAATGAAAGCCGCTTAAAAATTTAGTGAAACATCTCGATGATGAGACAGACAGCCTGCGATAGACTCAGCCTGATCAACAGTTAACTTAGGTTGCAACCTCAAACCTATATTCTCTTTTACCACACCATCAAACTCCCTTAACAAGGGAAGAAACTCCTGTTTACCACGCTGTCTCCAGTCGACCTCTGCATCAAGTAACTGGATCGCCTTGATCAGCTCTCCAGATGCCTTATCCCGGTCAGCGTCTTTCTTAAGCGCACGACGCGCCTTTGAAAGCCTTGATTTCACCGAACTCGCATTCTTTATATCCGATAAAGCACTTTCAACCTCTTTAATCTTCTGCATAGCAGTGTCAATGTCTTCATCGCGAATAACCTGATGCAAACTCTCCACGCCAGGTTTAATAGCTATCAGTTCATCTGCCGCCTCCAGAGTTAGACGTGTATCAAGTATTATCTGGTAGCTATCATCAACCAGCCTGCGATATTTATTACGAGCAATCTTCTCAGCTTTAGTATGCTTTAAAAACTCATCTCGCTTGTCTTGCCAGTCATCAGGTATCTGCGCTTTTAACTCAAGAGATTGCGCTTCCAGCTGTGCATTTTGAGCCCTCAGCTTTGCAATACGCTCCTGATCAGGCTTTTCTGAAAACTCTATGCGTTTAATATCGTCATTATTTAGCGCAATCTGTTTTTTACTCTTACGCATGGTAAGTTCCAGCGATCTGGTGCTGTGATGTAAACCAGCATATTCAACTGAAAAATCTGCTAAGGATGCAGCTGCAGATTTCACATCATCAACGGCCGCAAATACTTTCCCCATATCTCGATAACTTTCGTTAAGATTTTGCTGATACTTCTCAGGCAGATAATCAATTTGAGTTTTTTTCAACGCTGCAAGAGATGCCTCTATCGAAGACTGATTCTCGGGATACTGTTCAAACAACATTTCTTCCAGGCAACGTTGAATCCTGGGATTATTCGGTGGTGGCGCAGTTTCCGATGTTAAATAGGTTCGGTTCGGCAGATAGTTGATCAATGAAGGGAAAGCACCTGCTATGCTTAGACCCAGTAATTGTAGCGTGATAAAAGCAACCGCCCCCTTATAGATCTGGGTAGTTTTTACAGAATCTGGTGCTACCCCTCTTAAGTAGAAAAGGGCAAAACCAAATGGTGGCGTTAAAAATGAAGTCTGTATATTCAGACCGATCATAACACCCAGCCAGACTGCGGTTACATTAGCCTCTGGATTAGCCAGTAAAATAGGTGCAACGATAGGCACAACCACTACTGCTATCTCAATAAAATCAAGAAAAAAACCAAGCAGAAATATGACCAGCATGACGACAAAAAACTGCACCCAGAAACCACCGGGCAAACCAGTCAGATAATGTTTGACCAGCTCCTCTCCGCCAAAAGCCCTGAATGCCGAAGTAAGCATAGCTGCACCGAGCAGGATGATGAAAACCATTGAGGTCGTCTTGGCTGTTTCAACCATCACCTCACTGAGAATATTTTCTGTTCGATAAGCTCGAATAATGGCCCAGGCCACGGCCAGCACAAGAATCAACACCAGAGCAATAGCTAAATAAATAGCCATTTGATCGGCATCACTTTTAACATTTTTGATATTGAGATCGAAATTGCCTAGCAGCAGGCTAATTCCGACGACTGAAACCACCGCCATGATGGCAGGGTAATATCGACTCTTTGTTCCCTCCGAGAGACGATAACTTCCCATCAGTAATGCACCAATTGCACCGATAGCACCAGCCTGATTTACGGTAGCTACGCCGAGAATTATCGAACCTAGCACTACAAAAATTAACAGTAACGGTGGAACCAGAGCAAGAATAACAGTGAGAAAAAACTGGCGGTCATACTCCCCATCATAGGGAACGGGTGGGGCCTTCTCCGGTTTCAATACAGCTGATATAAAAATATAAAGCATATACAAACCAACCAGAATCATGCCCGGAATAAATGCCCCCATAAACATATCACCAGCACTGGCTGAAACCACATCAAAGTCACCGGGCATAGAATACTCACCCGTTATTTCTCGAAACTCTGCTTTACGCATGGTATTCGCCTGATCAGCTGCACTTGAAAGCTGGTCGGCAAGAATGATTAGAACAATTGATGGTGGGATAATTTGCCCTAAGGTACCCGATGCACAAATGGTGCCGCAGGCAAGTGATTTGGAATAATTATTACGCAACATGGCAGGCAGAGAAATCAGCCCCATAGCAATCACAGTGGCACCCACAATACCTGTAGTCGCCGCCAGTAATGCCCCAACAAAAACGACAGAGATACCCAGCCCACCTGGAACAGGGCCAAACAACTGTGCCATAGCAACCAGTAAATCTTCCGCTATCTTAGAGCGTTGCAACATGATGCCCATAAACACAAATAATGGGATAGCAATGAGCGTGTCGCGTTCTACCTCCCAGTACAAACTTCGCAAATTAGTGACACCAGCACTCAACCACTGGTTTGGCCCACCATTAGAGAAAAATGCATCGGTATCACCGACAAAGATATAGCCACAGACAGCAGCAATGGTAATCGCTAAAATCGCTGAACCTGGTAGCGAAAAAGCAACCGGAAACCCTGAAGATAGCGCGACCACCATCAATAAAATCAACAGTAACAGAAAATAAACTTCCATTAAAAACTCCAGGATTTTCTGAATAATGTAGTAGCTATCATTTAGTCACCGACTCCTGCGCTGGGATTGAAGAGAATTCTTCATGCGCGATATTCGAAGCCGACGGCTGTGGAGCGATAAGTTGAGCGATATTTTGCAGCAGATAACTGACAAACTGAATCATCATAGAGACTGAAAAAACCACCAGAAATGCCGCCATAATATATTTAACATACATACCGTAACCGCTTTGAGATATCTCAAAACTCAGCAGAGGACTGTTGATACTATTCCCTTTACCCCCCATGCCATGCATCAGAATGACCCAGCATAAAGGAATACCCAGAAACAGGCAGCCGATGATATTAGACCAGGCTTTTTTCCTCTCACTAAAGGCTGCATACAGTACATCCACCCGCACATGCCCTTCATGTACCAGCGTATAAGCACTGGCAAACAGAAATAGCGCGGCATACCAGAAACGCACCAGATCTCCCATGAATGCCTGTTCATAAGAAAAAACAAAACGAGTGATGACAATCTGGAATTCAGCCAGCACTACCATCAATGCCAGCCATGAAAAGCTGATGTTGCGCACAAAATATGCGACCACAAAAGAAAGAATTAGCAGTGGGTAATGTACATAGGTACCTCTATAGGTAGGTCGACCAAGCTCAGTTATCAGTGAGTCACTGACAAAAACTTCGAGTAGTTTCTCTACCCGCATAAAAGATATGATGACATCGACCGAGCCGATAAGAAGAACCGCCCAGAATGCGGATCGTACCAGATAGGCGGAAAGCCTTTCAAAGCGCTCGGCATCCTCCAGCATATCTCTGGTTTTATTTTTAATGATATAAAAAGCTGCTAGCGCATATACTCCAGCATAAGCAATAACCTGCCACCAGCCCTGAGTGAGTTGTTCTGCATTAAGGGTATTGGCTTCATCCCCAACCCAGCCAAAATGGCTGAATAACAGATAAGGTCCCGGCATATCCTGCCAGTAAACCAGATAGTTATTGAACAAATAGAGAAAAACCGAACTTACCATAAAGTAAGCCAGGACTTTACTGGCAAGTGAGACGTGATGGTACTTCACAAGCTAACTCATCAAATAGTGATATATCGGGAAACAACCTGTAAATCGAAACGGAGCCGATGGCTCCGTTTCAAAATAAGTCTGAGCGGACTACAGACCCAATACTCGGTTACGCTGACGAATGTATTCCACATCAGCAATCTTGGCCCAGCCACCAACCTCGGAGCGTGACTTAAGAAAACTGTCATGGATACGTTTTGCCAGTTTGGAATGCGCACGTACCTCAGCAAATACTTCATCAGCCGCTTCACCAAAACTGTCGTAGGTATCATCACTGAACTTACGCAGTTTCACACCCTGCTCATTCACCAGTTTGGCTAGATATTCACCATTTTTGGCATTGTACTCAGACATCATGATCGAGTTTTCCTGCTCGGCTGCCGCGCTGATCATCGCCTGATCTGACTTTGACAGGCCGTCCCAGAACTTCTTGTTTATGCCGCAACTGAGCATGGAGCCCGGTTCATGGTAACCAGGATAGTAGTAATACTTGGCTGCTTCATAGAACTTCATGAAACTGTCATTCCATGGACCGACCCACTCGGTCGCATCGATTGCACCGGACACCAGGTTTTCATAGATCTGTCCACCCGGCAGAGAAACCGGAGATGCGCCAAGTTTCGCAAGCACGTCTCCACCCAGTCCAGGCATACGCATCTTCAGTCCTTTGAAGTCATCGGCAGAGTTCATTTCCTTGCGGAACCAGCCACCCATCTGTACCCCGGTATTACCGCAGGGAATGTTCTTCATACCGAATTCGCCAGCCAGCTCATCGTGCAGTTCAGATCCGCCACCAAAATGATACCAGGCGTTGAATTCGGTGTTAGTCAGGCCGAAAGGTACCGCGGTAAAATAGGCCCAGCCGGGATGCTTGCCCTTCCAGTAATAATCCGCGCCGTGGTACATCTGAGCATTGCCCGAAGCCACTTCATCCAGTGAATCGAATGCTTTGACCCGCTCACCTGCAGCAAAATAATTGACCTTGAAGCGGCCACCTGACATCGCTTCTAAACGCTGTGCAAAGCGCTGAGCACCCGTACCCAGACCTGGGAAGTCACGCGGCCAGGTTGATACCATATTGATTTCAGTACGGCTTTTAGCAATAGCTGGCGCTGAGATTACGGCACCCGCACTACCCAGTGCGGCCGCTACACCCGTTTTTAGAACATCACGACGTTTCATAGTGTTTTCCTCTTGATAAAACAAATTTAGTTATTAGTTTTTGGCTAATATCTGCTGCTAGAGAAGCGGCAGTTTTTAACTGCCGCCCGATTCTGTACCGATCAGAAATTGATTTCAAGTAAAATTCTGGATTACTCGCAGCAATAAATGCTTACTCAAGATTTTTATATAGAAATGCCAATGTACGAGACCAGGCTAACGCAGCATCGTCTGCATCGTAGCGTGCTCCAGTTGGATTGGCGAAGGCGTGATTCGCGGTATACCAATGATGGGTATAATTATGCTTACCTGCGGCATCCAGTGATTTTTCAAACTCACCGACCATCTTTTCATCGATGTTTTTATCCAGGGTTCCAAAGTGCCCAAGCACAGGACCACTCAAAGAAGCTAACTGAGCAGGTGATTTTTTCACATTGCCATAATAAATGACTGTGGCGTCAACCGGTGACAGTAAAGAAGCATTTAACGACCAACCTCCGCCAAAACACCATCCGCAGGTTCCAACCTTACCGTTGCCTTTGTCATTATTTTTAAGCCAGTCGACCCAGGCAACGACTGCTTCGTTTGCCCATTTTTGATCCATGCCTTTCATATATTTCATGGCACCTTCTCGATCAGTTGCCACATTGCCGTTGTAAAGGTCGACCGCCACAGTAAGAAAACCCTGTTGTGCAAATTCTCGTGCGACACTTTTTATCTGGTCGTTGAGCCCCCACCATTCATGGACGATCAAAAGAGTCGGCGCATTAGCCTGATCAGGATAGGCAACAACGCCCGAGGTACTGGCACCTGAGGCTGTTTTAATGTTAATGGTTTCCAGTTCCTTACCCGCTGCCTGCGCCAGTACAGGATCCGCTAATACGGCAGCAAGCGGTAAACTGATCAGACCTTTGATAAACGCTCGACGTTTTTCTTCAGCTACGATAATGGGGGGCATATGGCTATAATCGGTGCCACAACCGAATTCATCACACATCTTTCTCTCCTCTGGTTATTCCGGTTAATCCGGGTTAAAACTATTTTTATATTATTGCTTTAATAGATGATAAATATTGTCGACCTTTTATTCCCAGTTAAGCTCGAATCCTGCTCACTTATATGCTTTCCAGACCAGATTCTTTGGCTGGTTTACTGAATGTCTTTTGAAAATAGCCATGAACATCTTCATAAATGGAGAGCATCGATGGGATCATAAGTAAAATCAACAGCGTTGCATAAGCCAGACCAAAGGCAATTGAAACTGCCATAGGAATCAGAAACTGAGCCTGGCGTGATGTTTCGAATAATAATGGTGTCAAGCCCGCAACCGTGGTTAAGGAAGTTAATAGAACAGCGCGTAATCTCTGACACGCTGCCTCGACTAGTGCTTCTTTAATGGCTAACCCTTTAGCCCGTAGGTGTTTATAAAAAATCACCAGAATAATTGAATCATTCACCACGATGCCGGATAGTCCGAAGAAACCGAACAATGACAGAATCGTCATATCCATCCCCATCAACCAGTGTCCTAGCACCGCCCCCGTCAGACCAAGCGGGATAGCAACCATCACCAGTAAAGGCCAGCCATAAGAAGCAAACACCCAGGCCAACACCAGATAAATCAATGAAAGGGCCACCACACCTCCAATCATCATATCGGCAAAGGTATCTCGCTGACTGGCTGCACGACCCTCCAGTGAATAATCAATAGAATACTTTGAAGCCAGTGCAGGCAGGGCAGATTTCCTGAGATCATTGGTGATTTCCTGAATACTGTTCTGACTCGAATCCACATCCGCTGTTACCGAGACCGCCAACTTGCCATTGGCATGTCGTAATGCCTCAAAGCCCTGCTGAGATGACCATGAAGCTACTGCTTTAAGCGCAATAAAAGAACCATCGGGTAAGCGTATCGGAAGATCTTCCAGGCTTGCCAGATAACGTCGTTCATTATCCGGTAATTGAATTCGCACTTCTACTTCATCAGCACCATCCTGAAATCTTTGCAGGCGTATACCGTCATAAGCCGCTCTCAGTTGTTGTCCCAGGTCTGCAATAGATAAACCCAACGCTTCGCCGGCTGGGGTAAGTGAATAGATCAACTGTTCATTACCATAGGGAAGGTCATCATCGATAGCGCTGACACCTGGCAAGACCTTAAGCGCTTCAGCAATCTCCAACGCCGCCAACTTCATGGTGGATGGATCATTCCCCATCAAACGAATATCCAGATCCCGGCTTGGCGGCCCCATACGTTGTGCTGCAATCTTGAAACTTTCCACCCCAGCAGGCACCTTAACCCGTTCGCGCCAGGCCTTGATAAATTGATTATTACTGGTTTTTCGGCTGTCCGGAGCGACAAGCTCTACATAGATAGAACCGTTGCGCTCACCCGAAAGTGATCGACCTGCTCCACTGGATGAGGCATGCAATACATAATAGGTATCGACAATTTTCTCATCGGAATCTTTCATCGTCTGTTGCAGGCTTTGCTCCAGTTGACTCAGGAATTCATCTACAGCCCCCTGACCTGTACCCGACACAAAACGTACATTGGCATACACGGTACTGGAATCAGGTGACGGGAAGAAAAACCAGCCAACCCTGCTTCCTGCAATCAATCCCACGGCAAAAATAAACATTCCTATACCTAAAGCAATCGTGCTCCAGCGGTTCTTTATAGCCAGTATTACCAGGGGGCGGAATTTTTTATCCCTGAAATTTGCGAACGCATCATCCAGTCGGCGCTTGAATTTTGATTTTTTATCATCATGAGAATCTACAAAGGCATGCCTTAAATGTCCCGGTAAGATATAGAAGCTTTCTATCAACGAAGCAATGATCACGCTGATAATCACCATAGGGATAGCAGACATAACATTGCCCATACGACCGCCAACCAGTAACAGAGGCATGAATGCCGCAATAGTGGTCAGAGAAGAAGCCATAACTGGTGCCAGCATGCGCCTGGCGCCACCCTCTGAAGCTTTCAGGGGGGCTTCGCCCATATCAAAATGAGCCTGTGCATCTTCACCCACCACGATGGCATCATCCACAATAATGCCCAGCGCCATGATTAATGCAAACAGGCTAATCATGTTTATAGACTCACCAGCAACCAACATAACAGCAAGTGTTGCCATAAAAGAAACTGGAATTCCGACAGCTACCCAGAAAGCAACACGAGTAGATAAAAAAGCGTACAGAATCATCAACACCAGGATCAATCCACCTGCACCATTTTTCACCAGCAACATGATGCGTTGTTTGAGTAATTGCCAACGCTCGTTGAATACCTTAATTTTTACCGATGGCGGTAACGTGGGCGTGACTTCTTCAACCCATTGTTCAAGGATCTTGGCAGACTTTAAGGTATCTCCATTCTCACTACGTTGTAAAACCAGCACTGCGGATTTTTTTCCGTCCAGTGTAATGGTTTGATTACCCGGTTTGATACGTCTTTCAATGTCTGCAATATCCCCCAGGTTGACACGACGATCACGTTCACTGATAACCGGTAAATCCTCAAAGCTACTGGGGGTCCTGCGTTGATTGAGACTACGTAATTCACGGGTAGCATCGTTTTCTCCCACCAGACCCGCAGGTAAATCCTGACTGGCCCGGTCAACTCGTGTTCCAATCTGAGACAGGCTCAAACCCAGCCCATACATCTGTTGTGAGGGTACGGAAATTAGGATCGATTCCTCTGGCAAACCGACCAGATCAACCTTATCGATGCCCTTATCCAGTAACTGCTGTTCAAACTGACGCGCCAGTTTACGCAAGTCTTCAATATTGTCCGGACCGCTGATCAAAACTCTGGCCACCGATTCATAACGTACAGCCTGAGCGATACGGGGTTGTTCTGCATCCTGCGGCAGGCTGGTGAAGTCATCCACCTGTTTGCGCACCTGATCCAGTGCCAGCACCATATCCGTGCCTTCATCAAACTCCAGATTAATACCAGAAAGTCCCGCAGCTGAAGAAGAAGAAAGCTCTTTCAGGTTATCAACGTTACGCAGACGTTGTTCCAGAGGGTTGGTAATACCTCGCTCTATATCTTCCGAGGTGGCACCACTCCACACGGTATTAACACTGATTATATCCAGCTCGAAGCTGGGAAAAAACTGTACGTTCAGCTTTTGCAGAGCTACCCAGCCTGCCAGGATCATAATGATCATCAGCAGATTAGGGGCCACCTTGTGCTTGGCAAAGATACCCAGCAAGTCATCCTTATGTTGCATCAGCTTTTAGACACCGGTTTAACCTTCAGGCCATCTACAGCATTCGGTAGATGAGTGATAATGACTTTAGCACCAGATTCAAGGCTAGTATTACGTACCAGCATCCAGCTTTTTCCGGTCTTATCGTCATATTGACCAACCGATTCTACATCCAGTGATTTCATTCGTCCCTGCTGCAGAATAAATACCCGATTGTTACCGTAAATGGCACTATAGGGTACTGCAATCACCTGTTTTTGCTGCGGTCGCTGCAGATTAATCTTGAGTAGATTACCAATTCGTAAACGTTCAAAACCTTCCTCCACGCGGAAATAAGCATCAATACCACCGGGTGTGGCAGCTCCGGCCAGTCGAGATAGTTGAAGCGAAATTAAATCTCCAGAAAGGTCTGCTTTTGCCGTCAGGGTAGTTTGAGCCTCCAGCGCACGGGTAAGCTCAGCCTGATAGCTAGATGGTATACGAGCACGAATCTCAAGAGATTCCATCTCATATAAAGACAGCAAGATCTCAGATTGCTTTACCTGATCACCACTGGATACCAGAACTTCTGATATGAATCCATCAAATGGCGCTATGACTTCACTACGGGTAATCGCCAGATCCGATTCGGAAAGTTTTGCCCGCGCACTGGATAAGCGTGCTTTCAATTGTTTTGTCGAGCTGCCATAGCTATCCACGGCTAGCTGAATAGCAATCAGAGACAGTTCCTGTTTTGCCAGCATTTCTCGGGCATTGTTGAGTGCAGAATCTGAACTGAGATTATTCTTTTTAAGGCGTTGAACCCGCTGCAATTCCTGTTTGCTAAGTTCTAGCAGGCTCTTCTCCTGCTCCAGCTTGCGCAGATTGGCCTTATATTGCAACTCATGCTCACTTAGTTGTGCTTCCAGATCTGCCACATTGGCACGCGCCTGTAGATTGGCTGCTGCAAAATCTCGCTCATCCATCAGCAGTAACTTCTGCCCTTTAGTGACTCGGTCGCCCGGCTTAACCAGCACTGACGCGATATGTCCAGCTCCCGGAGCTGCCGATCTTAAAAGCGATGGTGTTTCTACTTCACCATACAGGGTCAACAGTGGCGACAGGCTTTGCAGCTGGGCGTTCATGGTCTCAACCTGCCAGACTTTTTCTCTGGGCTGTGGCTTGGTGCGCTCAGGCTTGGTTGATTTCATATAAGCGTAAGCACTAGCAGCAAGCAGTAGAATAAGCAGTGGTAAAAGCTTTAGCAGAAGTCCTTTTTTGGTCATCAAGAATACACCAGGATAAAAATTAGGGATAAGTTTACAGCAAGAGATATTAAATAACCTACAATCACTATGACGCAGGTAAACTAAATCTGTTCCATTAAATAAATTTAACTATTCAGCAAATAACTACCCTAAACTATACGGGGTTAAATAAAGCTAGTTTAAGTACATCATTACATATACACATTAAATTTCGGAGTAAATCCATGCAATACAGAACCATTATCATATCCATAATCCTGACCCTTACTCTGGGCATGAGCGCATGCAGCAGCATCGACCCTTATACCGGTGAACAAAAAACCAGCAACACCACTAAAGGTGGGGCAATTGGTGCTGCAGTTGGCGCGGCTATCGGGTATATCTCAGCGCGCAAGAAAAGCCGTGATGACCGCAAAAAAGCCATCCTTAAGGGTGCCGCCATCGGTGGGCTGGGAGGCGCAGCTGTGGGTGTCTATATGGACAAACAGGAAGATAAATTACGTAAACAGCTCGAAGGTACAGGCGTCAGCGTGACTCGTAATGGAGATGACCTGATTCTAAATATGCCAGGTAATATCACTTTTAGTACCGACTCTTCATCACTTAACCCTAACTTCGATGAAGTACTCAATTCCGTAATACTGGTATTGAAAGAGTTTAATAAAACCCTGATTGAAGCTGCAGGTCATACCGATAGTGTGGGTAGCGCAAGCTATAACCAGCAACTATCCTATAAGCGCGCAAGTAGTGTGGCCAACTACCTGCTCAACCATGGCGTTGCTGCCGAGCGTGTTCTTACTGCAGGCATGGGTGAATCAATGCCGATTGCCAGCAATAGTACCCCTGCGGGTCGGCAGCAAAATCGCCGTGTTGAATTAACCCTGATACCCATTACTACCGGCCAGTAACTGAAGTATTAAGAGCAGAAAACGGCCTTCATTTTTTGAAGGTCGTTTTTTTCTGATAATAAAAACTGACACTAAATTATTTCAGCAGATCCACTACTTCAGAGTCACCCATCAAAAGGAAAATCCTGCGCATCGACAGCAAAGTCTGGACTGGAGCTAAACCTGTCTTTCCATAGACCACACCAAAGCCTGGAGAGCGCACCGACAATATAACCACCCGAAACAGTCGACAGATAATCAAGCTTTTTCAGTAAGTCGATGGTGCCCCCCCCTGCAACACACCCAGGCAAAAACTGGCAGAGCGTATACCGTCTCCTGTCTGACTGGTAGACAATATGGTCTAGATTTTTCATCATGTCTCCCCGATTCTTTTTTTATTAACCCCATGTTCATCTATCATGCGTTATAAAAGGAACACTATTCTTTAAACATAACAATTAGGATAAGACCCATGCCAAGATTAAGCATAAGCATTCTCAGCCTGAGCATACTCGCCCTGTCACACAACCTGTATGCAGAAGAATTTAAAACCACAGCGCATGATCAACAGGCCATAAGCCTTACCATTTACAATGGCGGCCGCGCTCTGATTCGTGATACACGTAAATTCACCCTGCCCAGGTCATCTCATGAGATTGCTTTCATGGATGTATCTCAAAATATCATGGCACAAACCGTCGCCATTAAGGGGTTGGATGTTCAGGAACAGAACTACGACTTTGACCTGTTGTCACCGCAGGCGCTGGTTGAAAAAAATATCGGAAAAAATGTACGTCTCGCACGTAGATCGAGTGAAACAGGTGAAACCCTGGAGTGGGGTGAAGGCAAGATACTTTCCACCAATGGTGGTGTCATCCTGCAAATGAAAGACGGCAGTCTGGAGAGTATGAACAATAACAGCAGCTACCACATGGTATTCGATGATATTCCCGATAACCTGCGTACCAGCCCCACCCTTTCCCTCACGCTGTTGGAAGATATAAAGGGTCAACAACAGGTCGAAATGACATACCTTAGCGAAGGGTTGAGCTGGCAGAGCGATTATGTGCTGCAACTCGATGAGAGTGAAAAACAGGCTTCGCTGGATAGCTGGATCACCTTACAGAACCAGAGTGGTATCAGCTATAACAATGCACAACTGCAATTAATGGCTGGAGACATCAACATGCAGGCACCACAGCCTCGTGTGATGATGCGCGCAAAAGCCATGATGGAGATGGCTCCTGTCATGAGTGGCGTTTCCGAAGAATCTATTCAAGGTTATCACCTGTACACCGTACCGCATAAAACCACTATCAAAAACAATCAGAGCAAACAGGTCAAACTGTTTTCTGCCCGCGCTATCAATATCTCAAAAAAACTTGAAGACAGGGCATGGGTGGATAGCAACGGTCTGAATAAGCAGGAATCAAAACCCGATCAGTTTTTACTTTTTGACAATAAAAAGCCTGCTCTCGGTATACCGCTACCCAAAGGTACAGTGCGCGTTTATGGTAAAGATAGTAATGGTGAAAACCAGTTTCTGGGTGAAGACAGCATCGACCATACTGCGGTGAACGATGATCTGAAAATCAAGCTTGGCAAGGCATTTGATATCAGCATCGTACGCCAGACCACTGATCACAAACAGATCAGTAAGAAACAGGTTCGTCTGACAAGAAAAATCAAAATCAACAATGGTAGTAAGCAGACACAAACCATCAACCTGACAGAAATCATGCCAGGCCTGAATTGGCGCATATTGAAAACATCTGACGACTACCAGAAAGAGGCTCCAACACAGGCTTTATTTAAAATGACTGTGCCTGCGATGAGTGACAAAGAATTGAGCTATGAGGTTGAGTTGAGCTACCAGTAATCACTCAATTCAACAAACCCTGATAGCCCGAAAACAGATCCCGGGCTATCAGATTATTTGTACTGACAAGCAAAGAATCAGGTCTTGATTCTATTCTGCAAAACCACACATAACGGGCATTCATTATTCTAGCTGGTATGGAAGCAGTCGACCCGAAGTTGCCATTCCTGTCATCCACGTATGTCTTTTTAATACACGTAAGTATCTCTCAATATAATTCAGCTGATACCGCACACATCCCATCAATGTGAAAACTTTGCGTAGGTCGGATAAGCAAAGCGCCATCCGACATGAACAACACAGGCACCTTCGCAAACTCGAAGGCAAATTAATGTTGGAAGGCGTCGTTCCTCCTTTTCCAACCTACAATTCCGGGTTACGGGTTTTGCGCAGGTCGGATAATCCTGGCAGGGATGCTAGAGAGTACGAGACCATGGACGGTCGAAGGTAGGACAATGCAGGACGCTATTGTCGAGGGCAACGCAGGACGCAGTTGCCGAGCAAAGCGCCATCCGACATGAACAAAACTGGCACCTTGGCAAGATTGAATGCAAACCAAAGTTGGAAGGCGTCGTTCCTCCTTTTCCAACCTACAATTCCGGGTTACGGGTTACGGGTTGCCATTGCAGTGGGAAAAATATGCAGAATTCCAACTGCAGCTAAAATCATACATTTTTCCAGATATTTACAGCACATAACGCAATGCACAGCGGGAAATATAAGTGGAGGCGACTGGTTTTTCCGTGTGCATCGCCTTGTTAAGTGTTTCTAATTCAGTTTTGGGTAAAAGCATACTCTAAGTTTATATTCACTTGGTAATTCTCTAATTATTCTATCTTCGTACTCACATAGTGAATGACTATATTTAATTTTTATATCTCCAGCTGGATGGTAAGAATAAGGACCCGTCAGTGAAATATATTGAACATTGTAATACCTTACCTTAGAGCCATCTATGAATGAAAATATAAGCTTGGGATAATCTTCACGTATTTCTGAAAAATATGGGATACTACCTTCCCATGACGGAATTAAAAACTCACCTAACTCATTAGTATTTGTTTTGAAATAGTAAAGACGAAACTTTGCACGACTTTCAGCGTAAAATCTAAAGTCGCCTTTTTCTGCTTCTAAAATTAATTCAACATCTATGTTCTGCAAGGGAGCTCCGGAGTAACCGTTTTCAACTTTCCCTTTGAATGTTTCAAAACTATATTTAGTCGAGCATCCACCGACTAATACAATTACGCTACAAACTAAAAGCACATTGATAATTGTTGCTTTCATCTTTTACACTTAATGTCCCAAATCACTGAGACATTTATGTTGCGTAACACAGTGGAGTAGCGTAAATTTTTCAATGTGGATTTGCCTTGTTATGTTTTTTATTTGGTCCAAATTTTAGGATTGTACTGTAGATTATCAATTACAGGATTATGCTCTATATGTACCCTTTTTAAGGACTTCATTGCATCTACATTAATTGGAAATCGATTTAAGTTATTATCGCCTAAGGCCAGTATCTCTAAATTTCGAAGATTCTCAATTGACACTGGCAAGGTATCTAACTTGTTTTTTCTAACACTCAAGTAGGTCAACTTGGGAAAATTAGTAAAATCAATATTTATGTCACTTAAACAATTATGTCCTAAATCTAAACGCTCTAATGAGGATAGATCTTGAAGCATAGAGACATTGCATGAAAGCTCATTTCCATAAAATTTCAACTGCTTTAATTTGGTCAGTTTAGATATAGATTGAGGGAGCTTTATAATATTATTGTGCGTACAATCTATAATTTCCAAGTTTGACAATTGGCCTATAAAATTTGGTAGTTCACTCAATTCATTGTAACTGAGAATCAGTGATTTGAGTTTCTTAAACTTTAAAATACTTTTAGGAATACTGGTGAGCTTGTTATGGCTTAGGTCTAACTTTCTAATATCCTCATCAATTCCGTCTGGAACGTCAATTAAGTTTTTATTTGAATAGCTTACCATCTACGCCGATTCTCTCTTTAAACATAACGTCGGGGTCACTGGAGGAGAGAGCGTAGCGAGCGATTCCAGTGAACCCCCTTGTTACGAGTTGGACATTTCTGCATGGCTCTTTACTACCCAATTTATTTGCTCTTCAGTATCCGGTACAACAACCCCTCGTTTCCGAGATATGTGTTCAAAGGCCTCTTTTGGCTCGAAACCACAATGCAACAATACACCAGCCGCTATTAAGCCAGTACGGCCTATACCAGCACGACAGTGTACAACGGTATGTAAACCGCCTGCTGCTTCACGGTAAAGACGCCTAGTAAAGTTTAGATATTCACTCACTGATACTGGTAAGCCTCTATCTGGTATTGGGTATGATACAAACTCCATACCATTCTTTTCGGCAAGCTGCCGC
>JBNLGQ010000069.1:0-45030 GCA_050306135.1 Gammaproteobacteria bacterium
AACGATGGATCTTCTGCAATCATCTTGGCCAGAGCGATACCCATTTTTTCAGAGGCACTCTTATCTTTTGGCTTGATAGCAATCGAGATAACTGGATCAGGAAATATCATGGGTTCCAGAGTTGCAGGATGGTTAGGGTCACACAGCGTGTGTCCAGTCTGAACATTTTTCAGACCAACAATCGCAAGGATGTCCCCTGCATGTGCAGTTGAAATTTCTTCACGCGAATCAGCGTGCATTTCAACCATACGGCCGATACGCTCGGTTTTACCTGTCGCAGTATTTAATACGGTTGAACCTTTTTCCAGTTTACCGGAGTAAATGCGAGTAAAGTAAAGGGCACCAAAGCGATCATCCATAACCTTGAAGGTTAAAGCACGTAGAGGCTCATCTATAGAAACGGTTGCAACGTCACCGGTTTCATTACCTTCCAGATCAACGATAGGCTGAGGCTTAACTTCTGTTGGGCTAGGTAGATAATCAACAACCGCATCCAGAACCAGCTGAATACCTTTGTTCTTGAATGCAGAACCACAGTAAGTGGGGAAGAAGTCCAGTGCAATGGTACCTTTACGGATACAACGCTTAATGTCTTCAATAGATGGCTCTTCACCTTCCAGATAGGCTTCCAGCAGCTCATCATCCTGCTCTAGCGCTTTTTCAATCAACTCTTCACGATATTGCTCGACCTTGTCGACCATATCAGCAGGTACATCTTCAAGCGTGTAATTCTCAGGCAGTCCAGATTCATCCCACACCCAGGCTTTACGGGTTAGCAGATCTACTACGCCAACAAAATCGTCTTCGATACCAATCGGTAATACCATAACCAGAGGGTTAGCACCCAGTACGTTCTCAACCTGATCAACCACACGATAAAAATCAGCACCTAGACGATCCAGCTTATTTACCAGGATCACACGTGCGACTTCAGAGTCATTGGCATAACGCCAGTTGGTTTCTGATTGGGGCTCAACGCCACCAGAACCACAGAATACACCAACACCACCGTCCAGAACTTTCAGAGAACGATATACTTCGATTGTGAAGTCAACGTGCCCAGGGGTGTCAATGATATTAAAACGATGATCTTTCCAATAACAGCTGGTAGCCGCTGACTGGATGGTGATACCGCGCTCGCGTTCCTGATCCATAAAATCAGTGGTTGCCTCACCGTCGTGTACTTCACCGGTTTTATGTACTTTACCGGTCAACTTCAGGATACGTTCGGTAGTCGTTGTTTTGCCTGCATCAACGTGAGCGAAAATACCTATGTTCCGATAGTGATCTAGGTCTGCCATAGTCGTTCTCTAATAAAAAAAGTTATAAAAATCAGGCCGTCATTCCCTCTTTTTCAGGGTAATAACGGTAAAATTCAGTGAATACCACCCCAATCCTGGTCACCATATAACATGCCAGAAACCTTAACACATTGATTTCAAAGGTATTTTTGGTCAGCGGAGTTCTTACCGGCGCATATTCTATCACGATTTGCTTATAGAAAAAGGGCTAGCAAGAAGTTAATTGCAGAATTGTCGAATAGTCGACCATTCTTCCAATTTTTGCTGAAAGCTTTTCCCCGCATGCGCTGGACTGCTTGAAGGTAATCGTAGCAGAGTATATCGATCAGGGTGTGATATTTGATGGATTACATGCTGTTTAAACATTTTTTCTGAAGTAGCGCCATTAAAGGCGATGAGAGACACAGTAGGATAATCGAATAACAGCTGAGGTATCGCATTTGCCTGCAATTGATCTGGACGAATATTCGAGTCCAGGCTGCCTTCTCTATGACAGCTCTGAAGCACATCCCAGATAATCACAGGAAGCTGCCTGATCTGATCTACCCGCTGTGCATAACTCTCCGACCACTCGATTGAGAACAGCTCTGCCATAATTGGCCAGAAGGCATTTCTGGGATGGGCATAATATTGTTGATCCTGAAGTGATTTCACCCCCGGCATACTGCCAAGAATCAGGACTTTAGGATGCTGACCAATTAAAGGTCCGAAAGAGCGCAACAAGGGCATGCAGAATGAACAGCCAGGAATGTTGCAGAAAATAAAGCCCGTACTACTTCTTCATTTGATCGAAAAATTCGCTATTAGTCTTGGAACTCTGCATACGAGCCAGAACAAATTCCATCGCCTCCAGATCATCCATAGAATGCAGAAATTTACGTAGAATCCATACCTTCTGTAATTCATCGGGATCCATTAACAATTCTTCACGACGAGTACCTGAACGGTTGATATTGATCGCCGGGAATACTCGCTTTTCCGCGATACGGCGATCCATATGAATCTCCATATTACCCGTACCCTTAAACTCTTCATAAATAACTTCATCCATCTTGGAACCAGTTTCAATCAGAGAGGTTGCCAGGATCGTCAGGCTTCCGCCTTCTTCGATGTTTCGTGCCGCACCAAAAAAGCGCTTTGGACGATGCAGGGCATGCGCATCAACACCACCGGTCAGCACCTTACCAGAAGATGGAATAGTTGTATTGTAAGCACGAGCAAGACGCGTAATAGAATCCAGCAAGATAACCACATCGCGTTTGTGCTCTACCAGACGCTTGGCCTTTTCTATCACCATTTCTGCAACCTGAACATGACGACTGGCAGGCTCATCAAAGGTTGAAGCAACCACTTCACCCTTAACCATACGGGTCATCTCGGTAACTTCTTCCGGGCGCTCATCGATTAACAATACAATGAGGTAACATTCGGGATTATTACTGGCAATACTCTGTGCAATATTCTGCAGCATAAGTGTTTTACCGGCCTTTGGAGGTGAAACGATCAGCCCGCGTTGACCTTTACCGATAGGTGAAACCATATCGATAATTCTTGCGGTAATATCTTCCGTACTACCATTTCCACGCTCCAGATGCATACGTTTTTCAGCATGTAACGGCGTCAGGTTTTCGAATAGAACCTTATGCTTAACGGCTTCAGGAGAATCAAAGTTGATCTGATCGACCTTTAACAGAGCAAAATATCGTTCGCTATCTTTCGGTGGTCGAATCTTGCCACTGATGGTATCACCAGTTCGCAGGTTAAAACGTCGTATCTGGCTGGGTGAAACATAGATATCATCGGGGCCAGCAAGGTATGAACTATCTGCCGAACGAAGAAAGCCAAACCCGTCCTGAAGTATTTCCAGTACCCCATCGCCAAAAATATCTTCACCTTTTTTTGCCTGCGCTTTTAGCAGGCTGAAAATGATGTCCTGTCTACGCATGCGCGACGAATGATCACCGCCCATTTCTTTCAACAGTTCAATTAATTCGGGAACGCTTTGTTTTTTTAATTCACTTAGATTCATAGTTTTTATTCAGAACGAAATAGGAAAGTCAGAAATGACTGTCGGAAATATAGCCTGCTAGAAAAAATTAATTGAAATATTTGGGGTTTATTTTTTGATGCTCGCCAACGAATGGGCGATTAATAGATCTGAGATTAGCACACAAAAAACAGGTCGTCCACATTATTTGAACGACCTGCTATAGATCATTTTACAGGTTACTATCGATAAACGCAGTTAACTGTGATTTTGATAAGGCACCAACCTTGGTTGCTTCTACATTTCCACCCTTAAACAGCATTAATGTAGGAATACCACGAATTCCATACTTGGGTGGAGTTCCAGAGTTCTCATCAATATTAAGCTTTGCGACCTTGAGTTTGCCATCGTATTCTTCGGCAATCTCTTCCAGCACAGGTGCAATCATCTTGCAAGGTCCGCACCAGTCTGCCCAGTAATCGACCAGAACAGGTTGCTCAGACTGAATGACGTCAGCTTCGAAGCTGTCGTCGGTCAGGTATACAATTTTTTCACTCACGTAGGGTTCTCCAGCTCAAGTTTTCGTATTCAGATTTAAGAAAGGTCAATTTATTCATAACCAACCTGACTGTCAAGCTTACTTGTGATTCCGCATTAGCGTTTATCAAAACACATGATATTCCAGCCTTAACAACAGCATAGGAATATTTCGCCCGAAACCAGCTCCAGGCGTGCTATCATGCGTATAATAAAGTCAACAGCACAGGACTAAATGAGTACACATCATCTGACAGACATCCGTTTCAGCACCTTATCCATAGATCCCAGACTACAACAGGCATTGCAGGAAAATAACCTCGAATTTTGCACCCCCATTCAGGCCGAAACCTTACCCTTATTACTTCAGCACAAAGATTGTGCAGGTCAGGCTCAAACGGGTACCGGCAAAACTCTGGCTTTTTTACTGGGCTGTATGCAAAAACTGCTATCACGACCTGAGGTTAAAACTGAACCCGGCAAACCACGCGTACTGATACTGGCTCCCACCCGTGAACTGGCAATACAGATTCACAAAGACGCCGAAACCATGGTGCCTCACTGTGGGCTCAATGTAGCCATCTGTTATGGGGGCAAAGCCTATGAAGAACAAAAAAGACAGTTTGATAAACCGGTAGATATTCTCATTGGTACACCTGGCCGACTGATCGATTTTTTCAAACAGCACCTGTTCAACCTGAAATCTGCCGAATGTATGGTGCTTGACGAAGCTGACCGTATGTTCGACATGGGGTTCATCAAGGATGTACGTTACCTGTTACGCCGCCTGCCACCTCCAGAAAAACGTCTGAGCATGTTGTTCTCTGCCACCATGGCGCAAAAAGTGATGGAATTAGCCTACGAGCATATGAACAACGCAGAACTGGTTAAGATAGAGTCTGACAGCCCGGCAGTAGACCGTATCCAGCAGGTGGCCTACCATCCGGCCAACCCTGAAAAAATCCCCCTACTACTGGGTTTGATTAAACAACTTGAACCGCAACGCTCTATAGTTTTCGTAAATACCAAGCATGCTGCTATGAAAGTGTGGGAATTTCTGATGGGCAACGGCTACCCGGCTGCAGTCATCTCCGGCGACATCCATCAGAATAAACGAGAAAAATTATTAAAGAAGTTCCACGATGGAGAATATGCCTTTCTGGTGGCTACCGATGTCGCCTCCAGAGGATTACATATTCCTGACGTCACACATGTATTCAATTATGATTTGCCCGATCTGGGCGAAGATTACGTGCATCGTATTGGACGTACGGCGCGGGCCGGAAAAGAAGGCATGGCGATCAGCTTTGCCTGTGAAGATTACGCAATGAATCTGATGGATATAGAAAGCTATATCGAAAAATCAATACCGACTGAACAGATCACCAGCGAATTACTGATAAAACCAGAACCCCGCAAAAAAATGCAGGATAGCCTGCAAAAGGCAAACCAGCATAAAGGCCGGACAGGCAATAATGGCAAAGGCCGCCCACGCTCCAACAATCAAAACCGCAACTCGGGTAATCGCCGTAGAAAACCCTCAGGTAACAAGGCAACAACAACTACAGGTTAACATTCGTGAATTATCAAAAGATTATCTTACTCGGTGGCAGTGGGTTTGTAGGACGGCATCTGGCTGTTGAACTGGCCCAACGTGGATATCAGGTGACCATACCCTGTCGTAGACCTCAGCGACACAGCGCGTTAAAAGTACTATCCGGTATCTCTTTAATTGAAGCTGACATCATACAAGCGGATAAACTTTCAGAATTATGCAAGGGACATGATGTTGCCATCAATCTGCTGGGCATATTGAATGAGTCCAGAAAAAACGACTTTCGTTGTATACATATTGATTTTGTTAAAAGTGTTGTTCAGGCCTGCCAGTCACAGAAAATAAAACGTCTGCTACATGTCAGTGCTCTGGGAGCCGATCAGGCTACTGGTAGCAGTAATTACCTGCGCAGCAAGGGCGAAGGTGAAAATATGGTACATACCTTTGGCCAAAAAGAACTACGCGTGACCAGTTTTCAACCCTCAGTAATCTTTGGGCCAGATGATAGTTTCATCAATCGATTCGCCAGCATCTTGAAGCTCTGCTTTGGAGTTTTTCCCATTGCCTGCGCAGATAGTCGCTTCGCACCTGTTTACATCGAAGATTTGGTAACACTCATGGCGGATAGTATTGAGGATAAGAGTAGCTGGTCAAAACGGTATTCGGTTTGTGGCCCGGAAAGCTTTACTCTTCAACAGATTGTCCAACAGATTGCTCATGCCATCGGAAGTCGATGTAAAATAGCAGGTCTACCAGATAGCCTGGCAAAATTACAGGCAGTCATATTACAGAACCTGCCCGGAAAATTATTCACCCTGGATAATTTTCGTTCTTTACAGACACCAAGCACCTGTAGTGAATCATCTCACACCTGTAAGACCTCTTTCTCCGCCTACGTGAAGGGTTTGAGCTGTTCCTATGATCGCCGCAGCGATTATGCTCGCTATCGGCAACAACTACCTAGAAAATAAGCATCATGCAGGTTTATCGTGTAGGGGGAGCGATCAGGGATCAGCTGCTAGGTTTAACCGTCAAGGATACCGACTGGGTTGTTACTGGTAGCTCACCAGAGCAGATGGCTGATCTTGGCTATCGCCCCATAGGTAAGGACTTCCCTGTATTTCTACATCCAGAAACTCATCAGGAATATGCACTGGCACGAACTGAAAGAAAGGTATCTCGTGGCTATGCCGGTTTCAAATTCAACACAGCATCAGAAATCACTATCGAACAGGATCTCGAACGTAGAGATCTGACCATTAATGCCATCGCTGAGGATGAGCAGGGCAACTTAATCGATCCATTCAACGGCCAGCAGGATATTGAAAAGCGCCTGCTACGTCATGTGTCTGAAGCTTTTGTTGAAGACCCTGTGCGTGTATTGAGAATTGCCCGCTTTGCTGCCCGCTTTGCCCATCTGGGATTTAGTATCGCAGAGGAAACACGTGATTTAATTCAACAGATTGGTCAGTCAGGAGAGCTGGACGCCCTGGTTCCTGAAAGGGTATGGTCTGAAATGAGCCGAGCCCTGTCCGAGCCTGACCCTCAGGTGTTTTTTACCAGCCTGCGTGATTGCGGCGTATTACAGTTTCTATTCCCTGAAATTGATAACCTGTTCGGTATCGCACAGACCGCAAAATATCATCCCGAGGTAGATACCGGCATACACCTGATGCTGGCATTAAAAAAATCTGCCGAACTCGATTACGACAACGAAACCCGTTTTGCTGTACTCACACATGACCTCGGAAAAGCAAACACCCCTGCACACATCCTGCCCGGTCATCATGGACATGAAGAGCGAGGTGTGAGTCTGACGCGTGAATTTTGCAAAAAATGGCGCGTTCCCAAAACACATTCTGAACTAGCCATCATGACCTGTGAATTTCATACTCACATCCACCGCATGTATGAAATGAAGCCCTCTACCCTGCTTCAGTTTTTTAATAAAATCGATATCTTTAGACGCCCAGAACGCTTCTTTAAAATGACGAGAGCCTGCATAGCTGACGCACGTGGCAGAACCACCTTTGAAAATGATCCCTATCCTCAGGCGGACTATGCTGTTCGATTAGTAGAAAAGTTGAATACGCTAGATCTAACGCCGGTATTGCAATCAAACAAGCAGGGAAAGGAAATGGGTGAAGTGATTGATAACTTCCGTCTTGAATATCTGAAACAGATCGTGGAAGCCGACCCTGAAGCTTAGCTTGCTAACCAACAGAATTTTTGTTTAGTTGCTGCAAACGATCAGGAGTACCAATATCACTCCACTCACCTGTATAAAGCTCTGCACTGATTCGCCCTTCTTCCGCAGCCCGTCGCAACAAAGGTGCCAGAGCTTGTCGCCCTTCAGACAACCCTTTAAAAAAGACTTTCCTATAGGCAGCAATACCTGAGAAGGTATAACGTAATAGTTCTGTATTAGATAAAAGTCCTTTTTCAATGGCAAAATCACCCGCAGGGTTATGCTCAGGGTTCGCTACCAGCACCAGATGGGCATCTGCATTAATCTCTAAAAGCTGAGAATAGTCGTAATCAGTAAATACATCGGCATTCACCACAATAAACTCATCATCCAGCTTATGCAGAGCCTGCACGATCCCACCGGCGGTTTCCAGAGCTTGCTGTTCAAAGCTATATTCGACTTTTAACCCAAACTGACTACCATCTCCAACGAAGTCAGTAATCTGATCAGCCAACCAGCACACATTGATCACCACCTGTTGAATGCCCGCTCGTTTTAGCGATTCCAGATGGTAGCTAATTAACGCTTTATGATTGATTTCGAGTAAAGGCTTAGGACAACTGTCAGTGAGCGGGCGCATACGCTCACCGCGACCTGCAGCGAGGATCATAGCAGTGGTGATTTTATTCAACGTTACTTCCGAATCATCGATTTAACTCTGAAGTTCAGGCTTAGCTCATTGATGATGGTATACAGGCCAACCATACTCATTTCATTCATACCTACAATTTTCAGATAATTGAGGGTACGAGGAATATCCTGCAAAAACTGCTCCTTGCCATCACGTAACTTGAGGCGGGAGAAAATACCTATAGCCTTAAGATGACGTTGAACACCCATCAAATTAAACCAGCGTAATAACTGACTCGCCTTGACTCCCTGCAAATGTTCCAGTACGGCAAAGTCATGGTAATCAATCACCCACTGATCAACCTGAGGCTCAGGCCACTCGATGTAACAATCGCGTAACAGAGAAACCAGGTCGTAGGTCACAGGCCCTTTCACTGCATCCTGAAAATCCAGAATACCGGGGTTGCCTTTTTCAAGCTTCATCAGGTTACGAGAATGAAAATCGCGGTGCACAAAAACCTGGGGTTGTTCCAGAGCACTTTGTACCAGGGTATCCACAGTCATCTTCCACATACCCATCTGGTTGGGCGTTAACTCAACGCCAAGTAGTTTTTCAAGGAACCATTCCTTAAACAAACCCATTTCCTGACGCAATAGGGCTTCGTCATACAAAGGCAAATCATCAGCATCTATGCGAGTCTGCATTTGCAGAATGGCTGCCATTGCATCACCGTATAAACCATTTACTGTTTCAGGCTGCAGCACATCCAGATATGACGTATTACCGAAATCGGTGAGTAGTAAAAAACCCTCATCATGATTTTCGTGGATGATTTCCGGCGCACTCAGGCGGATGCCTCTGAGCTTATTAGCCACCTTAACAAAACTATCGCAGGGTTCTTTTTCTGGAGGCGCATCCATCACGATCCAGCTTTCATCGCCCTGCGTCAGGCGAAAATAGCGACGGAAGCTGGCATCTTCGGAAGCGATGTCGAGAGAGTAATTCTTATACCCCAGGCTATCAAGCCAGGTTTTCATAGCGGTCATTCTTTCGTTCATGTATTACTTCGGGATGATTTTTTGAGGCGCGTATTATGGCGCTGTTGGTGGATTTAATGCAATTGGGATTACAGGGATATCTTTTCAACCTGAAGAGGAACTGTTTATTACGAGCACCGGCGTGGTAGTAGTGCCACAGGGATAATAGCGTTGAAGGAAACAAGGGATTTAATCTTGCGTAGGTAAGACTATTCGGACAGTTATTACCAACCGAATTGTTTGCCCAACCCCCTTCGCAAATGTCATCATGCATCCAACAAAATACAAATGATTGAAATATGCCCGACTTATCCCCCCTAACCAACCTTATGGCCGCCCTACGAGACCCAGAAACCGGCTGCCCCTGGGACATAAAACAAACCAGTGCCTCAATCGCTTCCTACACCCTGGAAGAAACCTACGAATTACTCCATGCCATCGAAAGCGGCGATATCGAACACACCAAAGAAGAACTCGGTGATTTACTTTTCCACATCGTATTCCACGCCCAGATCGCCTCTGAAAACCAGCAATTCGATATCAATGATGTCATCAAATCAATCGTTGAGAAAATGACCTATCGCCACCCCCATGTGTTCGATAAAGAGCGCGACAATCAACTCGATGATGAAGCGCTGAAACAACAATGGGCCAACCTGAAGCAGAAAGATAAAAAAAACAGCAGCCGAGTACTTGATGAGGTAGCGCAAAAACTCCCCGCCATGATGCGCGCCCAGAAGCTACAGGATGTCGCCGCTGAATATTACTTCGACTGGCCAGATGCTATGCCTGTACTGGACAAGATCGAGGAGGAGATTGCAGAGTTGCGTGAGGCGATGATTCAGGGTGACCAGCAGCATGTGCGATCCGAGATGGGTGATATCCTGTTTGCCTGTATCAACCTGGCTCGTCATGTAGATGTGGATGCAGAATCAGCGCTGCGCAACACCAATGAAAAATTTATCCACCGCTTCGATTATGTGGTTGAGCAAATGCAACGGTCTGGTACTGATTTCACCCCAGAACAGCTCGATCTTATGGAGAAGTTCTGGCAACAAAGTAAAACAGTCACTGTATAGAGACAATTCAATCAAGTTTGGTTAAACTTTGTCTCCATGCAAAAAAGTCGAATTAATACTGAAAGCCGCATTCTCGCGGCCGTAAAAACCCTGCTACTTGAAAAGGGCTTTCCCGAAGTGGGTATCAACGCCATCGCTCGTACCGCTGGTTGCGATAAAGTACTCATCTATCGCTATTTTGGTGGTATAGATGGCTTGCTACAACGCTTTGCTGACGAGCAGGACCTTTGGTGGGATGTCAATGAAATCATCACTGAAAACATGGATGAGATCAGCCAGATGTCTCTAACACAATTCCTTGATCTGTTACTCAAGCGCCATATCAGGGCGGTACAAAGCCGTCCATTGACTCAGGAGATCATGGCCTGGGAAATGTCTGCCAGTAATCCACTAACACAGACTCTGAATAAAATCCGTAGCGAACAGGGCATGTTGCTGGTGAAAAAAGTACGCCTGCACTTTAATCAGCCCAATATAGACGTGGGCGGTATTCTGGGCATTTTTGGTGCGGCTATTAATTATTTGATCATCCGCACGAGACATAGCGCTTCCGAATATAAAACTGAAGAATGGTGGCGACTGGAACAGACCATTAGCAGCCTGTTAAGCTGCAATACCGATGCTACGATCAAATTATAAACCTTCATTAACCCATCCAGATAACCAGCGATAAAAACGTGCCAGAATCAACACTTAGACTTTCCAACATTCAGGTCGATACGCTTGTCCAGTTATTAGGGCGCTATCAAATGACACTGGAAATTGTTTCAGATACCGACATACCCGGCAGCTACTGGGGCGATTCAGAAGCAGGTCTTATCGCTAATAAGCTATATGCGAGGCTTGATACGCCGATACATTCGATACTGCACGAAGTCTGTCATTACATCTGCATGGATCAACAACGCCGCTCTAAACTGAACACAAATGCTGAGGGTGATTATGACGAGGAGAATGGAGTTTGTTACCTGCAGATTTTACTGGCCGATGAGCTCCCCGATATGGGCAGAGAACGCATGATGCAGGATATGGATGCCTGGGGCTACACCTTCAGATTGGGCTCATCAAAAGCCTGGTTTGAACAGGATGCCGAAGATGCCCTGGCCTGGCTGCAACGTTATCAGCTACTAGATCAACATCAACCCACTTTTCAGGTTCGCAGTTAATTCAAAAGGGAATGCCATGAATTCGATAAGCCGTCACTTTACTAAAAATATCCTCGCAGGGGTGGTGGCTATTCTACCCATTGGAGGGTTAATCCTCACCATAGGCTATCTTGAAACTTCAATTTCGAGTGCAGGTTTAACTCGACTACCTTTTTACTTCCCCGGACTGGGTATATTGCTGGTTCTAGTTTTAATCTACCTGATTGGCCTGATTCTCACCACCTTTATTGGCAAATGGCTGTGGAATCTTATCGATAAACTGCTCAATAACCTGCCTGCTCTGGGTAAGCTATACCAGACGTTAAAACAGATTCTTGGATATGGCGAAGGTGAAGACGCTATATTTCAGCAAACCGTATTAGTACCTGCTCAAGGTGGCAGTGGCCTGGAAATCGGATTGGTAACCAATCGGATTAAGTTGCCTGATGGTAGTGAAAATCTGGTTATTTTTATCCCTGGCTCACCCAACCCAACCAGTGGGCGCCTGATTATCTCTAAACCCGAGATGGTGACACTGACCAAAATTCCGGTTAATTCTGCTTTTAAAATTCTGGTTGCAGCTGGAAAGTCTGAAATTGAAATGTCTGTCAAAGATTAATAACAGCGAATTAATATCGCCAGATTATCAACACGACCCTGAATGAATTGAATCAATAGCAAAAATCACAGTCATACCCTGAGTAGTTGAAGTTAATATTTCTAAAAAATCACATAACCAGGGTGGAGCTATGATTAAAACAATAATTCTTACAATTGCCTTATTACCTATTTCATTTGCAGCTCAAGCTGTAGATGGCATGATTGATGTTGCCAGTAATCATTCGGTAACTCAGACAGCCGATAATCTGGAAAAAGTACTCAAATCAAAGGGCATGAAAATCTTTGGCCGGGTGCCTCACTCAAAGGCTGCCAAAGGTGTCGGAATTGAGTTGTTACCGATGGAGCTGTTGATCTTTGGTAACCCCAAAGTAGGAAGCCCGTTAATGAAGTGTGCCAACAGTGTTGCTATAGATCTGCCTCAGAAAGCTCTGATCTGGCAGGATAGCAGTGGCTCTGTATGGATTTCATACAACGATCCTCAATACCTGAAAAAACGTCATAATATTCAGGGGTGCGACGCGGTACTTGCTAAGGTTAGTGGGGCTTTATCAAAATTTACCGCAGCTGCGGCGAAGTAAGGAAGTATGATCTATTGAGTCGGCAGTATTATTCTCGCCGGCTCAATATCAGAGATCCACTAAGGAATCACGTATAACAACACAGAAAAGTAGTGCAATACACTGCCTGCAAGTACAAACAGATGCCAGATAGCATGGTTAAACGGCATCTTGTCTCGAATATAAAAAATCACCCCAAAAGAATAACTTAAACCTCCTAATAACAATAAAAGCAGCCCACCGACTTCAACATTAGCCAGCATGGGTTTTATTGCTATAACCACTATCCAGCCTAGCCCTAGATACAAACCAAGCGATAACTTCTTCAGATGAGGTGCATTTATAAATTCCAGAACCATACCAAAAATAGCGATTGACCAGATAACCCCGAACAAAGACCAGCCCCAGACTCCACGTAAACTGACCAGTAGAAAAGGGGTATAAGTACCGGCAATCAAAACATAGATCGCTGCATGATCCAGTTGCTTTAACACTGCCTTGGCACGCGGGTTGGGAATGCCATGATATAAAGAAGATGCGCTATAAAGAATCACCAGGCTGGCACCATAAATACTGCTACTGACAATATGCCAGACATTACCATTCAGGGTTGCAAATGCTACCAGTACAGAAAGACCTGCAATACTCAACAATAGCCCGATGCCATGAGTAATGGTATGAGCTATTTCTTCAGCTGTAGAATATACAGAACTGCTCACGTGAGACATTAATAGAGGTTCCAGGTTATAGCTTGGGAGAGCAATAGTCTCAAATTGAAACTAATCTTTCAATGGTTAAATTCCTATCCTAACCAACCGCTTCTGATTATTAGTTAAATAAATAAGATATTAACTCCTCGTCAGCCACCCTTCAAATGTACCGCCGTTCCTGTAGCGACAATTAAAAAACGTTTTTTATTGTCCAGTGAATCGATCAAGGTGTGATTCAGCTTAATATCGGTGATAGCTTCGGCATTACAACGTAGCGCCTGAGCCCGTAAAAGTTGCATAACCTTCTGTTTCGCATTCTGAAAGTCCTGTTCCACAATTTTTTCAAGTCTTCCATTATCGCCAAAGCCTGGCATTTCCGTAGTGAAGATAGTTTCTGCAGAGACAAAATCTATTTGTGAGGTCATAGTTTTTTCAATGACTGTTGATGCAGCAGTGAGAATCACTTTTGACAGGTATTCTCTGTACACATCTGCAGGTACTCTGGTCCAGTTACCGGTTTCCCGGGCGTCTGCTAGTGCAGACCTTATTTCCTCCAGGCGCTTTAGCTGGAAATCACGCTCAGAAATCATATATTCTGTAGATTCATGATCCATAACTAACCCTCCTTTATGACCAATACCTTATTGTATCCCTCTAGATGTTATGATTTTATGAAACCTTGCACAATATCCCCGACCCAGATCAACTTTTTCCCAGAAACAGCTATCAATTGAGATAAAAGTTGACCAGATGGATCGTGATACTTAAGTTGTTAAGGTCTATTAAAGTTTACCCAAAATCCAAACCCTTTCAGAGTCACTGGGTTTTTCATTATATACTCGATACTGATTGTGTTATCAGGGGTATCCTCATCGAGCTGGTAACCGGCAACCGTGTACTCACCGCCCTCTAACAGTCCATCACTCAGATAGATAGCATCAGTTACTGGTGAGTCATGAAAATTCACTCCTCCATTTTTAACGAGATAAGTGATCACTTCAAAATCGCGATTAGAGAGATTACGAATGAATAGAGCGAACTGACTACCTTGTTGGTAAACTGTATTATTATCAATTAGTAGCGCTTTAGAAGCGGATACGATCTGAAATACACTGGCAAAATTATCTGTACTGTAAACACTTGTAGTTGCATTCAAATCACTATTCGCAACCTCAGCAGTCACTGGTATAAAACTATTCAGTTGTGATGAGCTCAGTGTAATACGGGCCACACCATCCACCGTTGTCGCAGAAACAATACGAGAAACACCACCTTCCAGAATAATAAAGTTCACCTCGGTACCATCAGCTATCACACCTTGAGATTGCAGCGGTTGTACCGTTGCATTCAGGGTTGTCGAATCTGACCCATTATTGAGAATCACATTCGGTGTTGCAGAAATACTGATCGATGCAGGCAGGTTAGGATTATCTACTACCTGTAACGCTAAAGTGTTAGAGGTAATCCCTGAAAAACTGGCGCTAATGTTTGTTGAACCCTCAGATAAAGCCGTCATTAACCCTGATGATTCGCTGGCATTACTTACCGCTACAATCAGTTCCGATGTACTCGCCCACTGCACCTGTCCGGTTAGATTTTGCGTGCTACCATCAGAATAAGTACCAACAGCATCCAGAGCTCGTTGCTGATTAACATAAAAACTATCATTAGAAAAAGCCGATATCTGAATTTGCTGTAAAACGGCAGCTGTAATTTCCACTGTCTGGCTAGATTGTTTTGAATCAAGTTGGGCCGAGATACTGACTGAACCCGTTGATACTGTACTCACGACACCCTTACTGCCATCAGCATTACTCACTTTCGCCACTGAAGTGTTGTTGCTGATCCAATTAACATGATTGGTTACATCTACAGTGCTGCCATCAGAGTATTGCGCGTAGGCGATTAACTGTTGCGCTGTACCCAGAGCCTGTTGATCAGACTCAAGCACCAGACTCAGGTTATTAAGTGTGGCACTGGTGATTTCAAGATTAGTAAAGCTTTGCTCATTTTTTAGTTTTGCTATTACCAGTACATTGCCCTGACTATTAGTCTGAAATAACCCCGGCTTATCTTTATCAACCAGAGTTGCCTTGTTACTGCCACTACTCCATTCAACAATATCCGTAACAATTTTCTGTGACCCGTCAGAGTAGAGTGCAGTAGCTTCAAACTGCTGCTGTAATCCCAGGGCGACTTTACTGCTGGAAGACGTGATATTGATACTCATCAACTCAGCATCACTCACTGTCAGATCAGTCGTAACACTTTTATCAGCAAAATAAGCCGAAATTATCGTATTGCCTTTCTGAATTGCAGTTACTTCTCCTTTTGAAAGCTGGCGATTATCAATCTCAGCAACAGTTGTATCGCTGGAGACCCAGGTCACCTGATCTGTTAGATCTTTTGAAGTTTGATTACTGAAAATACCAGTAGCCTGAAGCTGCTGTTTGAAGCCAGCAGCAACACTGGCATTAACGGGTGTAATTTCTATTTTGCTGAGTACCGCATCATTCACCTGAATATCGATATCTGCCTGAAACCCAGAAACATCGGCTTGAACAGTCGACGAACCCACTGCTAGAGCCTTGACTACTTTAGTTGATTCATCAACCGATACTACCGCCGTATTATCAACCTGCCAGCTGGCAAGCGCAGTGACATCACGAACACTGCCATCACTATAAAACCCCTGAACAGAAATCGGCGTGCTTAAACCCACCTCTAAATTAGAGTTATCCATACTGACTTCAATACGTTGTAGTTGTGCACTAGTCACGCTCAAACTGGCCCGTCCAGCTACCCCATCCAAACTAGCCGAAATAGTTGCTGAACCTATAGAGTTACTGAGCGCCACTGCTGAAGCCATCTGAACAACATGAGTATCACTACTGGCCCATGAAACCTGCTGGCTGAGATCCTGTGTACTACCATCCGAGAAATTGCCAATCGCCTGAAATGTCTGCTGCATGCCATTAGCGAGCCCAACCTGTTGAGGAATAACCTGAATTGAATCCAGGGTCGCCTCATTAATGATCAGGCTTCGTTGAGCCTGCAACCCATTAGTTGAAGCTGTGACCGTTACCACGCCTGCTTTTAAGGGCAACACATTACCACTGCTATCGACATTCGCCAGAGTCTCATCATCCACAGACCAGATAACCTGAGTGGTGATATCTTCACTGGATTGGTCGTCATAGATACCGGTAGTAGAGAAATGGACCAATCCACCTTTCGCAACGCTGTCCAGATAAGGACTGATAACGATCTGCTGAAGACTCCGTGCTGATGGAGTTACTGGAGCTGGATCGGCTGTTGAACCGCCAGAACCGCCACAGGCGGTCAAACTGAATGCCAGCAAGGCAAGAATTAAAAGATGAAAAAGTTTATTGGGGTGAAAAAAGCTCATAACACGCTCAATGATTAGAAGTTGAACGGAGCTTAGTTTTAATTTGGGGAATAATCCGGACTTATCTCTATCTTTTTGAGAGCAATGGCCTTTAATTGCTTGTTTTAATTAAATTTTGTGAGGACAATCACACGCTCTTATTATAGGTTAGAAAACCTGAATCACTTCCATCCAAAAAGGTTCAAAGAATTCAGATAAGAAAAATATGAACGTGGTAAACGCTTTTTCGAATACCACGTTCTAATATCTAATATAAAACCACTTATCTAGCAAACTTTAATAACCTCTTACCAACCTGTTTTTCGGACAGAGTGCTCGTGACAACCTCCACAATTCGCATTTTGAGCAACGGTACCACTTTTTCCTCCATTGTGTTCACTTTCTGCTTTAAAATCATTCGCATGACAGGCTGCACATTGCGGTCTGAAAATATACGCTGTTGAGTCATTATAGTTGTTGTTCCTGCCTGAGTTTAACTTCCATGGGAAATTTGTGTTATTTATGGGTAAAACACTTGGGGTGAAGCCTGTTACATGACAAGCTGAACAATTACTTGGGCTGGCATTCCAATCTCCATGATCACCTGGGTAGTTACCCGTAGTAGAGAACTGTTTTCCACCTATAGTTTCTCTAGTTAAACCAGGTGATTGATGACTAAAAACCCAATTCTTGGTGGTATGACATTCATCACACTGTATTGATGTGGCAATATGACTGGATGACTGACTCTTGATGTTAGGATAAACCCCGTCATACCTGCCATCATGGCAATTTGTACAGTTGCCCGTACCTTCATGAAGCCAGGTGGCAGCTGTAAAAGTCCCACCAGCGGAATGACATTTATCACAATCCAGTGTGGTTGGTAAATGCGGTTTGCCCGGCGGGGCATCTACCTTACCGGTCGCAGTATTACCATCATGACAGGAGTCACAACGAGTACCATTGGCGATATTATCATGGCTAAAGATCCCGTCTGCAAAATTATCAAAGCCTGAATGGCACACTGAACAATCTTTAGATGTCACAGGATGCCCCACTGATTTTCCCTGAATTCCATATCCAGCATCATGGCACGAAGCACAGTTATTACCGTCGATACCAACATGATCAAATGTTCCGTCAGGAAATTTCTGGGTAGTTTTATGACAATCGACACAGTCACGATCCGTAGGAAAGTGGGTTGAGTTCTTACCTGTTGCGGTCACTCCATTATGACATGACACACAATTACTGGTAATACCCTGATGACTGAATAAGGGAGCCCCCACAAAGGTTTCGGCAATCACATGGCAAACAGAGCAGTCATCAGTAGTATTTATATGTCCCTGGTTTTTACCCAGTGCATTGCTTGTTACAAAACTACCATTATGACAGGATTCACAATTATTCGTGATACCCGCATGTACAAACTCAGTGGGCCTCTTAAAACTAGCCGTCTTAATAACATCATGACAGCTACTACAATCATCTGATCCGATTGGTATATGGTTAGAAGACTGAGGCTTCCCGATACCGCCGCTACGATGACAGTTGTCACAACGTTGAGCTTTAACTTCAGCACTGCTATGGTCAACTACATTTCCATCCTTGAAGTCAACAGCAGGATCGGAAGCATGGCAGGCAGAGCAATCAGTCACACTTGTGTCGACCGCAGGATGGCTATTAGTATTTGAGGCATTCGGAATGAAATTCATGCCTTTTATGTCTGGGTTAAAGTCTCCGTTATGACACTCAACACAGCGTACATTCTTAATATCCGCAGTATTATGGTCGACATATCCAGTATCCGCGAACGCGTTATTGGTAGTATGACAAATTGAGCAATCAGCACTTATTGAGTTATGTATCGCATCATTAGGTTCACCTTTAGCATTAGGCAATACACCCACAAATGAACCATCGTGGCATGAGCTGCAATTGCTGGTAATGCCTTCATGAGAGAAGTTAGAATAATCCGAAAAGTCAGTCGCAGCTGCTGAATGGCAGAAATAGCAATCCTGAGCTGTTGGCAAGTGTGTATTTGCTTTATAGGAGTTCACATTACCTGGGAAGAACTTAGCTACATGGCAGCCTTCACATCCCCAGGTCAAGCTGTCATGATATGAAGTTCTAAAATTATCAGCTGTAACAAACCCACCTACCGTAGTATTTGTATGACAGACACTACATTCAGCAACTGAAGGAATATGAGTTGCTGATTTAGGGGTAGCATAACCCTTGTCATGACAGGAAGCACAATCAGTATCATCAATGGGACTATGGTCAAAGACTGTAAGCGCAAAGCTTGTATAGCTCATTGCAGTAAAATGACAGGCATAACAATCCAGAGCCTTATCGGGTCCGGGACCTACATCGGTGGGTATATGCCCATCTGACTTACCTGAACTTTTATCACCATCATGACATACACCGCACACTGAGCTATCAACGCCGGCATCTGTATGATTCATACTGACTGGAGTTGCAAAACTACTATAGGTATAGGTATTAACAGTATCATTATGGCAAACATCGCAATCAGCAGGATTAATCTCTGCTAAAGGAATATGACCACTGGATAAGCCATCACTGATAACATCATCATGACAGGAGTCACACCGGGTGGTATTCATATCGACCAAGGCATGGTCAAATGTACCTGTGCTAAAGGTACCTGGGGTATGGCAAGCACCACAGTCTAAACCTGCAGTATCCACGTGAACGAAAGTGGCTGTTGGAGCCGGTATGCCAGTAGCATCAACATCACCTGCATTTGTATCCACCGGTGCTGCATCTCCATGACAATCCGCACAGGCTTTATTTGCATCAAGAGTACCGTGATCAAAATTCGTAACATCAGCAAAATCAACAATATTATGACAATCACTGCAAACATCAGAAGTATCTGGATGCCCTACAGATTTGCCGATAGCGCCAATATTATTACTCACAGCGTGACATTCAGAACAAGCAGGCAACAATGGATCCACCCCAATGACGGTATGATCAAACACGCCACCAGAATTAAAGCTAGTGATGTTGTGGCAAACCGCGCAATCCACACTCATATCCGAATGGAATCCAGTACTATCATTGGCATCTGTACCGTTATGGCAGCTTGAGCAGTCTTTACCAACTACATCAGGGCCTGTGTGATCGGGGTAAGCATTCTTGAAATCTACTGTTGTATGGCAAAAACCACAGTCAGTCTTAGTATCAACGTGACCTTCATGTTTACCTCTTGCAACTGTTCCGTTATGACAGCCTGAACAAGATCGAGTGATATTAGCATGATTAAAGCTACCATCTGGCTCAAGGGTCAGAAAACTAACCGTGTTATGGCATTCATTACATTCTAGCGTTGTCTGTTGATGAAACTCAGATTTTCCTACCGCTTTAACATTATTGTGACAGCCACTACAGTTTCCAGAAACCTCACCATGGTCAGTTTTAACAATGACAGCAAAGCTTTTGGGGGTATGACAGGCCTGACAGTACATACTCGTGGCAACATGATCACCAGGTTTACCCTTAGCAGTTTTAGTTACCCCATTGGCATCCTTAAAGGTGTAATTTCCATCATGACACTGAATACAATTTGTCCCCAGGCCCACATGGTTCCAGGTACCTGTTGGTTTTTTATCTCCAGGGGCCGCGACCACTATTGTTTGGAGCGCGCGCTTACTGGTATATCCTTTTGCAGAAACTACAAGCTGGACGATATAGTCACCAACCACATCAGCAACAAAACTGGGGGTCATGGATGATGGATTTAGCAGCGTTGCACTGCTGCCTTCGGGAATAGAAGTAAACGCCCAACTAAAACTAAGCCCTGCAGCAGAAGAAGTGAATGATGGGGTATTTGTTGATATATAGGATTTACTACCATCCAGTGACACTGTGCCATTTACTGTAGCGACAATGATATTTCCACTGGTCCTGGCTTCTATCAGGGTTTCATTGCCTGCAATGGGTGATTCTGGAGTATTACCCGTAGAGCTACCGCCACCACCGCCACAGCCAGCAACTGTTACGATAAATAGTAATGTGACAAAATATCCTAATAGCTTTCTAGATAACGCTTTTACTAGCATTAGAAGCACCCTTTCACCCTGCAAATGTTAATTGAAAAATATATGTACATTGATCGAATCATTTCCATTCTTATTCCATAATAAGGGTTCTCCATGGAGCTATGGTGATTCAAACATAATGGATTCTAATCATACGACAAGACAAGTAACAGGGAAATAATTCCCAAAATTAAAATTAGCGTTTTTACTTCTTTGATCTAAAAGAACCCTCTATAAGATTAACATGGATTTATTTTCCTTGTTTTCCCTACTCGATCTTATAGTTAGGCAGCGCAAAATTACGTTGATGATCAAAAATCAGCACCGTTTCAATCCGGGTAACTTCCGGACGAACGGTAAAATAGTCCAAAGCCAGATTGCGTAAATGCTCGGTGTCTTTAACCGCTACGTGAATCAGAAAATCAAACTGGCCTGACACTAGATAAACCGAACGAACTTCGGGCATCTGCTCTATTTCCTGCTGAAAGTTTTCAACCAGACCTCTGGAATGGTTATTCAATCCGACAAAATACATGGCCTCCAGCTCTATACCCATAGCTTTAGGCTTAACGTCAGCATGAACACCTTCAATAATGCCTGCAGCATAGAGCTGTTTTACCCTTTCAAAACAGCTTGAGGGCGCTAGATTCACCTTGGCCGCCAGTGATTTATTGGAAATTCGACCATTATTCTGTAAATGCCTGATAATTTCGAAGTCGATTCGATCCATTACCTTCCATCCTCTCAATTTTCCGTAGTTAATTCGATATATTTAGCTTACCCCATAATATATCTTACATATATTATATTTTAACGAATTAATAACGTAATGAATGATATAAAAGAGAATAAAGAGCAAGGCTTTAGTACACGAGCGATTCACAGCGGACACAACCCTATTGATCATCATGGTGCACTGAATCCACCGCTATACCTCAACTCTACCTATGCATTTGAATCCACCGAACAGGGGCAGAAGCGTTTTCTGGGTGAAGCGCCTGGCTTTGTCTATTCGCGCATTGGCAATCCCACCGAATCTGTACTGGAAAAGAAGCTGGCCAACCTGGAAGGTGGAGAAGCTGCCGTCGCAGTAGCATCTGGTATGGGTGCTATAGCCGCCTTAATCTGGTCATATATTCAGCCAGGCGATGAAATATTGGCCGATAAAACGCTGTATGGCTGTACCTACGCACTATTTACCGAAGGCCTGTCAAAATTTGGCATAAATATTGTTTTTGCAGACTTTACCCAACCCAATGAGCTAAAGAACTTAATTACGGAGAAAACTCGATTCCTTTTCTTCGAAACCCCAGCCAACCCAAATATGCGTCTAATCGATATAAAAAAGGTTTGCGATATTGCGCATCAATCTAATGCAAGAGTGATTGTTGATAACACCTATTGTACGCCCTACCTGCAAAGACCCATTGAAATGGGATCTGATTTTGTAGTGCACTCAATGACCAAATATCTGTGCGGTCATGGTGATGTTATTGCCGGCGCCATAATCGGGCCTCAGGAGGATATTCAGCACATACACCTGTATGGCGTAAAAGACATGACAGGGGCGGTCATCTCACCCTTAGACGCTTACCTCGTTATGAGAGGCCTGAAAACACTCGAAATCAGAATGGACCGACACTCAAGCTCAGCATTTATGCTCGCTGAGTATCTTGAGCAACACGATTCAGTTTCTAAAGTCTATTACCCTGGCCTGAAATCACACCCTCAACATGAGTTAGCTAAAACTCAGATGAGTGACTTTGGAGGTATGATTGCATTTGAACTCAAAGGTGGATACGAGGCGGGGATCAGCTTTATGGACAAGCTTGAGCTAGCCATGCGCGCAGTCAGCCTGGGTGATGCAGAAACGCTGGTGCAACACCCAGCCAGCATGACGCATATAACCTATTCTGAAGAAGACCGGCTAAAACACGGCATCAGTGATGGTTTAATAAGGGTCTCGGTAGGCCTGGAAAACTATAGCGACATACTTGCTGACATCAAACAGGCGCTGGAAAAACAACCCTGATTCTACTTCCCCTCAAAAACAACAGCAGTACCAGATTAATCTGGTACTGCTGTTGTAATAGTCACAGTTCCAGTCGAGGTTGTAGTACCACCATCACTACCACCACCTCCTCCACCGCCAACAAGTGCAAGTACACCAACGCCAATCAGGATCATGGTCAGGGTACTCATGCCTTCTTCCTCTGGTTCTGGTGCAGAGGTAACAGAGGCAGCACTACTACTCGCAGGAACAACTTGATAGGAAAATGGAGAAAATTTCTGCCCCTCAAAAACGCTATTGCCTGAAATATCTTCCGCGCGGATATAGAATTCCAGCTTGTTAGAAATAACAGGATCTACACTCAGTTCTGTTGAGTATGTATTGACATCAGTTTTGAGCATAGGCCTGGGAATAAAGCCAACATCATTAGCATTCTTATAGTAAAGGGTAACATTTGCTACACCTTTATTATCGGTAACCTCAACAGTAAAGGTTTTTATACCTTCAGAAATTTCTGGCTTACCTATATCAAATTTTATTACCGGGGGCTCAATATCCTGAGACCTTAGACTCAGAGTTTCGGCATAGGCTGCGGGGGTGATCACCTGCAGGAAAAAAGTAAATGCTAACAGGCGTGATAAAAATATTTTCATGATAGAGTCCTTCCTTTATTGAGTACGTCTCTTCGTTGCTTGTTTAATAATAACATAGTAAATTAATTCATATTAGTAATTTGTGATCTCAGCTTTTAACCAGGAGCCTTCTTTCTTTTGAATATTTAGATTCAATCGAGTCCAGTTTGCGGTAGTAGTTACTATGCGACCTTTTTGATCCACCAGGTCAGAAATATGGAAGCTAGCAGTAGCAACACCCTCAGCCCGGTTTATAGTAAAAGACTGTGGTAGCAGTTTCAAATCAAGTTTCTGATATATATCAAACAAGCTTGTATACAGGCTTTCCTGATCTTTACTGAGTTGTGCAACCTGTTTTAATTGCTGAATATTGCGGCTTTTAAAATAACGTACAAACAAGCCGACAATATCTTCTACAACAACAGCATCATCCTGTGACTGGTTAACACCCGCAGGAATAAGATGAGCTATAGAGGATGCCAATTTTAATTTTTTAATCTCATTATTCAGGCCAGAAAGCCCGCCATATTGAGGAAAGTATCTCCGTAGAATATCGAAATTATATTCTGCTAATTTTGAGTTTTTAGACTTAATCGCCCGACGAACAGTTTTTGCATATCTTCCGGCAATATTTTCTAATCGATTTTTTGCATGCTGGTTAGTCGGAGCTAGAGCGAGAACTTCTCTATACAGATTAACCGCACTTCCATGACTCGGGGAGGTATAACGTTGTTCTTTATAAGCAGTGTCTGCCCTGGTAATAAGCCGATTCAGTTTATTCCTTTCTAACAGTTTATTTTTAATCTTTTTAAGATCTTCATCCTCTGGAGCTATTCCTTCCACTAGCGATACTAATTCCTGCGCCTGACCATATTGTTCCTTCTGCATAGCCGAATCAGCATCACTTATTATCTGAGCTGCAATTTTTTTCAAACCAGATCTGGCAGAAATATTTTCAGGATCAATAGTTAAAACAGCACGGTAGATTTCCAATGCACTGTTGCCGATGGGCTTATATAGGTGACTTATATCCATAGCCTGTCGCCCTTTTTCCAGTAACATACCCAATTGTTGTTCAGTACTTGCCAGCTGCATATTTTCTTGCAGTTTTTTCTGCGACTGACTCAGTCCAGGAAAATCAGAATTAATTAATAACACCGCTTCCAATCTAGTCGTCGCATCTTTAAATCTACCTAGTGAGATCAATTCGTTTGCTTCACCTAGTAATATTGTTGCTATCGAGTACAGTCTCGAGATAGCAATCTTATTTTGCACATCCAGAGACCTTATCTGTAAATAGCGATTTAGTGCATTATCATCTCCAGAATTAATGTAGGTGTTCGTCTGATAAAAATCATCGGCCTGCTCTAATAACTTGTTGATTTTTTGCTGTGTTGTGTCTTGATCTATTTCACTAGATGACGGATTAGAAGCAATATCATTTGTCGCGGGACTTTGCTCATCTGATTTCGTCAATAAGACAATAAGCGCGACAAGCAGTGCCAGCAGCATTAAAACCTGCAGACTTATCAAAACCCATTTTTTCCTTGCAACTTTTGACGACTCTGGATTAACCGTCGCCGCATAACGATTCTCCGGATTAATAGAGTTCTCTCTGGTAGGCGAAATCGAATCATTAATCGATATCTGCTGAGTCTGGACAGGGCTTTCATCCTTAGTAACCTCTCGCCCTTCAAAAGGTCTGTTGATGGGTCGGATGACAGTTTTATCTATCTTAACTGGCCTGTCAGCTTCACTTCTGGATGGCATTTTCGGTAACAGGATATCGCCCTTAAGCATCCCCATTAACGACTCAACCGATTGAGGACGGTCATGGATCTGTATCATTAACCCCTGATCAATTCCTCTTAAAAAAGCATACTCATAACCATTTATTTTTTGTGCAGAAAGAGGGCTATAGGGGTCAGACTCACCATGCAATAACGCCATCCCGCGTTGAGCGGATTCCATTGGTTTTTGCCCTGTTATGCCCTCAAATAAACAAGCACATAAAGCATATACATCCGTCCAGGGACCCTGCTTGCCGGAACCTTCATGGTACTGTTCAAAAGGTGCATACCCTACGGTTAGCATCGAGGTTAAGGTTCGAGAATGCGTCCCTACCGCCTGACGAGCAGCACCAAAATCAAGTAAAACTGGTGACCCATCTTTGCGGATGTAGATATTACCCGGCTTGATATCACGGTGAATAAAACCCTGCTGATGTATAGCTGCCAGACCATCTACAATCGGGTAATAGATAGATTCAAGAGCCTTTTGAGATAGATGTTTTTTTTCTTTATAGATATCGTAGAGTGGGCGGCCATGTTCATACTCCATGACCATGTAGCCCGTATTATTATGCTTGAATACACTCAGCACTCGAACGATGTTCGGGTGCCTGAATTTAGCCAGAGTCTGCGCCTCGCTCATAAAGCGTTCCAGTCCCCAGCTATACATATCCTCCTGCTCTTTGGAGACTGGCTGAACCGTGCTGTCACCACTGCGCGTGGCAAAGTCATGAGGCAGGTATTCTTTGATAGCGACTAACTGGTCAAGGTTGGTATCGGTTGCAAGATAGGTGATACCAAAACCACCTCGCCCTAGTACAGATTCTATCTTATACCAGAGGATGGAAAAGCCGGACTGCAGATCGTTAGCAAGTGAATTCAAAATGGTGACTCATCAACAATCATTCAATTACACACAGGCATCAAAAACCCACTCTGGCCCATGGGAAACGTACTATAGGATCACCAGCTGGGTCTGCCTGAGTCCAGGTGGCCAGGTAACCATTTGATGATCCAGTCAACAACAGGTCAAAAGCACTGTTACTAGTATCCGAATCCAGTACATTTTCTCCACCCCAACCAGTATCTGGGTCATAGTAATTACCCATGATATTAAAGACACCAGTACCACTATCCTGCAGCCATGCGGATAAGAAACCATTTCCATTACTTACTACATTAATATCTGTAATCCAGCCGGACCCGCTTTCAAGAGCTGAAATTGGTGACCATGAGCCATCATAGACATTAGCAAAAAGATCTCTCACTCCATTGCTATCTTCTCTAGACCAGATTACTACATAGTTATTCCCATCGGTAGAAATGAGATTTTCACTGCCAGTGCTAAACCAGAGATAATCTGATGAACCGTCATCGAAATTTGTTGGCCCCACCCAGTTGTTACCATCATAAACATTCGCTCCCACAAACCTGTTTAATCCAACGTCCTGGGCATCCTCCTTCCATGCTACGGCATATCCGACACCATTGGAAACGGCTCTCGGCATTCTATATGTATAGTGACCTATTGCCCCTGCATCCAGAGCAACAGGTGTGCCCCAGCCAGCAGATGTATATATATTAGCCATTGGACGGCCATATGCACTGGCATCTTCTTGCGTCCATACGGCAAGGTAATCAGTGCCATTAGAAACCAGATCTACTTCATATGAGATAATATAGTTAGCAGCACCACCATCAACAATAAGCTTGGCAGTTGACCAACTCGTACCATCAAACTCGCTTGAATAGGCATCTGTCGCATCATGATTTGGATCTGACCCATCATATTGCACCCAGGCCACTAGATAGCTAGTGCCATTTGTGGCGATAATAGGAAAATCATGTGCAGAATAATTTATCGACGGTAAATCCAGTACCTTAGGTGTACCCCAATTAACCCCATCGTACTCGCGCGCATAGATATCTATATATCCCAGACCATCGCGTTGAGAATAAGTCAGCATATAACCATTACCATTTGAGGCTATCGGTGATACATCAGATCCCCATGCAATACGCGCACTACCAGCGACCTGGCTATCCACTCTTGTAGCAGTACTCCAGTTACTACCATCAAAGATACTGGCATATATAGAACCGTAACCATCATCAAAACCTTCCCAGACCACTGCAAAGCCATTGCCATCTGTTGCTGTATGGAATTCCGTATATTTTTCATTGGTGGATAGAAGTTGTGGCTGACCCCATGCCCCATTTTCATGGATATTTACATACAGATTCTCAAAAGCACCTGCGGTCTGGGTCCACACTGCCAATGTTCTTCCGTTGCCACTATTTATCAACTTGGGTATATAACTACTCCCCCCGGTTGGGCTGCTATTGAGTACGACCTCTCCTCCCCAACTAGAACCATTAAATGTGTTTACAAAAGGACCAGTACTAGACTGTCCCCAGGTAACTGAGATTGCACCATTAGGATCCGAATCAATATTTGGAACTGTTACATTCTCAGCACCAGTTTCCAGAGATTCAACCTGCCCCCAGTTATTTCCATCGTGGGTATTGGCATACAGATTCAGTGTATTTCCAACCGTTTGAGTCCAGGTTGCTACATAGTGATTGCCGCTCCCAGCCAAATTATACCCCGAAGTAACTGGATCACTCGCAGCGTCTATAGCTACACCAGTAGGCCACGAGTTACCCTCATAAACACTGGCCATCAGGTCATAGGTGGAAGCACCATCATGCTGTGACCAAATCGTGGCATAGGTAATCCCATTGGAAGCAATATGGGGCGCCCCGTCTAAATCGATGACACCAGCTTCAGATTCAAGTAAGGCTGGAGCGCCCCAAACATCATTACCTGCAGCATTAATAACCGCATAGGCATCGTGAGTAGTGCCATTATCGTGTAAGAAAGTTACAGCATAGCCCGTGCCATTTGAGGTGATCGAATGATCCCGAATAACAGAGTTATTAGACCCAGCGATATCAGCCTGAGTACTCCAGGTGAATCCACCTGAGTTGTAATAGGTTCGACTATACACATTGTCCTGGTCCCAGACTACGCAGTAGCCGGAACCATTGGATGAGATATTATAGCCACCAATATTATATCCAGAAGCACTGTCTAACAGGGCAGCTGTAGACGAACTCCATGATCCGGCATAAACATTCACACCAAGGCGGCCATCCTGCATCCATATTACTGCGTAATCCGTTCCATTCGAGGATATCTTGGGGTTACGGGCATTGATAGCGCTGTTATCAATGACAGTGGCAGAGCCCCATGAGCTCGCATCAGTTGAGATACTCGCAAAAATACGGTTTTGATCACTTTGGTCCTGATCCCAGGCAACAGCGTAACCGTCTCCGTTAGATGCCAGCACAGGACTGTTTGCGGTAGTATTCTCAGTATCTATTACCTGTGGTGTAGACCAGTTTACGCCATCATAGAAACTGCCAACTAGGTCGACATTACCACTATCATAATGTTTCCACACCAGCGCAAACCCTGTTCCGTTACTGACCAATTGCTGAGATTCCATTGAGCCACCGTCCCAGGCTGAGGCCAAATTAGCTTCAGAAGACCAGGTACCAGAGGCACTGTCATAAACTGAATATTTCAAGGCATAGTCCGCATCGAGAACTTGCCATACAGCCATTCCATCTCCTGCCGAGTTGTATGCCAGCACAGGTGAAGAACTTCCGCTACTTAAAGTCTGTTCTTTACTCACCTGAAGCACTGGTGGTCCTTTAATCGTAAAGCTCCAGCTCTGCCCACTAACCAGACCAATTGATGCGCTATTTTGTACTGCCGTGCTCAGGGTCACAGTATAGGTTTCATTAAACTTTAACGCCGATGATGGTGTGAAAGTCACTGTTTGAGTTGCGTCATCATAGGACACTGCACCAACAACAGAAACAGCGCTTGCATCTTCTACAGTGAAACTACTGGTAGTTAGACTGGACCCGATCATCGGATCATCGAAAGTCGCTGTGATACTGGTAGTTTCCAGTACTCCAGTTGCTCCATCCAACGGTGACTTATAAATCACTATCGGTGCGGTACCACCACTTAGCATTTCATCAAAATTACTAATATTGTCACTGTCATCATCTTTCAGGCTGAAATCGAAATCACTGTCTGAGAAACTAAGACTATTACTACCTTCGGTGATGCTGATATTTTTAACGGATTCCGCCAGAATAATCAGGGTTTGAAGATCGGTCGTCAGGGCGTATTCCAGAATCGCAGTGAATTGATGTGAGCCAGTAGTAAGTCCAGTTAACTGGATGCTGGCATCTGAACCGATCAACGTCATGGCCTGACGCGTTGCTCCATCAACCTGAATATAAGCAGAAATGGCGCCGGTATTAGGAAGACTTGACTGTAAATAAGCTTGGGGCAAGGTGAATGCAATATCCGCAACCGGAGCCGCTGTGATTGTAAAACTCCAGCTCTGCTTACTGGCCAGAGCAATTGATTCACTACTTTGAACCGCCGTGCTTAGCGTTGCTGTATAGACTTCTGAGTAATTCAATACCGATGAAGGCATGAAGGTCGCCGTTTTGCTAGCGCTATCATAAGACACCGAGCCACTGACCGTATTAGAACTCGTGCCAGTCACAGAAAAACTTGAGGCGGTTAATGTAGATGCATCCATTAAGCGATCGAATGTCGCTTTAATCAGAGTATTGTTCGCGACATTCAAACTGTTATTGCTGGGAGATACCGATACAACGGTTGGCGGTGCAGCAACTATGCTAAAGCTTGAAGTAAATACTGAGGCCAATGCCACTCCAGTACTGTTCTGGACACTGGTACCAACAGTCAGCGTATATATCTCAGAATGGTTCAACGTCTCTGATGGGGTAAATGTGGCTGTATGAGTATTATCGTCATAGCTAACAGAGCCTGTCACCGCACCACTTGATGCACCACTAAGGGTCACGCCTCCAGGTAAAGTGCCAGCATTAATCGAACTATCAAAAGCCACACTGATAATCGTATCGATAACGATATCACTACTATTATCAGCCGGCGTAACCGAGGTAACCATTAGCGGCGCAGCAACAACCGTAAAGCTCGAAGTAAATGCTGAGGCTAATGCCATTCCATTACTACTCTGGACACTGGTAGCAACCGTTACAGTATAGGTTTCGCCTTGGTTCAAGGACTGCTCAGGGGTGAAAGTGGCTATATGAGTGCTATCGTCATAGCTAACGGAACCTGTTACCGCACTGTTGGAAGCATCGCTAAGACTTATACCGTCTGACAAGGTGATAGCCTTCATCGAGCTGTTGAAAGTTATTATTATGGGAGTATCTACAGCCACATCTACACTATTATTATCCGGAGTGACTGATAAGACAGATGGAGGAGGAGGTATTTTATTGACAGTAAAGCGATAGGAAACCGCCGCTGAAAGTGCAACACCAGCAGTGTTTTTTATAGCGCTTCCTATAGTAACGGTATAGCTTTCTCCATCATTCAGTGCCTGCGAAGGAGTGAAACTTGCCGTATGTGTGGATTCAATGTAGCTAACTGTTCCATTAACTAAACCGCTACTAGCCCCCATTACGATGATGCCAGCGTCCAGAGTATCTGGGTCTATCGGGTCATCAAAGCTAATCACTACAGGGGAAGCGGGCAGCACATCGACACTGCTGACAGCTGGGCTTACCGTTGAAATCACTGGAGCGCTACCACCACTTTGCATTTCAGAGAGATTGCTGAATCCATCTTTGTCATCATCATGAGCAGTGAAGTCAAAGTCGCTACTGGCGAAAGCTAGTGGCGTACTGGTAGAAGCAGTCACATTTACAGGCTTAGTGGTATCAGCCAGAATAATGGGGGTTCCTGAACCAGAACTGGGCAGATACTCGAGAATGACTCTGATATTATGGCTGCCCTCGGTTAGTGTCAGCTGCAGCTCAGCGGTTGGCCCGGTAATGGCCATCTCTGTTTTCTGCCCACCATCTACCTCCACATAGGCATGTATGCTACCGTTATCCTGCAGCCTTAACTGGACTATTTCATCGGGAAGCTGAACCCCAGAAGGTTGACTTTCTGTTGGGGAGCTGGACCCACAACCAGAAACTAATAATATCAGGAGGAGTATTGACCATCTGCCAACCTTGCTAATAAACGACGACACTTCCCTATTCTCCTTATCTAAAACCAACGGTATTATGCAATTTAAATGCTATGAATGATTTCTATCATTCAAAACTTCTAGTCAAACAACTCATTCTCTATGGCAATAACCACGAAACTTATAGATAAAGAGTTGTCTGTATAAGAATTCTCTGATGGGCTGCTTTCACCAGTAGCAGCGGCCCGAATTTTAACCTAAAAAACCAAATGAATCAGGTGAAAATTTCCACAGTTAAGCAGTAGAACCATATATGCTGGATGCCTTTGTTCGCTGCGTATAAAGAAAGGTTCATAATTTTTATGGTTTTTATTGGACAGAGAATGTGATGGTGCTACTGAGCTAGTGCCCGGTCATTTAACTCGTTTAACTTACGACACGATATCAGTCTGATATCTTTTCCAGCAGCCCATAGTCATCCGAATAGATTTAAAAAACTGAAAAGAACTGCTTTGATTATCGCTAGCCTGAAAAAATGGTGCCGGCACCACGAATCGAACGCGGGACCTACTGATTACAAGTCAGTTGCTCTACCAGCTGAGCTATACCGGCATTGAGACCTTTCTGAATAGATGGGCCAAAATTTGAGACGCGATTCTAGTGGGTTTAATTGAAGTTATCAAGCCCTTAAAGCAGATTCTTGGGTAATCTTATCCAGGGCCTGTTAACACGCCCTAGCTACATTGCCGAGATATGCGGGATATCCCCTGCTCACTTTTTAACTGTTCTACCAGCAAACTTAGATTTTCGTTTTCAACCTGTGAATAATCCAGCCAGTAGATGGTTTGATTTCGGTATCTTGGCTCGGCCTGTACCTCATATCCCAGCTTTTCTACTCTAGTTTTGAGCCTGTCTGCGTTCTTCTTCAATGCATAAACGCCTAGCGAGAGTACATTGGTTTTATCCTGATCATTGACAATAATATAGTCGCGCACACCTTTAGCTTTCAGGTCTTCAGCCGTGGCGATGGCTTCCTTTCGGTTCTTATGCCCGTCTATATATACCATCATGCCCATATAGCCCTTTTCGATGCTTGAGCGTGTTGTGATTTGGATGTTTTGCTGTTTATAGTAACTGGCGGTCTGCTGGGCCAGCTTTTGTTCCTTGAAAGGCCCCAGTGTATAGCAAAGAGGCGCAGTAATTTCGGCATTGCGCTTACTGGCCGTGGCGGGTGAATCATCCTGTGGTTCTAGCTGTTGCTCTGAACTGGTATCTGGTTCATCGAGTAATTTGAGCTTTTCTGCAACGGCTGAAGCTCTCGCCTGGGGCATTAGCTGTTCATAGGGCACCAGCCACTGAAAAACAGCGAATACTATATTGGTAAGCAGTAGTAGGGTAAAAAATACTTTCATTTAGGGCCTGTTTACACTATTTGAATAGTCTGAGCTGCATTATCCCTGTAACTCAATATGTTGCAACATTCCCTGAAACACCAGATCAGGAACAATTTCGTGAGATCGGTTTAATTCTTCACTAATCAGTGGCGCATCCTGCCCACACAGTAGTATTTTCACAGGTTCCTGCAATAGAGCGATCCATGCGTCCATCAGTTGATAGATTCTTTGCAGAGAAATAGGGAAATGGGACATCTGGATACAGGCTTCGCTGGACCGGCCCGGATCCTGATTGTTTCGGATATCGGGATGATCGAAATCGACTGTGGGGAACATGCTGATAAACCGCTGTTGATCGGTGTTGAATCCTGGCAAAATGGCTCCTCCCAGGTGACTGTGCTGACGGGATAACAGGTCTATGGTAATAGCACTGCCTGCATCTATGATAATAGTGTCAACTTTCTCTCTGGCATAGGCCGCCAACAGGGTGAGCCATCGATCTACGCCCAGTCGATTATAGTCACGGTATGCATTGGTAACCTGACCCAGCTTCGGTTGGGTAAATATTTGGGATATCTCAGCAAACGGCAGGTTTTGCTGTAACTCAAGCATGACTGTCGCGGTCATTTGCTCACTGGCCACACTGGAGAGATGGATATCTCTGGGTTGATGTAGTTTGAGAAATTCTCGAAATGCATCTACCCCCAGAGCTTGAGTCAGCACAAAGGTGTTGTCCCAGGTTTTATCCTGCTCGATCAGGCGACATTTGGTCGCTGTGTTTCCGCCGTCAATCAACAACATGCTGTGCTGTCTCGCGTATTGAAATTTCAGCGGATGTAAAACAGCGTATGCCATCAGCTAAGCTGACGCATACCTGTCCATCAGCGAGTAAACCTGCATAATGCCCAAAAACATCTTCATTCAGAGTCTTAACCACGACAGGCTTATCAGTGAGGTGGTCATACTTCTTAAAACGTTCTAATAGTGCGTCGGCCTGTGAGGGCTCAAACTCGCGTATCGATTGAAAAACTCGACTGATCAAACTGGTTACCAGTTGCTGCTGATCGCAGTTGATATTTTTGATCTGATTGAGCGCTGTAGCAGGCTGGTCGATTTTTCTAAGCTCATCATCATCCAGATTCAGATTTAATCCGATCCCTACCACCAGATAAAACTCATTAGCTGCTATAGCCCGAGTTTCGATCAGTATTCCACCGAGTTTTTTTCCATCAATCAGTATATCGTTAGGCCACTTGAGGCTTACCCCTGTATAACCAATCTGATGCAAAACATCCGCGATACTGACGCCTACCAGTAGAGAAATTAGCCCCAGATATTCTGCATCCAGAGATTTGCGTAGCCCGATGGAACAATACAGATTTTGTCGCTGCGGCGAGTGCCAGTGCTTACCACGCCGTCCACGGCCCTGTGTTTGATGCTCGCTGATCACGACGAGTCCATCGCTACCCATTTGCATACACTGTCGATTGGTTGAATCGCAGGTATCCAGATAAATCAGCTCAATATCATCTTGCCCTGACAGGCTTGCAATATCATCGCCTAAACGTTGCTGATCAAAAAGAGAGGATGTAGATAAGGACATTCTAGTTATCGTTGCTTATCCAGTACTGCAAAGCAGTATTCTCAGGATCAATAACAGAGAGTACCGCAGTATCTTTTTTAGCTTTGTGTAGCTGCACTTCAAAACTCATCAACTCATCACGCCGAAAGGCGTACAGCTGATGGCGTTGTTTCAGGTCAGCCGAAGCCAACCAGCTTTGATACCACTTAAGCGAGGCCCTGACACCATTAATGGCGATGATTAAGTCTCCAGCCGATAGTCCCGCCTGTTGGGCAGCACCTTGCTCCGAAACAGAAACCACCTGTAGCCCACCATCGGCCTCGTTCAGCATGGCGTCCAATGTCAGGAACTGAACATCTGTGGCCTCTTTACCGCCTTTATCCTGTAACCCTGTTCTTGGTCGATAATCCAGTGCCACAGACACCGTGGAAAGTAACTCCTCAAGCGGCAGCTCTGCGGTTTGCTCGATCATGCTATCCAGAAAATCGCTGAGATCAGTGCCAGCAACCTCACTTACCAAAGCCTGAATCTGCTTTTCTTCGACTCCTGTACCTTTTTCCAGATAGATATTCCACAGCAGGCGCATCACATCATCCAGTGATTTTTCGCCATAGCTAAGCTGTCGAATTTTAAGGTCTATACATAAAGCAATAAGACTACCCTTGGCGTAATAACTGACGATAGCATTGGCCGAGTTTTCATCCTGCTTATAGAATTTATTCCAGGCATTAAAACTGGACTCTGCCGCTGACTGGCGCGTACGCCCCAGACCACGTTGAACACGGGTGATGGTTTGCCCAAGCAACTCCAGATATTGCTGTAGGGTAATTCGACCACAACGCAGCAGTGCCAGATCATCGTAGTAAGAGGTAATACCTTCAAATGCCCATAATAAGGGAGTATAAACCTCGGTAGATAAATCCGGGTCTACAAAAACCTGTGGTCGTATACGCTTTACATTCCAGCTATGAAAATACTCGTGACTACACAGACCAAGAAAACCGCGATACTCTTCTGAACTATCCAGTTGCCCCGGTTGTGGTAGATCGTAGCGAGTGCATAGCAGGCTGGTACTGTTTCTATGTTCCAGACCTCCATATCCATCACCGACCACCATTACCAGAAACATATAACGTGGCATGGGTGCTGGTGTTCCAAACATATTGATATGCTGGGTACAGATCTTTGTCAGGTCGGCCTTCAGTCGCTCATAATCACAATCAAACTTACCAGTTAGAATCACGTCATGACGTATTCCGCAGGCCTCAAAATGGGTCTGTTCAAAATGACCCATTTCTACCGGATGATCGATCAATGCCTGATAGTCTTCAGCCTCGAATTGGCCGAAACCAAAATCATCACCCGATATACGTGGCAGAGTAGTGGCCAGCTTCCAGTCTTGGCATTGTGGGCACTGTGGCGTAATGATTTCAAGCTTACATGGAGTATCTGCCTGACCGAGCACCTCAACGAACACACTGGTACCGTTGAAAAAGCCATGCGTGGTATCCAGATGTGCGCCACGCACTGAAAGATCCCAGGCATAAACCTTATAGCTGATAGTCACGCCCCCCTGTGTAACCGGGAGTTGCCAGCTGGATTTATCCAGCTGCAGCAATTCCAGAGCGCCCTGTTCATCACATGCCTTTATATCAAGGATGTTTTTTGAGAAATCCCGGATCATATAACTACCGGGAATCCAGGCAGGTAACCTGATTATCTGGCCGCTGGGATTGGGTTTATCAATGTATACGGTGACATCAAAATAATGTCCGGCAGGATTTTCACTGCCAATCTGGTATCGAATCATCAGGGTAGGTTCTGGTCTATAAATTGTTCAAAGTCTTTTGCGTGAATAATCTGGGTACCATCACAGTTGAACTGCAATCGAACGACCGACTGCACGATGGAGATTGAAAAGTTTCTCAGGTAATACTCAGGTAAATTCCGCATCAGCGGGATTTTATCGAATACCTGACGTACTTCCTTTTTTTTCATTGGCTTCCAGGTTTCATGTCTATGCATAGTCAAGTTTTGCAGATGCGCAGGTAGGTAGCCATAGATGTCTGAGCGCATGACGGCCTTGTACAGCTGACGCATGACCTCTGTTTTTTTCTTATAGGGGATTTTAGGAAAATGGCGTTCAATATATGCGACATCAACCAGAGAACCCGCATCATGAATCTCTTCCCTAAGTGGGTCAAAGATTGAACAGGTACGTACTTCACTATTATTAAAACCGATAAACAGCCGGAAGATGCCTCGTTCTAACAACATGTCAGAAAACACGGGTTGGATTTGATGGAAAATCCTATCGATTTCACTCTCGTATCTACAGCGATTCATCGCCGTTTCACGCAGCGAAGGATCACCCTTGATGCCAATCTGAACCTGATTGGCATTCAGGCCCACAGCGCTGAGGATATTTTCCTCAAGTACCTGTCGTTCCAGCGCGATGTTGTCTAACTGAATTTTTTCCACTGATTAAATTTAGTCTAAATTATCCGGGTTGTCATAATCTCGTCATCTCTATGCTCATAATAGGAGACTACTTAAAACAAAGAGTATACAGAAATGAATGAAATTGCGATCAAACAGTTTGTGGATGAGACTGAGGAATACATTCGACTTTACCGTAAAAGTATGGATCAGCGTGAACTGGACAGTGTATCAGAACTTTATGATGACCTGACCGCTGAACTTCAACGCCAGAGGTTATTTGACGAGCTTTATAATTAGTACGTTTTTAACCTTCACTCTTTTTTATATCTACCTGCTTTGCTAATTCTTTCGAAACTTACCCCAAAACCTGAATGTGTATCTACTGCATTTCCAGGTCTCCCTATATACTGAGCCCCCTGCTTCTGCTCCTTAACGACTTCCTCCGACTTCTCATGTATCTCTGCCTGATAAGGTAATTGATACACTCTGGGTGGTTGCTCCGGATTGCCGCTTTCACGAACCCACCAGTACATAATACCTTCATCACCCTTGCTCAGGTCAGGCTCGTGGATCTCGGTAGCAATCAGCACAAATTCGTCTGGCAGACTATCAGTGGTTGGCCATCCCCTGTACTGCAATAAAGACTGATATTGCACCCAATAAAAAACTGAAACGACAATAATAGCAATGAACTTGGCAGCAGGTGCTATGCGGGTTTTGAGCAATAAAAAACTTAGCATCAAAAGTACCAGGATAAATCCACCCAGCAATCCCGTCATGGCGATGATCACTCTAAAACCTCCAGGCCATAATTAGTAAAGCGCTTTTCCAGGTGACTGATATCAGAAACTTCACCTCTGGCATCCAACGTAAACCGCACTACCGTTTTCTCATCATCTTCCTGTTCCAGGGTGACCTTATCGACATAGACCACTTTGAGTGATGGGTTGACCTTCTCGACCTTGACAGTGACTTCTACAGGCTTTTGAGTCGTAGACTTGTAATATTGAAGGTTAATAATATAGTCACCGGATACGATCCCGCGAATAGTGACCACCTCCTGATTGATGGGATAAACCGTTTCAACGCCATCGATCATGATAGTGTCATTTAAATCGCCCTGATCATCACGATCTAGATGCAGCCAGCCCACGTCGCTATCTCGGTACGATAACAGATTATAATTGGGGTCCTGCACCCAGACGTCAACATCGTCGGGCTGATCATCGGGCCAGGTCACGGTGATGATGTATTCAGCCTTGAAGTTAACATTGCCCATTTTTGCAATCGGATTCATGAAGATAATGGAGATAAAGAACAGCAGGCTAAAGCCCAGCAGGGTATTGAAAAGCAGATCGGTAAAAGGATCGGATAACTGTCTGTTTTTAATCATCGGATAGCTTCAGCTGATTGTTCAACCTGGAGTCCGCAGTTGAACATGGGTTTGTGGGTCATCTCAGCGTGCTCGGCAAGGCGTCGTTCGCAGTTAATGGCAATTCCCTTAACAAGAGCGACAACGCAGCAGGGTGCGCTGAGATTATTCACAAATGCTTGTAGCGTTAGTGACTTCACCCAATGGGTGGAGATGAAATTGATTAATAAGCTTGGCAAATCATTACCTTACGTCAGTTATTAGCGGTCAACTGCGGAATCCAGGTTCAACATCAATCATGGTTTCTCGAATATCGTTGATCAAGTGGTCCACCGACCAGTCGATCAGGTTAAACTTGATATTCAAGGATATCCCTGCCAGCAAGCCACTCAAGGTCGTAAATAAAGCAACCTTCATACCCCCACTCATTTCCACCAGGAGTGTTTGCATGACGGTAATGTCGATACTATTAAGGTTAGACAGGGAACCTAGCATGATGATAAATCCAATCACTGTACCCAGTATGCCTAGTTTAAGCATCAGATCAGCAACAATGAAAGCAAAGGCATAGCTACTGCGGATACGGGTATCCAGTACCTCCAGCAGCAGCACCACTCTTTCTGCTACGGCAGAATGTGAACTCAGACTTTGAAAAAATTGTCGCAAAGGCAGGCAGTTACTGTGATTTCCTCGCCCCAGATGCAAATCATTAAACTGCCGACTGGTCAGGTAACTGATATAGATAAAATAAAGGGTCGCAAGCAGATAGACAAAAAGAATAATGATAGAAACCTGACTACGATCACTCAGTATCAGCTCCTGCAGATAACCATTACGGTACAGGTAATACCAGATAAACAACTCTACCCCTGTCATCAACAGGGCGAATAGAATCAAACCGAAAGGTGTTTTTAGTAAACTGCGCATCTCTTTTTATTATTCCGGATTTATTTTCACTGACAGCTTTTGCCCCGACTGTGAATGCAAATACCATTTGCGTAACATAATGACCGAAGCATAGTGATAAGGTACATCCAGCATATCCCGAGTCATGGTATCGATCAAATCAATAGCCTGTTTTCGTAGTTCTGAATATGTTTCGGGCAGCAATAGAACCCCTTTTAGCAATACAGTCACTGGAGATTCCAGCACATCATCCTGCACCACGTAATCGCCCTGATCTGCAGGTATCAGGCTACTGATATTCTGTATCCAGCGCTGTTGCTGGTAAAAATCATTGAATGCCTTTTTTGCTAATCGAGCTGCCAGTTCTGCTGCCTGTTTATCATTTTTCTGTTTCGCATAAAGTGCCAGAGCATGCACCAGATGAGCATAGTCTTCCAGGGTAGTCTCAGCGGATGAAGATTGCCCAGCGAAACGAATGACTTGTTGATCAACTATAAAATGATGCCTGATATAGGCATACAGTTGCTTGATATAATCAGTGATCTCAGAATTTTTCTGATAACTTTCAGCTTTTAACAGAGTCTCCAGACTCAGGGCGTTCCAGCTTGCCAGAATTTTATCATCCAGCGGCATCACCGGTCGATCAGACTTTCTTAGCTTGTCCAATATGGACTGCTGGGTTGCAGAGTCAATCTTACTATTAAGCAATGCAGGGAATTGAAACTCAGTCAGATTAGTTTTGAGTACACCCGATCCATGCAATATGCTCATTTCTTTTTCGGATAAAACAGATTCGAGCTGTTTTACGGTCCATAGATAAGCACCTCCCTCATTATTTTGTTCATCAACTGCAGAAAGACTGGCTCCATATGCACCTTCATCCTGCCACAGAAAGCGGTTCATAAAATCGATAGTTTGCAGGGCAACCGTTGCATAGCCCTGACCGGGAAAAAGCTTTGCAGCATCCAGATAAAGTAGTGCTAGTTGCGCATTATCGTATAGCATTTTTTCATAATGCGGCGTCTGCCAGTCAGGATCTGTTGTGTAACGAAAAAATCCGTAATTCACCTGATCCATCAAATTACGACTTGCCATATTATCCAGACTAAGCCGTACGAAAGCGGCCACATCAGGATCAACATCTGACCGGGTATTGATGATATCCAGTAGCGCTTTCAACTGAGGATATGAGGGGAACTTGCTGGTATCTCCAAATCCTCCCTGTAACTCATCGGCAATCCCCATGGACTGGGCAAGCAAAGCATCTACCACTTTGTCAAAGTGTTCACTCGGTAGACTGAGCAAAGTGCTACGCGACTCATCAAACTCCGACTGTTCAAAATATTCGCGAGCAATGGGTTGAATTTCTGCGTGGCGTACAAGCCACTGTTTATCCAGCTCGTTTAATACCTGATAGAAACTATCGCGGGGCAGATAAGTGAAGCCAGTAACAGGATATCCTTCAGGCGTCAGAAACACATTCAATGGCCAGCCTGCCGATCCACGAAGCGCCTCTACGAACCGTATCATGCGCCTATCCAGTTCGGGTCGTAATTCACGGTCAATCTTGACTGCTATAAAGTTGTTATTCAGAAAAGCACCTACCTCCAGGTCAGAATAACTCTCCTTTTGCATCACGTGGCACCAGTGACAGGAAAAATACCCAATAGATAGATAAATTAACTTATTCTGCTTTTTTGCTTGAGCTAAAACATCGCTATTCCAGGTTTGCCAATTGACCGGATCATTAGCATGTAGTTGAAGATATGGCGAAGGATGGTTTTGCAGTGATTCGGCAAACCCAGTACCTTGCGACATTACCATGATCAGCAATAATGAATATAATCTGCTGCTTACCTGTATCATTTTTGAATACTCGTTATATAACAGACCTAATCTATGACCATGAAAACTGACCAATTATCATTTCTTTCCAATCATCAATCTATTCCAGCCTCAGAGTTGATTGAACCGGCTCCAGATGAGCAACAATTAGATGCCATTCTTCAAGCTGCCATGAGCGCACCAGATCACGGTAATCTGCACCCCTTTCGTTTTCTAATTATACAGGGGGATGCACGTGTAGAGTTAAGCAAGGTATTTGAAGAAGCTGCGCGAAATAGAAACCTGGATGAGACCGCAATTCAGAAACAAAAGAGTAAGCCTTTACGATCTCCGATGATTATCTGCGTCGTTGCCCGAATTATCCAGTCACCCAAAATACCAGAAATTGAGCAGCTACTGTGCGCTGGATGCGCTGCCCAACACATCCAGCTGGCTTGCAGTAACCAGGGTTTTGGATCTATCTGGCTTACCGGGGAAAACTGTTATGACCAGTCGGTATATCAGGCGCTGGGACTACAAATCGATGAACGCATGGTAGGGTTTATCTACGTGGGAAGCCTGAAAACTTCCCCGGCTAAAAAACTTAGAGATTCAGCCAGAAGTATTACTCAATCCTGGACAAAAAGTGAATCACCCGAGTTTGCCATCTGAATCCTCACTTATCCATTTTTACAGGATAAATGACGGGAGGTTAACCACTAGCTAAATTGCTGCAGATGGAATATCAGACTTGACTTATATTAGAATTTGATTATATACTTTGCTGCGTTAGATTAAGACCCGACCTTCAAGTGGTCAGAAGAAGAAGGTCATTTTAAAATTAAAAATCAATCAAAGGAGAAATCCATGAAAATTAAAACTTTAGTTGCAGCAGTCGCTGTAATAGCTACATCAGCCGCTTCAGCATCTGACTTTTTCGATAACAACGGTAACGGTTATGGTAATGGCTACGGTAACTACTATGGAAATGGTGCAGGCAATGGTTACTATGATGGTCGTGGATCAGGTCAGGGTCGTGGACGCGGTCGTGGCACAGGAGATGGTGAAGGTTCTTTCGACATGAACTTCAGCGCTCGTGGTCGTGGTAATGCAGATATGGATGCAAACACCGACTGGAATGCTGATGGTTATAGCACTGGTAATGGTTACGGTAACTACTACGGTGATGGACGTGGTAACTACTCAGGTAACTACTACAACCAGAACGGTAACTATGGTGCACCTTACGGATATGGTTATGGCGCTCCTCAGCAAGGTTATGCTCCTCAAATGTCTGCTGAACAGCAAGCATGGATGAAGCAAATGGAAGAACAACGCGCTGCAGCTATGGCTGAGCAGAAAAAAGCAATGGAAGATGCTCGAGCTCGTTACGAAGCTGCCCGTGCTGAAGCTCAAAAGCAATACGAAGCTCGTATGGCTGCCGCTCAAAAAGCTCCTGCTCCTGAAGCACCAGCAAAGTAATTTAAAAATTACTTAAGCAGTAAAAACGATATTCTGATACATTCAATTGTCGTTGAAAAAGCCTCGATACATTCGAGGCTTTTTTGTTTTCAAAGCAAACCACTAAACAGTTCCCGCATCAATCCAGTTACTGTACTATTACGCCTTTAATCTTAGTAGTTACTTACCATCAATGAGCACAGAGATCGACGATAAAAAGTCATCGGCCAACTTTATTCGTGACATCATCAATAAAGATATTGAAGCCGGTAAACATCAAAAAATTATTACCCGCTTTCCTCCAGAACCCAATGGTTATCTGCATATTGGTCATGCAAAGTCCATTTGCCTGAATTTTGGGATTGCTGAAGACTATCAGGGCTGGTGTAATCTTCGTTTTGATGACACCAACCCTGAAAAAGAAGAAGTAGAGTATATCAATTCGATTCGTGAAGATGTCGAGTGGATGGGATTTAAATGGCACAGCAATCCTTCTGCGTCGGATTATTTTCAACAACTGTATGATTACGCCATCACCTTAATTAAAAAAGGTCTGGCATACGTTGATAGTCAAACACCAGAAGAAATTAGAGTTTCACGTGGCTCACTTACCGAGTCAGGACAAAACAGTCCCTTCAGAGATCGAAGTGTCGAAGAAAACCTGAAACTGTTCGAAGCCATGAAAGCAGGTGAATACAAAGACGGTGAACTTGCACTGCGCGCAAAAATTGATATGGCATCACCCAATATCAACATGCGTGATCCCGTCGTCTACCGCATACGACATGCCACTCATCACAATACGGGTGATGAGTGGTGCATTTATCCAATGTATGATTTTACCCATTGTCTTTCTGATGCCATCGAAGGAATTACTCACTCGATATGCACACTGGAATTTGAAGATCATCGACCTCTTTATGACTGGTTTCTTAATGTTCTGGAAACAGAATCACACCCTCAACAGATTGAATTTGCTCGTCTACAAATGGAGTACACACTTACCAGTAAGCGTAAGTTGAATCAGCTTGTCAAAGAAAACATCGTTGACGCCTGGGATGACCCTCGTATGCCGACCATTTCGGGTATGCGTAGACGTGGCTATACCCCTGAATCACTACGCAACTTTAGCGACATCATTGGCGTCACTAAAAAAGACAGTACTATCGAAATGGGTGTATTGGAAAACTGCTTACGTGAAGATTTAAATACTCGTGCGGAACGTAGAATGGCGGTGCTAGATCCGCTTAAAATAACCATAGAGAATTATCCGGAAGATCAAGTTGAGATTTTCAATGGATTAAACCATCCACAAAACCCAGACTTCGGTACCAGAGAAATTCCATTCAGTCATGAAATCTTTATCGAAAGGGATGATTTCATGGAGGAAGCCCCGCGTAAATTTTTCCGTTTAGCACCAGGCAGAGAAGTTCGCCTTCGTTTTGCTTACTACATCACCTGTAAGGAAGTCATCAAAGATGAGGATGGCAATATCCTTGAATTAATCTGTACCTATGACCCTGAATCGCGCGGTGGTAACACTGCTGATGGTCGAAAAGTAAAAGGCACTATTCACTGGGTCAGCGCTCAGCATGCTCAAAACGCTAATGTAAGAGTTTATGATCGTTTATTTAACGTACATAACCCCTCTAAATTAGAAGATATTCATAGTGGATTAAACCCTGACTCTTTAATTATCTATGACAATGCAAAGCTAGAACCTTCAATTCCTGCACTTAGACAACCTTTAGCATACCAGTTCGAGCGTCTGGGATATTTTATTGCAGATACTCACTCAACCGCTGAGCAAATCATTTTCAATCGAACCATGTCATTGCGAGATAGCTGGGCCAAAATTGAAAAAGAACAACGTAGCTAAAGACCAGAAAGGTTCAAATCACCCATTAGAATACTTCTATCGATTATTATCGATCTGCCCTACCCGTTGCCTGTTTCGTCTGGCACGGGTAATGGCTTTTATCGTTGAACATACCAATAATCAGGTTTCAAGACAGACTGCGCAGAATATAAAACTGTGTTTTCCCGAGTTTAACCAACAGCAACAAAAAAAACTGATCAGCGAATCTGTTTTTCATACCTGTTGCGCTTTTATCGAACCTGCCTTCATTTGGAACCGTAAGGTCGAAAAAGTGCTACAAAAGGTTGAAGTACAACAACTTGAGAGCAGTTTCAAACAATCGAAAAAAGCTCGAATTATCGTAGCCCCTCACCATGGCAGTTGGGAGATACTTGGTTATTGGCTTGCGCAATATGGAGAGCTATATGCTCTTTATAAGCCGGCCCGTAATATAACTATTGATAAGTATATCTATGAAAAAAGAAGCCGATATGGCGCTAGATTAGTAGCAACAAACACCGCAGGGATACGACAGCTTTTAAAAGGCATGAAGCAAAATGCAAGCTGTGTCATATTGCCGGATCAACGCCCAGGAAAAAATATGGCAAGTAGCGATTCATATTTTTTTGGTCAACCCGTACGAACTTCTTTATTAATTAAAAATCTAGCCAACAAGGTTGATTGCGATATTTTTATTTGCGCTATAACTCGTGACAAGAAAAAGGGGAATTATCGACTTAAATTACAAAGTATGGATGTTTCTAAAATTCTCCAGTCAGACCAGGAGAGTGCCAATTATTTGAATGAAGAGATCCAGGCCTTTATCAGTCAGGACATCTGTCAGTATCAATGGAGCTATCGCCGATTTACTGATGCGGCCTACCAGA
>JBNLGQ010000070.1:0-4665 GCA_050306135.1 Gammaproteobacteria bacterium
GCGATAAAAGCGAAAACTCGCTAAAAAGGCTGGCATTTTTTCCGCTGAAACGCGATCAGCAAAAAGCTTTTCTGCCGTTGGCCCCATTTCAAAATTGATCAGGGTACCGTAGCAGTCAAAACTGATATATTTAGGTTTGTAACTCATATTATTTTTCTCCGGCAGTTAGTGGCTATAGACAGATATAAGCTTATAGGCATCAGTACCTCAGAGATGCTTTATTCCTGTAACTCACAAGCATTTTCCTTTTTGATCAGCAAGCTTCGTGATATTTTCTGCGGAGTTGGTAGAACAGGCCCACTTCCTGGACCTGGGCTTTCACTATTTTTCCACCTGTGTGGTCAGCGTATCCGTTTGCAGGAGCCAGGCCCTGCCTGATGCCGATGCACATGATGATAACGAACATACCCAGTGCCTTTAAGGCGCCTTTCGTATATCCTTAGGATTAATCGTAAGTGATAAAAATAGTCATTAATGCAAGATATTCAAACCAAAATCGTAGAAAGCTACAATCTGACGCTGCAGGAGATGAGTCTCAGCGACATCGAACAACTGCATGCATTGTCGATCGCCGTTCAATGGCCCCATCGCGCCGAGGATTGGTCTTTTTTGCTCGAGTATGGACACGGGGTTACCGCCAAAGATGAAATTGGCCGATTGGTGGCCTGTGCTATGTGGCTGCCCACAGCGCCCGACAGCGGTAATATCGGTATGGTAATCACCTCTCCCCGGCTTCAGACTCACGGAGCAGCTCTCTGGTTGATGGAAAATATTTTTTCCGAGATGGGAAACCGTAACAAATCGCTGATCTCTACGCGTGAGGCCTATCGACTGTATATCTCCATGGGTTTTCAAACAGTTTACCCCATCTATCACCACGACGGCTTCGTACAATCAGCACCTACGAGCCCTGACCACGCGCGTCAGATCAACGCGGATGATTTTGCTGCGATTGCGGCACTGGACCAGGCGGCTACAGGCCTGGACCGATCCAGGCTTCTGACACACATATTGCAATCGGGCCATGGTACCGTGCTCACACAAAACGGCGAGGTAACGGGCTTTGCCCTGTGTCGACCGTTTGGACGAGGACACGTCATCGGGCCTCTGGTTGCACTGGATCAACAGGATGCGATTGCGCTCATTGCTCCGATCGTTCAGGACTATCAAGGGCGCTTTTTACGCCTGGATACTCCTTATGAGGGTGCACTGCGCGACTACCTTACTGCTTGCGGCCTAACCCACTTTGATACTGTTACCAAGATGAAGATTGGTGACTTACCTTATCCCCAGGGTCCGCAGAAGGCCTTTGCCATAGTCAGTCAGACTTTTGGCTAGAACCAACACCGAAACAGTACTCTTTTGGCCCTGCGCTAGCCCGTTATAGATGCTGCACAATTCGACGGGCTACCACCGCTTGTGTTGTCGAAAAACCTCTCTCTGGAGACAGCCAACTATGTTTTTTCACAAAATAGTCTACTCGGATTTTTTCTTTTTCAGGCATCACAAATTTAGCGCAAAGCGCCAGAATAGTGCAACCTTAAGCGTTACGCCGAATATTATTCTTCATCAATTTAGCTTTAAAACCCTATAATCATTGGGTAAAAATGCAGTCAGTTAATTTTCATTGTTTTTCGCAGCATATTCCACCTATAATGAAAAAACCTATTAACGGGCCCCTGGTCCACAGCTGAAGAACTCGAAATGAAGCTCGATCGTATCGATATACATATTCTCGATGAACTACAGAAGAACGGCCGCATTACCAATGTCGAGTTATCGGAGCTAGTGCACCTGTCGCCCAGCCCCTGCTTAATGCGTGTAAAAAAACTTCAAAAGGCTGGCTATATAATCGGTTACGGTGCACAAATTGATATCGAAAGACTGGGCCCTTCGATCACTGTATTCACCGAAGTAACCTTGCGTAATCACCGTTTGGCTGATTTCGACCGCTTTCAGCGTGCAGCTGCCAAGATAGACGAAATCATCGAATGTCACCTGATTTCGGGTGGATATGACTACCTGCTCAAGTTCGTCATCGGCAGCATTAGCGATTATCAACAGCTCATGGAGCAACTGAGCGACTCGGACATCGGTATCGACAAATACTTCAGTTTCATTGTGATGAAATCACCTTTCGTCAAACACCATCTGCCCCTGACTAGAATGTTTGGCGACTAATTAACAATCCATCAACATGGAGGCTGAGTCATGCTATAGCCAGCAGAAAAGACTCAGGTACAACAAGAAAAAACCACTTCCTCAATAAGTAATATATTGCAAGCAACAAATGCCAACCAGGTTAATAGTAGCAGTAGGTTTCTTAGGTGTTTCCGATCATAAAATTAGGGCTGTTGCCGAGAAGGAAAAAAAAGGCACCCGAGGGGAAGGTGCCTAAAAATTAAAAAATTGTAATCGCGTGTAACCGCTATTTATCTCCGCGACTAAAAGTCGCGCTTGAGAGCGATGCGGATACTTGTGTAAGAGTCCTCGGTGCTGCTGTCCGGGTCAAATGAGAAAGCTTCAGCCCAAACCAAGGCACTTGGTCCGAGCTTATGGCTGTAACCAACACCGATACTGGTAGGTGTGTTGCCGCCATCGACATCTACGGAACCATACCAAACGTACATATTATCCATGTAAGCCTGTATGTTGATGCCAGTTTCTTTTGCACCACCAGCGTAATCCTTATCTTCAGTACCCAGGGTAATTCGTGCATTCCAGTCACCGGTATCGTAACCGGCAGTCAGATTAGTAGCAGTGCCGTCAGAACCGGTCAGCGACTGAACACCAGCGGCCAGGGTCAGCCCATTGTCTGAGTATCTAACCGCTATATCAACCAGATCCAGTGCGTCATTATCGGTATCATCCGGGTCCATTTGGCCGCCGAGGGCGAAGGTTACACTGTCAGCAGTTTTCGTATAAAGGAAACCACCATTCTTTTCATTACGGTTGCCCATCAGGCCGTGGTAACCACTCCACCAGGTATCGTCAGAAGTGGATAGGTCGAAAGCAGTATCTCGGACACCCATTTCAAATGAACCAAAATCACCTTTTAAACCGACAGAGTAAAGACGATTCACAATATTTCCATTCCTGCTATCCGAAAAACGCAGTTCATAGGAAGCCAACCCGGTCAAACCATTACCCAGGTCGATATCGCCTTTAGCTTTAACGCGGGAAGCCTGGTCTTGCAGGGAGGTGTCACCGTCGCCTTCGGTGGTATGAACCAGGCCGTAGCGTAGTGAACCGGTGATTTCGCCGGCCATGGCGAATGGGGCCGCAAGTATCGTCGCGACTGATAGAGCAATTGCTGATTTTTTCATTAAACGCATACCTCTCGTGTGTTTATGTTGTAGTTCTAATAATTTGAGAAGTTGCATTGCTTTTCAGACTAAGCTGTAAAACAATGCAACCCTCCTGTTTTAGATATTTTTCGCATATCTATAATCTTCGCGACTGAAACCTGGGCTTCGGCCGAACCTGAAACCTTAAAAAAACCAGACCAGTTTCAATGCCTCCAGTGAGGTTGCGCTGGAACTGTTATTTCCCGGTTAGCTGAAGTTATCAGGAAGTAACATCATATGAGCCATGCAGACGAATAAACTGTTGTTTGGCCCCCTATATAAAATTTTATCTTTGGTATTTAGATACACATTTAATGACATATCTTCGCACAGCTTAATTGAGGCAAAGTGGCTGTATCAATGAGGCACATTCCTGATCAACTGCAGTCGTAGAACGCGACTATTTTTTTAATACACACTGGTACAGAATATATAAAATAGGAAGACCACTATTGCTTCTCTGCATGTTTAGACTGAAAGAATTTATTGCATGGCTGATTCCAATTTTATTGATAAATAAACGGTATCAGAGTGAGAAACACTCGAGCAGTATTCGTTGTGATTTCGGCAACATCTAAGGAACCCCTGATTAATTCAGATATTCCTGCGGCATAGGGATGTGCCAGCCAAAGTAGACTGGGAACTTGTAAAAGAGCACATTGTACAACCGGTTAAAATAGTTGATCAGTCGCTCAATATTCGGGTCAGCGTGAAATAGAGTTTAACAAATAGAGATTGCGCCACAATGAATGTCATCATGATTCATTTCGTCTTCTCTAGTTTCCATCTATGGCCCCTTTAATAAATATTGTGCCACAAGTGGGAATCATTTTTAATGACATAGCAAAATTGAAAAGAAGCATCAAAAAACTAACCGAAGTATTCCTACACATTATCGCTGCGCTTGCTCTTTATAGCATTAGGGCAAACGCAGCAAATAATCATAATTAACGATAAAATACTTCCAGATTTTTAATATATGCCAGCCCACGAACTGAGTCGGAAAGTTTTTTCGAAATAGCAACGGCATCATCAAACGCGGATAAAATGCTTAAGGATAAAATCACCTGAATGCGCACCTTGCCATCAAGGTAATGAAAAACCACATCTTCGATTTTGCTGGTTTCCATTACTTTGTCCCAGCATTGTTTCAAATCAGACATTATTTCATTCCTGAGTGGTAAATCCGAACTTTTTGGGCTTTCTTCGTCATCCTCAGGGTCAATATGAATGAGCACCTGACTAATATCTGAAAACTCTCTGGTAAGCTCTTTACTCACTTCGTCCCCTATTCGGTGTCCTTCTGAAACACTCAGTT